>JBFMGU010000051.1:0-48863 GCA_040752415.1 Myxococcota bacterium
GGTGGGGGCGGCGGCGGTGCAGCGGCCTTGGGAGGCGCCGGCGGTGATGGAGGCGGCGGTGCGGCAGCCGGTCTGGGTGCCGGTGCGGCGGGCGCGGCGGCCTCCGCGGGCTCACCGGCGAGCGGCTGGATGTACCTGCCCGCGCGCGTGCCCACCTTTCCGTGCACCAGCCAACCGGCGCCCAGGTGCACCACCAGCTTCCCCTCCTCCTCCTTCACCACACCCTTGCGGGTGAGGAAGGCAATGGCCTGCTCGGAGATCCAGGGTCGGTCCTTCTCGCGCTCCACCTTGTGCAGGTGCGAATAGGGCAGGAAGTCCCGGGTGGCCTCGTCAAAGAGGCTCATGCGCTTGGCCATGGTGTGCTCCTCCTCGTGCGTCCGAACCGGGGGCGCATGTTGGAGGACACCTGGCCCGTCGAGCAACCGCTCCAGCTTCCGTCGCTGTTCAGGTCCCCTCAGGGTCCTCGCCGGAGCTGAAGAACGAGGGGTCGAACGTGGTGTTGGAGAGCGGTGTGGCCTTCCTGTCGGCCGCGTCGAGGCGGGAGACGCGTTCCATCAGCACCTGGACGAAGCGCGAGTCGGTGCGCAAGTAGACGTACTCGTCGTCACTGCCCTGGAGGATGCCGCGGTAGGTGACGCCGTTGGCGTAGACCTCCACGGGCCGGTGCTTCAGCGTCTCCAGCTTGGCGGCCATGGTCAGCTCTTCTTCCTGCCGCTTGGGCCGCGCCACCACGAACTTGCCGGGCACCACCTCCACCGGCGGCGCCTCGAACTCTCCCGACGGATCCGTGGGGTCCTTGGGCTGGCTCATGCCTCCTCCCGTCCCGGGCGACGCAGCCGGGAAATGATGGACTCCAGCGCCCGACGCTTCTTGTCATCCAGCGCCGTGAACTCCAGCCCCATGCCGGGCGTGGCGTTGTTGAGGCTGCCAAACGCCGTCACCCACTTCACGCGCGCGGGGAACGTCAGCGGGAAGGTGGCGTCGGGGACGGCGAAGTTGATCATCACCGGGTCACCCACCTCCAGCGGATTGGCGGTGTGGATGAACAGCCCCTTCTCGCTGAGATTGTCCGCCAGCTCGGAGCTGCTCCGCCCCACGGCGGTGTACTCAACCGTGACGCGGAAGGGGTACCGGTCGGACTTGCGGTTCTCGATGGTGCCGCGTGGCGGCGTGAGGTGTCGCAGCGCGCGCAGCCGCTCCGACGCGCTTTCCGTCGTCAACGGTGCCGCGGGAGTCTCCTCCACCACCTTCACGTCGACGCGCGCCACCGGCGTCTCCGGTTCCGTGGCCACGGGCACCACCTCGGGCGCCGCCATGACCTCGGCGGGAGGAGCCGGTGGCGGCGGGAGGTGGTCGCCCTCCCCGTCCGCGCCGTCGTTGGGGAGACGGCCCACCGCACGCAGATCGTCGGCGGAGATCTTGCCCAGCAGACCGCGGGCGGGGGTCTTGCCCAGCGTTGGCGCGCCGCCCACGCGCGAGAGGAAGCCCATCACGGAAGGCGCGGTGGCCTTCTTCTTCTTGCTCGCGGGCTCGGCCTCCTCCGACGACGACAGGGGCGGAGGCGGCGGGGCATCCAGCTTCGCGCCCCAGTCGCTGACTTCACCAGCGGTGGCGTGCGTGGCGCCCATGGCGGGCTTGGCGTCCGGCTTGTTCTTGTTCTTCTTGCGGCTCATGGCGCCTCAGCCCCCCTCGGCCGCCAGAGCGGGCTCGGCCTTCTCCGACGAGGAATCCGTCTCCGTCAGGGAACCCTTGGCCTTCGGCTCACGCCCGTTCAGGAGCTCCTGCGTCAACATCTCGTAGTCTTCCGCCGCGGGGCTGGACGGGTCGAACTCCACCAGCGGCGTCTGCGCCCCCACGCTCTTCTCGACGACGATGTTGTCGCGGATCACCGTCTCAAAGCAGTACTCGCCAAAGAGCTCATGGGCGGCCTGCTTCACCTCGCGACTCACCGTCTGCCCGCCGCGGTAGCGCGTGATGAGGCAGCGGATGTCGTAGTCCAGGCCGGTCTCCTCGAAGATGTCACGCAGCGTGTCCGCCAGCATGCGCACGCCCTGGATGCTGAAGTAGCCCACGCTGATGGGGATGATGACCATGTTGCACGCCAGGAACGCGTTCAACGTCAGCTTGGAGAGCGCGGGTGGGCAGTCCAGCACCACCTCGTCGTAGTCGTTGAGGACGGGCTTCAGCTTTCCGGCGAGCACCAGGTTGGGGAGGCTGTAGAGGCGTTCCAGCTCGCGCTCGGCCAGGGAGAGGCGCAGGTTGGAGGGGATGAAGTGCAGCCGCCCGCCCGACGAGGGAAACGGCAACGGCACCGCGCAGTCCTTCACCGTGGTCTGCCGCTGGGTGAGCAGCTCATACGTGGTGCGCTCCGCGCTCTCGATGTCAAAGCCGGTGCCGATGCCGCAGTGCCCCTGGGGATCCAGGTCCACCAGCAACGTGCGTCGCCCGGAGCGGGCGAGACACGCCGCCAGATTGATGCTGCTCACCGTCTTGCCAACCCCACCCTTCTGGTTGGCCACGGCAATGACTCTGGCCATGCTTCCCTCTTCCTTGAAACGGAGAACGCTGCGGTATCACGCGCAAAAGCGGGTCCTCAACCGCCTTTTGGCGCCGGTCAGCGGACCTTGACGCCCAGCGCCAGACCCTCTCCCGTGGGCAGCAGCGTCCCCATGAAACGCTCGCTACGGATGACGGTCTCGTTGAAACGCCGCATGGCGTCGATGTCCCCTTGCGTGGCCCCACCCCGCGCGTCGCTGGCTGAGCGGCCAATGCTGTCCCACAGGAACACGTTGTCCGCGATCACGACGCCACCCACGCGCAGATTTTCCGCGGCCCAGGCCAGGTAGCCCGGGTAACCGGCCTTGTCGGCGTCGAGGAAGACCAGATCAAACGGCCCTTCCGCGCTCAGCTTCTGGAGGTTCTCGCTGGCCTTCCCCACGTGGATGCGCACGCGGTTGCTCACGCCCGCCCGACGGAACGTCTCCGCCGCCACGTCGGCGTGCTTCTGGTGCAGCTCCAGCGTGTGCAGGAAACCGCCCTCTCCCATGCCGCGCAGCAGACACACGCCGCTGTACCCGGCCAACGTCCCCACCTCCACCGCCTTCTTCGCCCCGACGGCGGCCGCCAGCACCTGGAGGTGCCTTCCGTCGGAGGCGGCCACGTGGATGTCGGGCATGCCGGCGGCGGCGGTCCGGGCGCGCACCTCCTGCAGGATGTCATCCTCCAGGGTCAGTGCCTTGACGGCATACTCAGCGGTGACGACGTCAGTGCATCCGTAGGTCTTGGCGGCGGTGTCGGCCATGGCAGGGCTCTCCGGGAGGGGCGGCGTGAATAACAGCGCGCGCCGGGGCCTGCCACTGACCTGCGCGGTTGGGCTGTGGTATGCCGCGCGCCTCTTCGCTGGAGGGCATCATGGACAAGGTGGTTGCCTCGACCGCCGAGGCGATTGCGGACATCAAGGATGGCGCCGTCATCATGAGTGGCGGGTTTGGCCTGTGCGGCAACCCGGAGAACCTGATTGCGGCCATCCGTGAGAAGGGCATCAAGGGCCTGACCATCATCAGCAACAACTGCGGCACCACCGACAAGGGCCTGGGCGTCCTGCTCGCCGCCGGTCAGGTGTCGAAGATGGTCTCGAGCTACGTGGGCGAGAACAAGGAGTTCGAGCGGCGCTTCCTCAACGGCGAGCTCGAGGTGGAACTGAATCCGCAAGGCACGCTGGCCGAACGCATCCGCGCCGCCGGCGCCGGCATCCCCGCGTTCTTCACGCCCACCGGCTACGGCACGTGGATCAGCGAGGGCGGTGTTCCCCAGCTCTACAGCAAGGACGGCAAGAGCGTGGTGAAGGCCAGCGAGAAGAAGGAGACGCGGCAGATTGGCGGGAAGTGGTGCGTGCTGGAGACGGCGCTGCACGCGGACTTCGCCATTGTGCGCGCGTGGAAGGGAGACCGGCACGGCAACCTGGTCTTCCGCAAGACCGCGCGGAACTTCAGTCCCATGATCTGCACCGCGGCCAAGGTGACCATTGTGGAAGTGGAGCACCTCGTCGACGTGGGTGAGCTGGACCCCGACCAGGTCCACGTCCCCGGCATCTACGTGAAGCGCGTGGTGCAGGGACGGAACTACGTGAAGCCCATTGAGCAGCGGACCACCCGGCCCCGGCTGACGGCGGCGTGAGAGGAGGACACCATGGCGACGGATCGTGATGGCATCGTCAAGCGCGTGGCCCAGGAGCTGAAGGATGGTTACTACGTGAACCTGGGGATTGGTCTTCCCACGCTGGTCCCCAACTTCATCCCGAGCGGAATGGAGGTGGTGGTGCAGAGTGAGAACGGGATGCTGGGCGTGGGCCCCTTCCCGTACGAGGGCGAGGAGGACCCGGACCTCATCAACGCCGGCAAGCAGACGGTCACGGAGGTGCCGGGGACGAGCTATTTCTCGTCGGCGGAGAGCTTTGCGATGATCCGCGGCGGGCACGTGGACCTGACCGTGCTGGGCGCGCTGCAGGTCAACCCGCAAGGCGACATTGCCAACTGGATCATCCCCGGCAAGATGGTGAAGGGCATGGGCGGGGCCATGGACCTCGTGGCCGGCGCGCGACGCGTGATTGTGGCCATGGAGCACAGCGCCAAGGGCCAGCCCAAGATCCTCGAGAAGTGCACCCTCCCCCTCACCGGCAAGGCGTGCGTGGACATGGTGGTGACCGAGCTCGGCGTGTTCTCCATCGAGCGCGGCAAGGGCATGACGCTGATCGAGATTGCGCCCAACACCACGCTGGACGAGGTGAAGGCGCAGACCGGTTGCGTGTTCGAGGTTGCCAAGAACCTCAAGACCATGCCGGTGTGATCACGCCACGGCGGGATTGGCCTGAGTGCCCTGCCCCGTCGTGGCCCGGTGTTCCAGCACCGCGCGGAAGAAGCGCACCGCCTCCTCCTCGGCGAAGTTGCGCGGCCGCGTGGGCGTCCCCCAGGTGAACGAGATGTGACCGCCGCTGCGATGCAGCGAGAGGTACAGCGCCGGCTGCTTCGCAATCTGCTCGACGGGCACGGTGTGACCGGGCACCAGCGGGTCGTCGTGGGCGTTGAGGAGGAGCGTGGGGACGCGGATGCCGTCCAGGAAGCGCCTGGAGCTCTGGTTGCGCCAGTAGGTCTCCGCGTTGCCGTCACCCGTGACGCGCGCGCTGATGATGTCGTCGAATTTCTTGAAGGTGGTGAGGCCACCGATGTCGATGTCGTCGATGCGGCCGGGGAACTGCTTCTTGTACGCGCGCGCCTTGCCCCGCATGCTGAGCAGGAAGCGCTCCCGGTAGATGATGACCATCGGGTGCCACGCATCCAGCGCCACCGCGCATTGCTCCAGGTCAAACGGCGAGGACACGGTGCACGCCCCCACGACGTGCGCCGGCGGCTTCTCACCCCAAACGCCGCCCAACATCTTGAGCATGGCGTTCCCGCCCAGCGAGTAGCCCACCATCATCAACGGGGAACGCGGGCGCTCCGCGCCGAGGCGGCGCACACACTCCTCGAGGTCCTCGGTGAACCCGGCGTGGTAGCTCTTGGGCGTGCTGAGCTCGAGGCCACCGCAGCCGCGGAAGCACACCGCCTCCACGTGCCAGCCCTGCTTGAGACCGGCGCGCATCATGCCGCGCACGTAGGGTGCGTCGCTGCTGCCTTCCAGGCCGTGCAGGACCAGCAGGGTGGGCGTCTCGTCGGTGACGGGGGTGTGCGGCGTGGCGCGGTCGGCGCGGATGACTTCTCCGTCGGGCATGGTCCAGCGTTCCATGGAGAAGCTCACGCGCGGCACCATGCGCAGCTTCCCGCCGAACACCGTC
This sequence comes from Myxococcota bacterium, assembly GCA_040752415.1. Taxonomy (GTDB): domain Bacteria; phylum Myxococcota; class JACRCW01; order JACRCW01; family JACRCW01; genus JBFMGU01. The sequence goes on from JBFMGU010000051.1 coordinate 5,831, forward strand.
TGGGAATGGCCCTCCGGCAGCCACCAGGGCGCCAGGAACCTCCCAGCCGTGAACGGAACCCGACGCAAGCCTCACCCCACCGCGGCCCGGATCGCCGCCGCAATCTCGTTGGCGTACGCCTCAATGCGCGTGGCGTCGACACCTTCCACCAGCACGCGCGCCTTCATCTCCGTGCCGCTGTAGCGCAACAGCACGCGCCCCTCGCCACCCAGGTCCTTCTCGATGCGCCCCACGAGCCCATGCACCGAGGGCAGCTCCTCGATCGGTTTCTTCTCCTTCACCGCGAAGCTCACCAGCTTCTGGGGGAGCAGCTCCATGCTCGCGGCCAGCGCGCTGAGCGGCTTGCCCTCACGCACCATCAGCGAGAGCAGGCTGAGCGCCGCCACCACGCCGTCACCGGTGGTGGTGTGGTCCATGAAGATGATGTGACCGGACTGCTCTCCGCCCAATGAATAGCCCCCACGCCGCATCTCCTCCACGACGTAACGGTCACCCACCGGCGTCCGCACCACCTGCCCGCCCAGGCTGCGGAGGTAGCGGTCCAATCCCAGGTTGCTCATCACCGTGGCGACGAGCGTCTTCTCCCGCAGCTGCCCCTTGGCGAGCATCTCGCGCGCGCAGACGGCCATGATCTGGTCCCCGTCCACCACCTCCCCGCGCTCATCCACCACGACGAGACGGTCCGCGTCCCCATCCAGCGCGATGCCAATGTGCGCGTTGCGTCGACGCACCTCGTCCTGCAGGGCCTGCGGGTGGAGGGCGCCACAGTCGGCGTTGATGTTGAGACCGTCGGGCTCCACGCCAATGGCAATGACCTCGGCGCCCAGCTCCGCGAACACCTCGGGCGCCACGCGGTACCCGGCGCCGTTGGCGCAATCCACGACGATGCGCAGCCCGTCCAGGCTCAACTCGTCCGGGAAGGTGTGCTTGAGGAAGACCACGTAGCGGCCCACGGCGTCGTCCACGCGGATGGCGCGCCCCACCCTCTCGCGCGTGGCGCCGCGGGTGGACAGCGCGGGGTCACGCATGAGCTCTTCCAGCTCTTCTTCCACGGCGTCGGGGAGCTTGAATCCGTCACCCTGGAAGATCTTGACGCCGTTGTCCTCGTACGGGTTGTGGCTCGCGCTGACGACGAGGGCTGCGTCCGCGCGCATGCTCTTGGCAATGAACGCAATGCCCGGCGTGGGGAGCGGTCCTACCAGCTGCACGTCGACGCCCATGGAGATGACGCCGGAAGCCAGCGCGGTCTCGAGCATGTAACCGGAGAGTCGCGTGTCCTTGCCAATGACGATGCGCGGCCGGTGGTGCACCCGTCTCCCGGTGCCGTGGATCTTCCCGCGTTGCACCAGCTCGGCCAGCGCGCGTCCCAAGAGCAGCGCCATCTCCGGCGTCATGGGGTACTGCCCCGCCACGCCCCGGATGCCATCCGTCCCAAACCATTGACGAGCCATGCCGACCTCTGTGCCCCAGCGACGGACCACCGTGCAACTGGTCCAACGCGGTCTCGTCCGCGGGCATGCCCCCGGCGGCTCAGGCCGGAGCGATGTACGCGCCACGCACCGCATCGACCACGGCCAGTGCCTGGCGGACTTCAGCCACGTCGTGGACGCGGACCATGTGCGCGCCGCGGTCCGCCGCCATCACGCACGCGGCCACCGTGGAATGCAGCCTTTCCCGCGGTCCCACGCCGCCGGTGACCGCGCCCAGCGTGCTCTTGCGCGACGGCCCCCACAGCACCGCGCGCCCGCTCCGACACAGCCTCTCCACGCCCGCCAACAGCTCCAGGTTGTGCTGCACCGTCTTCCCGAAGCCGAAGCCCGGGTCGAGCATGACCTGGGAGCGGAGCACGCCGGCTGCCTCCGCCTTGGCCGCCGCTTCTTCCAGGTAGCGTGAGACGTCCTCCACCACGTCGTCATAGTGGATGATTCCCTGCTGCATGGTGCCCGGCGTCCCGCGCATGTGCATGAGCACCAGCGCGCACCCGGTCTTCACGCACAACGACGTCATCGCCGGGTCATGCGTGAGCGCGGAGACGTCGTTGACCATGCCTGCGCCGGCCTCCAACGCGGCCGCGGCCACCGGTGCATTGCGCGTGTCGACGGAGATGCATGGCGCGCCCGCCTTCCTCAGCGCCTCAATGACCGGCACCACGCGACGGATCTCCTCGCTGATGGAGACGGGTGCGGCGCCGGGCCGCGTGGATTCCCCGCCCACGTCGAGGATGTCCGCGCCCTGTTCCAGCATGGTCATGCCCGCGGCGACGGCGGACTGCACGCCGTCAAAGCGGCCACCATCGCTGAAGCTGTCCGGGGTGATGTTGAGGACGCCCATGATGAGCGTGCGGTTCTCGAAGTGGAGCGTGGTCCCGGCAACGCGGATGGGAGGAGGAACAGTGCGCGTCATGGCGCGGGACTTCTAGCCCAGAAACACAGAAGCCGACGCTCTTCACGCCGGCTTCCGCATCACTCCGTGGGATTTGCGGGGCTCAGGCCTTGCCCGGCTCCGGCAGCGGTCCGCCGAGGATCCCGCCCTTCTCCTTCTGGCGGGCGGCCTCCTTGGCCTTCTGCTCCTCGATGAATTGCTCGCGGGTCTTGAGCTTCTTCACCGGGCGGGCGCGGACCATCTCCTTGCCCTCCATCAGCAGCGCCACGTCCTCGGCATCCAGCGTCTCGTACTCGAGCAGCGACTTGGCAATGGCGTCCAGGGCGGTGCGGTAGTCCGTGAGGATCTTGTGCGCCACCTTGTAGCCGTTGTGGACGATGGTGCGGATCTCGTCGTCAATCGCGGAGGCGGTCTGCTCGCTGTAGTCCTGGATGTGACCCATGTCGCGACCGAGGAAGACCTCCCCCTCCTTGCGACCGAACGCCAGCGGCCCAAGCTTGTCGCTCATGCCCCACTCACAGACCATGCGCTTGGCCAGGTTGGTGGCCTGCTCGATGTCATTGCCCGCGCCGGTGGTGAGCTGACCAAACACCAGCTCCTCCGCAATGCGACCACCCATGGCGATGGCGATGCGATTCTCCGCCCACGTCTTGGTGTGGCTGTGACGGTCCTCCTGCGGGAGCTGCATGGTGACGCCGAGCGCGCGCCCCCGCGGGATGATGGTGACCTTGTGGATGGGGTCGGACTCGCTGGGGAGCTTGAGGGCCACCAGGGCGTGACCGGCCTCGTGGTACGCGGTGACCGCCTTCTCCTTCTCGCTGATGATCATGGACTTGCGCTCGGCGCCCATGAAGATCTTGTCCTTGGCGGACTCGAAGTCCTTCATCTCCACACGCGGCTGGTCGGCGCGGGCGGCAATGAGCGCGGCCTCATTGACCACGTTCTCGATGTCCGCACCGGAGAGCCCCGGCGTGGAGCGGGCCAGCGTCTCCAGGGAGACATCCGGCGCCAGCAGCACCTTCCGGGTGTGCACGCGGAAGATGTCCTCACGGCCCTTGAGGTCCGGCAGCGGGACGACGACACGACGGTCAAAACGGCCCGGACGCAGGAGCGCGGGATCCAGCACGTCGGGGCGGTTGGTGGCGGCAATGATGATCACGCCCTCATTGCTCTCAAAGCCGTCCATCTCCACCAGCAGCTGGTTCAGGGTCTGCTCGCGCTCGTCGTGACCGCCGCCCAGGCCTGCGCCACGGTGACGGCCCACGGCGTCGATCTCGTCCACGAAGATGATGCACGGCGCGTTCTTCTTGCCCTGCTCGAACAGGTCGCGCACGCGGCTGGCGCCCACGCCCACGAACATCTCGACAAAGTCGGAGCCGGAGATGCTGAAGAACGGCACGCCCGCCTCACCGGCGATGGCGCGGGCCAGCAGCGTCTTGCCGGTACCCGGAGAGCCCATCAGCAGCACGCCCTTGGGAATGCGGCCGCCGAGGCGCGTGAACTTCTTGGGGTCCTTGAGGAAGTGGATGATCTCCTCGAGCTCGTCCTTGGCCTCGTCGACACCGGCCACGTCCGCGAACGTGACCTTGTTCTGGTTCTCACCCAGGAGCTTGGCCTTGGATTTGCCGAAGCTCATGGCCTTCCCGCCTCCGGCCTGAAGCTGACGCATCAGCACGAAGAACAGGACGAAGAGGAAGATCATCGGCAGCAGGTTGACGGCGTAGATCCAGAAGTTGTTGGGCTCCTCCTTCTCGATCTTGAAGGGCGTCCGCGTGTCATGGAGCTTCTGGACGATGGAGTCCGAGAGCACGCCCGTGCTGCGGAAGGCCACGCCGCCCTTGAAGGTGCCCTGGAAGGTGGCGGTACCGGCCACGTCGCGGCCCTTGATGACCAGCGTCTCCACTTCGCCCTTGTCCAGGCGGGTGAGGAATTCACTGAACTGGCTCTCGCGGCGCTCCTCCGGGTTGGTGCCGAACACGATGCTGTAGACCGAGTAGGTCATCAGGATGAGCAGCACCCAGAGCGCAATGGTCTTATGAGACTGTCGCACGTTCCTCTAACCTGCTTTCTTCCGCCCCGCCGGGGCCACACCAGGAACAAGCCTGGGCCTAGAGTTTGAACATATCACGCAGCGGGCTTGACAACAGACCGCTGCGAGGGCCGAGGTGACGGGTCGTGCTGGGCGACGACATGCGTTCCCAACACCACCAGCCACACCGGCCCCACCTTGAACTGCCGGACGGGGCCACCGTGGGCAACCGCGGCCTTGGCCGCCTTCCTGACCGCTTCATGACCGGTCCGGATGGGTCCACCCGCGACGGACTCCGCCAGCTGTTTGAGGGCACGGGTTGTTAACGCAATGGGAAGATCGCGCAAGGACTGTCGATCCGCGCCGATGTGGGGCTGCCACGCACGCCTGGCCATGGTCTCCAGCGCGTCGTCGTCCTCCTGGGCCAGCTGGCCCGCGCGGGCGAGCGTCCGGTCCGGCGCACCGAACTTCTCCGTCAACACGGGCCACACGCGCCGACGGAGATGGCCACGCAACAGCTCCGTCTGCTCATTCATGGGGTCATCCATGGCGGGAAGCTGCACGTCGAGGACGGCCTGGCGGATTTGCCCGCGCGTCAGCGCCACCAGCGGTCTCACGCGGTTCCCCTCCACCGCGCGCAACGCGCCCTGTCGCCCCGCGCCTTCCAGGACGCGCTGGAGGAAGGTCTCGGCCACGTCGGTGGCGTTGTGTCCGGTGGCGATCCACTGGCAGCGCAGCTCCCGCGCCAGCAGCTCCAGCGCGTCACGTCGGACCGCCCGCGCCGCGCCCTCGGGTCCCTGCCCGGAATGCTCCGGCACCGTCACGGAGTGCACCACGCAAGGCACGCCGGCGACCCGACACGCCTCCAACGCGTGCTGCTGCAACGTGGCGGCGGCGCTTGAGAGGTTGTGGTTGATGTGGGCGGCGCGCAGGTGGAATCCCCGACGGGGTGCCAGCAGGGACATCACCTTCACCAGCAGCGCGGAGTCCGGCCCGCCGCTCACGGCGACGAGAACGGTGCTCCCAGACAAACCCGGCACCCCGTCGAGCACGCGCAAGGCGTGGTGCGCGACCAGGCGCAGCCGCCGGGGAATGGCCGGTGGTCGTGCGCTGTTGGTGGGGGCTGCCATGGCCGCAACCTAGGCACCGGGTGGCAGGTGCGCACGTGGCTTTCTGCCAGGAACGCCGGGTGGCGGTGCCACCGCGGCAACGCGCCGCAGTGCGTAGGCGGCAACGCACCGCACCCGGTTCCGCGCCTCAAGCGTCACCCGCGCGGTTGGGCCCATCATCTTGAAAACGTTCGTGTTCTCAAGGGCTTCCGCACCTTGACGTACATCCATTGGCACGAAGCGTGATGGACGGCGGCTTCCGTGGGGGCGGAGGCCTGATGCGGAAACTGGTGACGCTTGGCTTGACCCTGCCCGCGGTGATTGTCGCGGGACTCTTGATTCAACCCTACCTGGTGGGCCGCTACATCAAGGAAGTGACGAAGCGCCGCGACGACTGAAGGGCGGGCGGATACTCCCAGGGAAGGAAGTCACAAGTCAGAATGCAGAAGTCAGAAGGTGCTCACGCTTCGTCGTCATGGGCCACCTTCTGACTCTGGAGACTCCTGCGCGGGAGCCTCCAACTGCCACTGGGCTGCTACGGCAGCAGCGTCAGCAACAACCCAATCCAGCCCAGCGTCACCCCCGCGGTGACCAACCCCACCGACACCAGGACGTCCGCCCACGTGAGCGTGAACGCCTGAGAGAAGTAGCGCGGCGCCCGCTCTCCCGGCGGAACCCACGCGGCCTGCGGCACCGGCACCATGTGCCCTGCCCCGGCCAGGACCAGCGCCAGGATCCCAACGGGAATCAGCGCCACGCCCACGCCCATCAGCGTTGCGCCAGCCCCACGACGTCCGGTGAAGAACGGCCGCGCCTCGTCCTTTTCCGACGTGGGCGCGGCGGGCGTGGCGGTAGCTGCGGGTGCGGGCGCTGGTGCCGCCGTGGTGGCGACGGGCGCCGGTGCCTGCGGAGCCACGTTGCCGTGCGTCGTCTGCAGGAACTTGGCGAGCCCGCGGGCCTGGTCGTGCAGCAGGGCCATGACGTTGACGGGGGACGCGTCGGCGGCGCCGGTCTGTCGCCAGTCAGAGCGCTGCGCGGCCACGTCCACGAGGTGGAGCGTGGAGGTCTGCCAGGTCCCCGAGACGCTGAGCTGACCGGCCACCACCTTGTGCGCACCGAGCGCGGCGCCGAGGCGGGCCAGCGTCAGCGGATCATCCACGGCCCCGGGCGCCTGCATCATGGCGACGAGCGAGGGCACCGACTGCAACGACTCCGCGCCCAGGATCTGGGCCACGCGCAGCTCCGCGAGGTGGTCGGTGACAATGGCCTTGGCCACGCCGCCCGAGAGCACCGCGCCCTCACCCACCACCCAGTCCAGCACCAGCACCTTCATGTTTGCCAACGCAATCTGCGGAACCGCCGGCATGGGCGGCGCGGGAGGCGGTGCCGGAGTGGCGGGTGGCGTCGGGGCGGGCGCGGCTTCCGTCGGCGCGGGGGCCGGCGCAACCGGCGCGGGCGCAACGGGCGCGGGCGGTGGTGGCGTCGGGGCGGGAGCGGCCGCGGGCGGAGGAGAAGCGGCGGGTGGCGGAACGGCGGGCGCAGGGGACTGCGCGAGAACAAGGGCGGAAATCAGGTCGACCAGGCGCATGGCGGCGCAACCTACCCAACGGGGGGCGGGTCAGTCACCGGCCTCCCCTGTGACCGTGATGATCGGCGGCGACTCAACGTCGACCCCGGCGCCGTGACGCACCCGCACCTCGACGGGATTCGCACGGAATCGGCCCTCCGCGCGCAGGCGGACCGCCCAGGTGAGCCCGTCGAATTCAGTGTCCGGGACGTGAACCCAGGCTTCCGTCGCGTCCACGGGCCAGATGCCGGCTGTCTTTCCGGCGCGCCGGATCGAGTCGAGCACCACCGTGCCACCAGGGGGCGCGCGCAGCCGGATCCACGCGGCCGTCTCACGCAAGGGGAGATTCCTGAGGGAGAGGACCACGACGTCGTCGAGCGCCGCGGTTGAAGCCCCCCAGGTCACCTCCGGTCCGCGATTGGCGGCCCATGCGACGACGTCCCAGCTCCGCGCCACGATCAATGCTGCGTCGCCGTCCACGACGTGCGCACCGGGGGTGGCCGCTCGCACTCGACGGGGTCCGCGGGAGCCACTCGCCCATTCGGCAACCAACGCGCCTTGCGGGTCCCGCACCGTCGTGGATCCGGCTGCTGCGGGGGCCTCCGCGAGCGCGCACAACGCTGACGCGCCGGCCCACGTGTTGTGGAGCGCGCCTCGGCCGCCGAGGAGACGGGACATGCCCGATCCGGGGTCCTCTCCCCGCGCGACCAGAACGCGAACCAGGGCCGCGGCGCCCTCCACGGGAAGGCCCACGGCGGCGTTCACCTGCGGAATCCACGTCGTTACATCACCGCCCGCTGCGTGGAGCGCCTCCAATGCGAGTCCTGCCGCGTCGTGATCAGGGTTGCCGGCCGTGGCCTCAAGAACGCGCGTGGCGACGGCGCGAGCACGCTCCGGGTGGTCCAACGCCAGGCCCATGGCCAACACCGCGGACCAGTGCTCATGCTGGGGAGACAGCGATCGCACGTCGGGGAACGTGAAGCGGACCGTGCCACTTTCGTCGGTGCCCGACAGCGCAACCTCGGCGAGCTGGGCGCGAAGCTCGTTGTTTCCGCGCGGGAACACGCTGGCGGCGCGAACAAGCGTTTCCAGCGTGGTCAGTGTGTCTCGCACGTCGTCACCGCGGGTTGCCACCGCGACGTCCAGCGCACGTTGCAGCAGCTCCTCCGCGCCGGGAACCCTGGCTCGTGCGGCCCACGTGGCGGCGGCGGCGGCGGAACGGGGATCCTCGAACACGCGGGAGGACAGCTCGCGCAATACCGACGCGCAGCCCGTCCGATGGGAGTCCCAGACCTCCAGTTCCTGACCGGCCTCCAGCGTCACTTCACAGTGGTCACCACACGCCGTCACGACGTGCGTGGGGGTCGTGAGGCCGTCCGGCAGGACATCGGTCGTCTGGCGAAGCGGAAGCGAAGAGGTGCCAAGGATCCATCCCGTGCCGTTGCCGTTCGTCTGCACGTTCCACGTCGTGGCGAAGGGGGAGGACAGACCGCGGAGCATCAACGGCGCGCCACCCACGGCTCCCTCCGCACGCAGCTCCGCGTCAAACGCGCCCCGCCCCTCCACCGCGACCGGCAACGCGATCTGGTCTCCCTCGTGCAGCGTCGGTGGAAGGTCCACGCGGAGCATGGTGTCGACGAGGTCACGTGCTCCGGCCTCGCGCACGCCAATGGCTCCGTCCGAGCCCACGCGCACCGCGCGCACCCGCGCCTCCGCTCCACACGCCGGGAACCGCTCCTGCACGACCGAGCCATCGCCCCACGCGACGGGAGTTCCCTCGTGCGGAATGGCAAGCGGCGCGTCCATTCCCACGCGGTCGGACATGGGAGGGAGTGGAGTGACGTCGGAGAAGAGGACCTCCAGGGGAACGCTGGCCTCGACCTCGTCACCGGAGCCCGGAATCTCGTCGGGACCCAGGCTGCGCAGCACCAGACGACCTGCCACCGTCTCCAGCCGGTACGGTCGGCCGAAGGGATCCACGTAGGCATCCGCGCGACGGACGAGCCAGGGACCGGACGTCGTGGGAGTCAGCGTGCCCTCTTGCACGAGTGAGCGCGCTTCCGTCGCCACGAGGTCCAGGTCGTGCTGCACGTACGCCCGCAGGTATTCGCGCGCACGCTGCTCATCAGGCTCCGTGGCGACGAGAGATGGCAACGTGGGAGCCAACGCGGTGACCAGCGCTCTCGCGGAAGCACTCCCCGACCGCTCAGGAGAGCCCAGCGCGCTCCAGGCCTCCGACGACGCGCCCAGCACGCCCTCCCCCCAAGGCCGCCCCACCTCCGACACGCCGCAGGTCAACTGCAACATCACCAGCCCCTCGCCGCTCGCCGCGACGCTTTCTCCGACGTTGACCTCCGGCGCGGTCCCTTCCAGGGGCGTCACCGCGAAGGGGACCGCGTGGGAGAGCAGATCACCGCTTGGCTGCAGCGCCACGCCTTCCAGGTTCTTCAACCCCACCCGCCCCGTCGTCAGCGACGTGGTCTCCGGCGCCGCGCTCCACCCCGCCCCCGCCACGAACACCGCGAGCGCATCTCCCATGGGCGCGGCCACCGCGTCGTGGAGCAAGAGACCGCCCGCGGGGTGGTTGGGGGCGTGGAGGGTGATTGGGGCGTCGTTGCCGGTGGGAACCTGGGTGGGAGCGTCGACGTCGATCAACGCGGTTCCCGCGGGAGCGGCCTGGAGGACGGCGAGCGCCGCGCCGCAGGCGCCTTCCGCGGTGCACGCGTCCAGCTCCAGCAGGTGCGCGCCCTCTTCGCGCGGGAGGAGCGCGAGGATGCCTTCGCCGGACGCGTCGATCTCCAGCCGGGTGGCGACGCCGTCCAGCCGCGCTTCCCCATTCGCCGCGACGGGCGCACCGTCCACCCGGAGCGCGAGCACGCGAACCCGACAAGGGCCCAGCGCCGCACACGGCAACGGTTGCACCAACAACTGCAGACCCGCCCCGCCCAGCGCCAGCAACCCGTTCGCTCCCGCCGACGGCCCGGCTTCCGACGTCACCAGCGCACTCCACGAGACCACGCCGGTGTCCGGTCCCCCCAGCAGCGCGGCCGTCCGTGCCTGGATGAAGAACATCCCATCCTCCAGCGCGCCCACGGCATCCACCGTCCGCGTCCCCTGGCTGACGACGTGAATCCTGACGTTCCCGTGGATGGGCCGCCCATACGGATCCTGGGCGCTGAAGATCAACGTGGCTTGTCCGTCCCGCTCCTCCGACGTCAAGCGCAGCCGCGCTTCCAACCCGCCCATCGGTGCCATCCGCACCGCGGACCGCGCCAGCTCATTGTTCTCGTCGCGCAACACCACCCACGCCGACGACGCGCCCACCCGCGGCATCACCACCACCGCGCGGGTCACTCCGTTCCCCAGGGGCTGCAGCGTCGACGCCGTCAGCTCCGTGCCCTCCAGCGTCTCCAGCGTCACGTGGGCTCCCGCTGGCGCTCCCACGACGACGACGTCGAGCGTTTCCCCTGGCCCCACCGTCGGCCGCGAGAGCACGAGGTACGCGCGCGAATCCGGACGGACGCGCACCGGGTGCGTGAGCGTCCTCGGCGCGCCCTCCCGCGAGGCCATCACGCGAACCTGCGCGTCGCCCGGCGTGGAGAACGTCACGCTGCCCACCGCGCCGCCCGCCACCGTCTCCAGGGTCCCCGCGGATCCGCCCCCGCCTTCCGCGCCCAGGCTCATCCCGGTGGCCTCCGTGGACGCACCCACGACGACGGGAACCTGCGCCCCCACGGGAACATCCTCGGGAACCGCCAGGCGCAGGTCGGGGGAACGCAGGAGGGCCAGCGCGCTCCGTCGGGAATGGACCTCCCAGGGGCCCATGGCGGCCTGCAGGTGCAGCACGCGGTCGGCTTGCACGTCGCGCGCGTCCAGGCCGTTCGCTCCCCCCAGCTCCACCGTCCACGACGCGTGCCCCAGCACGCCTGTATCCGCGCGCCCCAGCAACGTCCCATCCAGCTTCCGCAGCGCGAGCTGCAGGCGCATGGGCCCCGGCAGCCAACCGGCGAACGCCGGCCCATGGACCACCAGCGTGTTGCCCCGCACCTCGGCGCGCAGGTCCTCCTCGACGAGATGGAGCGGTCCGTCGGCGAGCAGCTCCCCCGCGGGCCCCACCTCCGCGGCGGGCGGAAGCTGGCAGGCGCACAGGCCCAGCAGCGTGGCGAGGAGGAAGTGGGTCAGGCGCACGGGTGACCCATGGTAGCGCTATTCCGGCGGCAGCAAGGGGGCGGGGTCCACGGCCTTGCGCTTCTGTCTCACCTCGAAGTGGAGGTGCGGGCTCTGCGCGTATCCCGTCCGCCCCACCCGCGCGATGACGTCACCCTGCTTCACCCGCTGCCCTTCCTTCACCAGGTTGACCTGGTTGTGCGCGTACACGGTCACACGCTCGTCGGCGTGCTGCAGGACCACCAGGAGACCGAACGCGCCCTTGTCGTCGCCGGCAAAGAGCACTTCTCCATCTGCCGCGGCGCGGATGGGGGTTCCCTCGGGGGCGCCCATGTCCATTCCGTCGTGGAAGCTGCCCTGGCGCGGGCCGTACTCGGAGAACACCACGCCCTGGTCCAGCGGCCAGATGAACGGCGTCCCCGCGGTGTTGGGCGGCGGCGGCGACGTGTCCGTGCGTTGTCGCTCACGGGCTTGCGGGATGGCCATGGGATCCGGCGCGGGGATGAACAGCGTCTGCCCCACCGCGAGCGCGTCCGGGTCCTCCACCCCGTTCACCTCGGCAATCTCGTCCACGCTGGTGTCGTACTTGTCCGCGATGGTCCACAGCGTCTCACCGGGCTGCACCACGTGCGTGGTCCCGGGCGGGTCCGTTCCTTCCGGCTCCGACGGTGGCGGCACCGTGGCGGGCGTCTCCGGCGGCGTCTGCTGTTTCCCCGCGCACGCACCGGCGCCCAGGGCCACCACGCTCAGGAACGCGACAACGGCGGATCGGGCGGTGCGCACGTGAAACCCGGGAGCTGGTCAATGTTCATCATGCCAGAGAGCGCCGTGGTGTCCGTCAGGGAGACGCGCACCGGCGTCACCGAGATGATGCCCTGCGCAATGGCGTTGCAGTCGGTGCCGGGCAGATCCTGGTGACCATCCCACTCGCCGCCAATCCAGAAGTACGGCTTGCCGCGGGGATCCTTCCGCTCCTCCACGCTGTTGCGCCAGGAGTGCTTGCCCAGCGCACAGAACCGGAACTGCGTCTCTGACGTGGCGCGCTTGGGCACGTTCACGTTGAGGATCAGCCCCTTGGCCAGCCCGTGCTGGAGGACGTGGCTTGCCAGGGAGCGCGCGAAGCTGGCGGCCACGCGGAAGTCGTCGACGCCGGTGCTGCCGCCCACGCGCGAGACGGCGATGGCGGGGATCCCGTTGTTGGCGCCCTCGAACGCCGCGCTGGCGGTGCCGCTGTAGAGCACGTCGTCACCGAGGTTGCCGCCGTGGTTCACGCCGGAGATCACGATGTGCGGCGGCGCGTGCGCCATGACCTTGTGGATGGCGAGGTAGATGCAGTCCGTGGGGGTGCCGTCCACGGTGAAGGTGCGCTCGGCCAGGTGCCGCATCCGCAGGCCGCGGTGCAGGGTGATGGCGCGGCTGACGGCGGACTGCTCCTGCTCGGGCGCCACCACGGTGACCTCGCCGATCTCCTGCATGGCCTCACGCAAGGCGTGGAGACCGTGGGCGTGGATGCCGTCGTCGTTGCTGAGGAGGATGCGAGGACGACTCACGGGTCACGCCGTCAGGGCGCGCGGCCCAGCTGGCGATGCGGCCCCGAAGTCAGGAGGGGAAAAATTGGTCGGGGCGAGAGGATTTGAACCTCCGACCCCTTGACCCCCAGTCAAGTGCGCTAACCAGGCTGCGCCACGCCCCGACCATTGCCTCAACCCGCGGCGACGTAGTTGCCCGGGGAGAGGCGTGCGGGCTTTTCTCGCTTTGGGGCCCCGAAGTCAAGCACTTGCTGAGGCACGAGCGAGAAATCCCGTCAAACCGCCACGAAGTTGATCAACCTGCCCTTCACGAACACCACCTTCTTGATGCTCTTGCCCTCCAGGTGCCGCTGCACGTTGGGCTCCGCCTGCGCCGCCGCCTTCACGGCGTCCTCGCCAGCGTCCACCGCCACCTGGACCTCACCACGCAGCTTCCCGCTGACCTGCACGGCGTAGGTGATGCTCTGGGCTGCCACGGCGTCGGCGTCGAACTTCGGCCAATCCGCCAGCGCCACCAGGCCCTTGCCGCCCAGCGCGTTCCACATCTCCTCCGCCAGGTGCGGGGCCACCGGCGCCAGCATCTGCGAGGTCAGGGTCAGCGCTTCCTTGAGCACGCCGTCGGAGACCTTGGGCTGGGCTTCCGCCGCGCCGGCCTCGTACAGCGTGTTGGTGAGCTCCATGAGCGCCGCAATGGCGGTGTTGAACTGGTAGTCGATCCCGCTCGCCCCGCCGCTGAGATCCTCGCCCACCTTCTTCAGCGTACGGTGCGCGGCCCGACGCACCATCTCGTCAGCACCGGTCAACCCCGCCATCGATGACGGCGTGGCCGCACCCTTGATGCGCTCCGCGTGCATGGCCCCCACGCGGTACACGCGCGCGAGGAAGCGGCTGGCACCTTCCACGCCCTTGTCGCTCCACTCCAGGTCCTTCTCGGGCGGGCCGGCGAACATGAGGAACACGCGCGCGGTGTCCGCACCGTAGGTGTCGACGAGCGTGTCGGGGTCCACCGTGTTCCCCTTGCTCTTGCTCATCTTCGCGCCGTCTTTGTAGACGATGCCCTGCGTGAGCAGCCGCTTGGCCGGCTCCGCGACGCCCACCAGGCCCATCTCCTTCATCACCCGGTTCCAGAAGCGGAAGTACAGCAGGTGACCCACGGCGTGCTCGGGGCCGCCGATGTAGAGGTCAATGGGCAACCAGCGGTCTGCCTCCTTGCGCTCGACGGCAACCTTGTCGTTCTTCGCGCTCAGGAAGCGTGCGTAGTACCAGGCGCTGTCGACGAAGGTGTCCATCGTCTCGCCGTCGCGCTGGGCGGGCCCGCCGCACCGGGGGCACTTCACGTTCATGAATTCCGGCACGGTGCGCAGCGGCGCCGTCCCGGTCATCTTCATGGTGATCTTCTCCCACGGCGGCAGCGTCACGGGGAGCTGGTCGTCGGGGACGGCCACGGGGCCATCCTTCTCGCAGTAGATCACCGGGATGGGCGTGCCCCAGTACCGCTGGCGAGAGAAACCCCAGTCACGCAGGTGGTACTTCACCGTCTTCTTGCCGAAGTCGCCGGCCTGCGCGCGCTCCGCCAGCTGCTCGCGAGCTTCCGCGCTGCCCTTCCCCGTCATGTCCTTGGAGTTGGCCAGCACACCGTCCTCGGTGAACGCCTTGCCTTCCTTGTGGAGCGCCGCAACGTACGCTTCTCCGTCGCTGCGACCCGCGGGATGGATCACGATCTTGATCGGCAGCCCGTACTTCTTCGCGAAGTCGAAGTCGCGCTGGTCATGACCCGGGACGCTCATCACCGCGCCGGTGCCGTACTCGGCGAGCACGAAGTTGGCGATCCACAGCGGGATGCGCTCACCGGTGAACGGGTTCTTCACGTAGTGGCCGGTGAACACGCCCTCCTTGGGCGCGCCCTCGGCGGTCCGCTCGGTCTTGTCGGTGGCGCGCATCTTCTGGACGAACGCTGCCACCTCCCCTTCCCGCTTCCCCTTGCCGAACTGCTGGGCCACCAGCGGGTGCTCGGCGGCAATCACGGCGTACGTGGCGCCGTAGATCGTGTCGACCCGCGTGGTGAAGACGCGCAGCGCCTGGCCCCTGGCGTTGGGATCCTCGTCGGTACCGGCGTAGGCGAACTCCACTTCCGCACCCACGCTCTTGCCGATCCAGTTGCGCTGCGCGCCCAGGATGCGCTCCGGCCAGGTCAGCTCGTTGAGGCCCTGCAGCAGGTCTTCCGCGTAGTTGGTGATGCGGAAGGCCCACTCCGGGATCTCGCGCGTGACGACGGTGGAACCGCACCGCCAGCACTTCCCGTCCTCCACCTGCTCATTGGCCAGCACGGTGTTACAGGACGGACACCAGTTCACGGATGATTGACGACGGTAGACAACCCCGCGCTCCCACATCCGCAGGAAGAACCACTGGTTCCAGCGGTAGTAGTCGGGGCGGTAGGTGGCCACCTCGCGGTCCCACTCGTAGCTGAGCCCCATGCGGTCCATCTGGCGACGCGCATTGGCGATGTTCTTGGGCGTCCGCTCCGGCGGGGGAACACCGTCCTTCAGCGCGGCGTTCTCCGCGGGAAGTCCCAGCGCATCAAAGCCCATGGGGTGGAGGACGTCGTGGCCCTTCTGGCGGAGGTGCCGGGCAATGACGTCACCCATGACGTAGCAGCGCAGGTTGCCCATGTGCAGGCTTCCCGACGGGTACGGGAACATCTCCAGCACGTAGAACTTGGGCTTTCCGGGCTGCTTGCCGGCGGTGAAGGCGCCCTGCTCCGTCCAGGCCTTCTGCCACCGGGGCTCGATGTTCTGCGGGACGTATCTCTCATCCATGACGTTGCTCATTCCTCCGTCTGCTCATCCGCCTCGAACGAGGAGCCCTCGGGGAGCTTCCATTCCGGCTTGAGCTCCATGGGCTTGAACTTCACGGCGTTGGCCACGCGACCGCCGCCGGGGTTCTTGAACTCGAAGTCCATGGTGAGCTCCATGCTCTTGGCCTCGGCGGGGAACAGCGGGAAGTCGTAGTAGCCAATGACGATGCCCGGAGGGAAATCCTCCACCCACTTCTCCGGCTCCAGGATGAGCGTGTTGGGCTCACCGCCGCCGCTGACGGTGGCCTTGCGCTCCTGCTTGTTGTCCTTGAGCTCACCCTTGGCGCGCTTCTTGGCGGTGGCGTCGTCGTCGGCCAGCGGGATCTGCATCTCGATGCCGCCAAAGCCCATGGACTTGTCCGGCGTGCCGCCAATGTACGCCACGTGGACGATGAGCTTGTCCTGGCCGTCCACGGCCTTCTTCTCCACGTTGTAGATGTCCACGCGGAGGCTCTTGTCGGCGGAGGTCATGACGGGCTTGTAGTTGTCCGTGAGGAACTTCTCCCAGAGGCCCTTCACCAGCGTCACGCGCTCACGCGCGCCGCGGATCTTGCCCTCGTCGACCTTCTTGTCCTGGTAGTCCTTCTCCCAGCGCTTGAGGATGGAGTCGGGGTCCCGGAACTCGGGGTACTTCTTGTAGAGCTCGGCGAGGCTCTTCGCGTACTCCTTGACGGCGGTCTGCAGGTCAAATGCCGCCTTCTCGTCCTCGACGGACTGCAGGTGCGGGATCTTGGCGGCGAAGCGTTGCTTGAGGGCGTACCGCTCGTTCTCGAACTTCAGCCGCTTGATCTGGCTGTCCATGGAGCCGAAGAAGAAGATCAGCCCCGCCAGCACGGCGCCAACACCAACAAGGAAAGCCAGGACTCTGCCCATGGGATGAGCCTCGGTGAAAACCGGCGGTTCACGCGGGTGGTTGATGCGGCGCCCGAATCACCGGGTGCCGGCGTGGCCGGGTTGGTGGGCGTCGTAGCATCGAGGGGGAGCCGTCCGCATCCTCCCATCACGCCCCAAGCCTCAGGCCACGGCGCGTTTGAGCTTCTCCAGCTCCGCCCGGGTGAGCTCCCGGTACTGCCCCGGCGGCAGACGACCGAGCTCCAGCCCGGCAAACGCAATGCGGTGAATCTTCAGCACGGGGTGGCGGATGCGCCAGAACATGCGCTTGAGCTGACGGTTCTTCCCCTCGGTGAGCACCACCTCCAACCAGGTGTTCACGCGCGCCTTGGAGATGACGTCGATCTGGCAGGGCTTGGTGGGACCATCCTCAAGACGGATGCCACGGCGCAGGATGTCCAGCTTGTCCTCCGCCGGCTCCCCCTTCACCTTCACGCGGTAGACCTTGGGAAGCGCCTTGCGCGGGCTCATCAGCGTGGCGGCCAGCTCGCCGTCGTTGGTGAGGAGGAGCGCGCCCTCGGCGTCGTAGTCCAGGCGACCCACGGGGTAGATGCGGCTCTCCGACGCGCCCGCCACGAGGTCCATGACGGTCTTGCGGTCGCGGTCATCCTTGACGGTGGTGAGCACGCCGGCGGGTTTGTTGAGGAGGAAGTAGACCTTCACCTGGTGGCTGCGCGGGACCAGCGCCACGCGCTTGCCTGCGACGGTCACCCGGTCCTCCGCCGGATTCACCTTGGTCCCGAGCTCGGTGACCACCTCACCGTTGAGCTTGACCTGACCCTTGCGGATCATCTCGTCGACGGCACGACGCGACGCCACGCCCGAGCGCGCGAGCACCTTGTTGAGGCGTTCGGGCTCGTTGTCCTCGGCGGATGACGGCGGAAGCGACGGCGTCTTCTTCTTGCGCGGCGCATCCGGCAACGGCTTCTTGGTGGCCTGGTCGCGCGTTTCTCCGCTGCGAGTGGTGGCCTTTCCTCCCTCTGCTTTGGGCCTTTTCATCAGTTCTCCTCGGATGCCGACGTCGCGTCGGTATCCTCTTCGTCACGGCTTGGCTCGGGCTCGGGCTCCGGCTCCGGTCCGACCTCACCTTCCGGCTCAGCGGCCGCGGGCTGCGGCGTACCGGTGATGTGTTCCAGTTTCATGCCCGGCGGCAGCTTGCCCCCGGCCTTGAGCAGCACCTCGGCGGTGCGGGTGGAGACGTTGGCGTCGCCGATGGCGCGGTCCAACTCCTCCATGGCCTGGGAGCCTTCCTGCTCCACCTCTTCGCTGACCAGGCGCGCGTCAGGCCGCGCCAGGTCCCGGATCCGCCCAATCTCCTGCTTGGGGGCCTGCGCGTCCACCTTGGCCTGATTCTCGGCGGTGAGCTCGTGGTACTCGCGCAGCGTGGGCAGGTCCGAGAGCATCTTCAGGTTGAAGGCTTCCAGGAAGGTCTTGCTGGTGCCGTAGAGCAACGGCCGGCCAACCTCTTCCGCCTTGCCCAGGATCTTCACCAGGTTGCGATCCAACAGCGCCTTGAGCGCGCCGGAGCTGTCGACGCCACGGAGCTCGTCGATCTGCGGCTTGGTGACGGGCTGGCGATACGCCACGATGGCCAACGTCTCCAACGCGGCACGCCCCATCTTGAACGGCTTCTCCTGGTTGGCGCGCTGGAGGTACCGCGCCGCGGCTGGCGCCGTGCGGAAGGCGTAACCGTTGGCCACTTCCTGCAGCGTGATGCCCGCGCCTTGCGCGTAGCGCGCCTGGACGCGGGACAGCACCGTCTCCAGGTTCTCGACGCTGGCCTGGACCTCCGCCTCCGCGGTGAGCGTGGCGATGATCTCCTTGATGGTGAGCGGATGATCTGCGGCGAAGATCAATCCCTCCACTACTGGCGTGATGCGGTCCAGGAATTGGTCCAGCGTCTCGTCGGGCGGAGGCCCCACGGGCTTGTTGGTGTCCTCCTCGTCGTCATCGGCGTCGGGCTCGGCGGGAGGCGCGGCTTCCGCCCCGGGCTCCTGGGCTTCCGCGCCCGGCTGCTCCTCGACCACAGGCTCGGACGCCTGGGGCTCCTGGGCTTCGGCAGCCGGTTGCTCCTCGACGACAGACTCGGACGCGAGGGGCTCCGGCGCGGTCTCCGTCGTCGTGGCAGCGCCGTTTTCCGTCGGGGCGGGTGGGGTCTCCGCGGCGGCGCCCTTCTTCCCCTTCTTCTTCTTGCGCCCCTTGGTCTCCGTCTCCTCGACGGGCGCGGGCGCCACCTCCTCCACCGGCGGCACCACCTCCACGACGGGCACGGCGCTCTCCCGCGGCGGAAGCTCCGCCCCCACCGCCACCGCCGCCGCGAAGATCACCGCCGCGCCGGGGTCCTCGATCATCGAGGGTTCCGCCGGGATGGGCTCGGGGATGGGGTTGGAGGGCTCGGTGGCGTCGTCGTCGGGGGCGGGCTCGTCGGGGGCGGCGGGCCCCTCGTCGTCGGACGCGGGCGCGGGTTCCTGGACGACAACCTCCGGCGGCGGCAGCTCCGCACCGGCAGCCAGGGCGGCGGCAACCACCACGGACGCGGCAGCAGCGTGCGCCAGCTCGTCGGTCGACGAGTCGGCCTGCTCCAGGTCCTGGGTTGTCTCCTTCACTGCCACGGTGCGTCTCCTACCCTGCGTAGTCCCGGCCCGTCAGGTCCGCGTCGCCCATCACTTCGAGGTTTTCCTTGATCGTGGTGACGTAGATGCTTCCACCATCGGCGGGCTGGCTGACCCGCACCAGCTTCAGTCGCGCCATCTCCAGGATGGCCAGCAGCGTGACGATGATGCGCATCCGGTCCGGCGTCCCGACGAGCTCATGCATCACGGCGGTCTCGAAGGTGAAGTGATCGCGCATCCGGGCCAGTTCCACAACCTCATTGATGCGGGCACCCACGCTGACGCGCTCGAGGATGACCTCGTGGCTGTGCGGGACCTTGGTCTGGCGCAGCAGCTCCTCGAGCGTGGCAATGAGGTCCATGGGCGTGAGCTCCACCCGCGTCCCTTCCACCGCTTCCTGCACCGCCCCGGCCCGGCCACGCGGCCACGTGTCACGGAACAGGAGCCCGCGCGCCATGAGGTCCTGCGCTGCCTGCTTGTACTTCTGGTACTCGAGCAGTCTCCGCACCAGCTCGGCGCGCGGGTCACCCTGCTCCTCGTCCTCGACGTCAGTGGCCTCTTCCGGCGGCAGCAGCGTCTTGCTCTTGATGTGCGCCAGCGTGGCGGCCATGACCAGGAACTCGGCCGCAATGTCCAGGTCCGCCGCCTTCATGGCGTCCAGAACCTGCAGGAATTTCTGGGTGATGAACGAGATGGGGATGTTGAAGATGTCCAGCGCGTGCTTCTTGATGAGGTGGAGCAGCAGGTCCAGGGGTCCTTCAAAGGACTGCAGCTCCACGCGCAGGTACGCGTGCTCGGACTCCTGGCGTGGCGTGTAGTCCTTGGCCGCCTCGAGATCGAAATCCCCTTTGACGCCTTCCGGCAGCGTCACGGGCACAGGCTCCGGCGCAGGCGCGGTGGACTGTTGCTTGCGGCTCATGGCTCTGGGGGCATCCGAGGACGGTCGGGAATAGCCCAGGGAGCGCCCCAGATCCACGATCTGGCCGGATCCTTGCCGGTGATCCCCATGCGCCAGCTCCACCCAGGACGGGAGCCGCGCCGATCCACCCGGAAATGCTCGAGATCCCGCCTCAGATCACGCGAACGGATCCGGCCCCGCTCAAGGCAGCTGGCCTTCCTTCAGCAGGAACGCGGTCAGGGCGTCGTTGGCCATGAAGCCCAGATCCTTGCCGCCGCGCTGGCGGACGGTGGCGCCCTTCTCGGTGACTTCCTTGTCCCCCACCACCAGCGCGTAGGGGATCTGCATGAGCTGCGCCTCACGGATCTTGAATCCCAGCTTCTCGTTCCGCTCGTCGACCTCCACGCGCAGACCCGCCTGCTGCAACGCCAGCTTCATCTCCTTGGCGTAGTCCATGGCGCGCTCGGTGATGGGAAGGATCCGCGCCTGCACGGGGGCCAGCCACGTCGGGAACTTCCCGGCGATGTGCTCCAGGTAGACGCCGAAGAAGCGCTCCAGGGACCCCAGGATGGCGCGGTGAAGCATGACGGGGCGCTGCTTGCTGCCGTCGGGTGCCACGTAGTTGAGGTCAAAGCGCTCAGGGAAGTTGTAGTCCACCTGGATGGTGCCCAGCTGCCAGGAGCGGTCCAGCGCGTCCTTCACGTGGAATTCCAGCTTGGGGCCGTAGAAGGCACCGTCGCCGGGCGCGAAGACGAACTTGCGACCAATGGCGATGAGCGCCTGCTCCAGCGCCTTCTCCGCGTGATCCCACATGGCGTCGGTGCCCACGCGCTTCTCCGGGCGGGTGGCCAGGCGGATGGTGACGTCGTTGAACTCGCAGGCCTTGTAGATCTCGTCGAGGAAGCGGACGAACTGCTCGATCTCCTGCTGCACCTGCTCGGGCGTGCAGAAGATATGCGCGTCGTCCTGGCAGAAGGAGCGCACGCGCGCCAGGCCGTGGGTCACCCCGCCCTTCTCGAAGCGGTGCAGTCGACCAAAGTCCGCCACGCGCCAGGGAAGATCACGGTGGCTGTGCAGCTCCATGCCGTAGAGCAGGCAATGGCCCGGGCAGTTCATGGCCTTCACGCCGAACTCGCGCGCCACGTGGTCTTCTTCTTCCTTGGTCACGTCGGAGCCGACGGCCTTGGGGGCCATGGCTTCCTTGAGCGCGTCCAGCTTTCCGCCGCCAAACGCGAAGAACATGTTCTCCCAGTAGTTCTCGTAGTGGCCGGAGGTCTTGAACAGCGCCACGTCGAAGATCTGCGGCGTGATCACTTCCTGGTAGCCGTACTTCACGTAGAGCTTGCGCACGTACTCGAGGAGGCGGTTGTAGACGGCCGTGCCCTTGGGGAGGAAGAACGGGCTGGCCGGCGCCCAGGGGTGGAAGGAGAAGAGCTCCAGCTCCTTGCCCAGCTTGCGGTGGTCGCGCTTCTTGGCCTCCTCGATGCGCGCGAGGTGCTTGGTGAGCTCATCCTTCGACGGGAAGGCAATCCCGTGGATGCGCTGCAGCATCTCGTTGTTGGAATCACCACGCCAGTACGCGCCGGCGGCGCCCATCAGCTTGAACGCCTTGATCTTCCCCGAGGAGGGCACGTGCGGCCCACGACACAGATCGGTGAAGTCATGGTTCTGGTAGACGCTGACGGTGTCGCCGGGAATCCAGTCCAGGATCTGGTCCTTGTAACGCTGGCCCAGCTTCTTGAAGAGCTCACGCGCCTCGTTCTTGCTGATCTCGTTGCGCTTGAAGGGCGCGTCCTCGTCGATGAGGCGCTGCATCTCCTTCTCGACCTTCTCGATGTCCTCCGGCGTGAACGGCCGGCCGATGTCGAAGTCGTAATAGAACTCCTTGTCGTGCTCGCGCGGGCCCATGGTCACCTGCGCGCCCGGGAACAGCCGACACACCGCCGTGGCCAGGATGTGCTCCGCGCTGTGGCGCATGGTGTCCTGCGCGTCGGGGTCATCCATCTTGAGGAGCCAGACCTGGGCGCCGTCCGGGAGGCGCGACTGCAGGTCCACCACGCGGGTCTCGTCGCCGGTCTTGATGCGGGCGGCCACCACGGCCTTGGCCAGGCCGGCGCTGATGGCCTGCGCCAGGTCCATGGCGGTGCTGCCAGTGGGGAGTGAGCGCTGGGAACCGTCGGGGAGCGTGATGTTGATGGAAGCGGACATGGTCATGACCCAGAAATGCGGACCGGGTGCCCCCGCTGTTGCAGAAGCACCCGGTCACGTTTCTTCTCGTTAGGCGCGGGCGGTTTCGAACCGCCGACCCCCACCGTGTCAAGGTGGTGCTCTACCCCTGAGCTACGCGCCTCCAACCGGGGAGCGGGAGTATGCGGTTACGACGCCGCGTGTCAACCTACTTCTTGCCCTTGGGCATCTGTTCCACCCCCTTCATGGCCTGCAGGAAGACGTCCTCCTCGGCGGGGGGCGGGGGTTTGGGGCCCTTGGGCGGCGCATCCTCGAACTTCCGCACACGATCCCGGGGGCTCATGCCGGAGACGGCCTTGAGGAACCGCTCGTCGTCATCCAGGTTGCCTTCGGCCTGGGCGCGTTTCTGGGCGGCCATCTCCTCGGCGCGAGCCTTGGCCTGACGCTCCGCCTGCTCCGCCGCGGCCTTGTCCTGCGCCATCTTCTGGGCCACCGCCTTGAGCTGGTCGGCCATGACGGTGTTGTCTGGTTTCTTCTTGCCCATGTTGCACCCGTCCTCTCAGACCACCTCACCCTGCAGCTGCACCGGCTCGAAGTTCACGCTGATCACCCGGTCGGGCTCGCGCGCGTCCAGCACGGCGGTGTGATCACCCGCGCCGCAGATGCGCGCCACCAGCTGACCACCGGGCGCATGAACCAACAACCCGTCCTCCACGCGCCCCGCCAGGGACTCCCATCCCGCCAGACCGCAGAACCGCTGCGCGAGCACGTCGCTGTCGGCCACGCCGGTGAGATCCAGGGCCACCTCGTCACGCCAGGCGGCGCGCGGGGGAGGATCCGGAGCGGGCGACCACATCTCCCCGCGGTCCGAAGGCAGACACGCCAGGCCGCGGATGCCGTCCCCAACGCGGAAGGCGAAGAACCAGAGTCCCGCGGGTGATCCGCCGCTACCGGGCTGGACCTCTCCACTGGGCATCAAACCGTGCGCGGACACGCTGAGCAGCTCGGCGTCGGACCAGAGGGCGCGCGCCTGCTCCAGGGCAAGCGGCACCACGTAGCTCAGGGTGCGGAGTCGTTGGGGCTGACGTCGACGGCGGAGAACGGACACAGGGATTCGCTTCCAAGATCCTTGTCAGGCTCCCAATCATAATGCCGCGCGACGATTCGCAAATCAGATTGTGCGCACTCCCACCCGCGGTACTCCCGGTCCAGGTCCCCACCGCTGCCTACGGCGTCAACGCGGGAGGCTCCCTCGGCGGTCCAGCGCGCGCCCAGGTCCAACGTCTCCCTGTCGCTTCCGTTGCAGCCGAAGAATTCACCGCAACGGAGCTGCTTGAGGAGGCGGAGGTGGATCTCGCCGTCACCGGCGTCGGTGCGACGGTAGGAGTACGTGGCGCGCGCGGGGAGGCCGGTGTCCTCGTCGTTGAAGTCCTCGACGGTGATGGCGATGACGGTGGCGCCGCCGGTGGTGTCGTAGTCAAAGATGAACTTGCCCTGGGCCTTGGGGTCATCCGCGGTCCCGGTCCGACGCTGCGTGTTCAGGTTCAGCACCATGTGCCCCACACCCTTGCGCGCCTGCGGCTCCGCCCCCTCCTCCGGCACGAAGTCCCCGGTGAAGATCTCGATGAACCCGCTGGCGTCCCTACCGCAGCGCACGTCGCGGTCCGCGAACGGGCCGGTCCGGTTCCCGCCCGCCACGTGGAGGCAGTAGCTGAACCCTCCCGTGGCCTCCTCCCGACGCATCTCGAACCGGGCCGTGAAGTTCTTGTCCTGCACGAAGTGCGGTCCCCACACGCGCAATCCCTGCTCGCGCTTGGTGGGGTCGTTGGAGGTGATGTTGTCCACCACGCCCAGCAGCCCGAACGTGAACGCGTTGAAGAAGCCGGCAATCTGGCGGATGCCGCACGTGATGTTGTCGGCCTCGTCGCCCTCACACGGGTTGCCCAGGCCTTGCGCGGTGCTGTTGGCGGCCTGCTCCTCGAAGACCTCGGCGCCAGGAACGCGGAGCCGCAGGGTGTTGCGGTCCGGGGCGGCCAGCTTGAAGAGGATGTCGTCGTTGGACCAGTTGCCGCACCCGCCCAGCAGGACGGCGCCCAACAGCACGGGAACTGTGATGGCCCTCATGCCCAAATAGACCCGGTGGAGGTTGGCCATGGAAACTTCTCCTCACAAATCCGCATGCATGGCCAACGTGGCCGAGACCGAGCCGATGTTCTGGAAGCCATCCGTCGCGTAGACGAGGTAGCTGCCGCGCAGGCCCAGCTCCACGTGGAGGAAGCGGAAGATATCAAAGCCCACGTACCCCGCCAGACCGGGGGTCATGTTCATGAAGAACTGGTTGTCCACGGGCGCGTTGTACAGGTGCCGGAACAGGAACACCGTGCTGATGCGCGGGCCGGCGGCAAAGCGCAGTCGCCAGATCTCCTGTTCCCACATGGCCCCCGCGCCCAGCTCGGCCATGAAGAACGCGGCGTCGTAGCGGAGCTGGCCCAGCGCGCCCCCGTCGATGATCGCGGTGTACTCGCGGCCGCCGAAGTTGAGATCCCCGCTGAGCAACAGGTGGCGGTTGAACAGCCCGTGGTAGCGCGTCTGCAGCGTGGCAATCGTCGTGGCGGGGAACGTGGGGCTCGCCGTGAGCGGGTTGGTGGAGCGCTTGGCGTTGGTGGGCGGACCCGGAAGGTTGAAGAACGCTTGCGCGCCCATGCCGCCGCTCAGTGACAGGCCCCAGTAGCCCTGCTTGCGCACGTACGGCTGCTCCACGGTGATGACCGCGCCCTTGGAGTAGTCGTCGTCGAAATCCACCTTCTCCATCTGGCTGGGGTCCACCACGTGCTCACTGGCCCGGGCCACCTTCACCTTCTGCATGAGGAGGTGATCGGGCTCTCGCTTCTTGATCGCGTAGTGCCCGCCCTTGACGGCAATGCGCACCGGCGTGCCCCGCTCCTTCTCCACCTCCGCCACGACGAGCTGGCGCTCGAGATCGAACACCATGAAACGGCCGGAGACGTCCTCCGGGAAGCGCACCACCGACGTGGAAGCGCCCAGGTTGGCCATCACCACGTCGCCGGCGCCGCGCAGGTTGTAGCGGTAGGTGGGGTGCTGCACGCCGCCACGGGAGTGCACGGTGGCCGCCACGGTGCGCGCATACGCGTAGGCATACGCCTCGTCCAACGTGACCCGCCCGTCGCCGGTGCGGTCCGCGTCGCCGCGCAGTCCGCTGACCCAGTAGTGGGTGAAGAAGCTGCCCTGGATGTCGTCGGATTCCTGGCTGGCCTCGGTGTCGGAGCTGGAGGCGATGATGACCTGACCGCGCGCGGTGAGCGCATCGTCGACGGAAACCACCAGCGGCGGCGCCTTCACCCCGCCCTTCTCCCGCGTGATCTCGCCGGCACCACAGGCGTCGATGAGGGCGACACGAACGTCGGCCTTGCTGTCTTCCAGCATGGAGCGCAGCAGGTTCATGTCCAGGCGCGTCTTCCCCAGTCGCAGCGCGCCGTCCTTGGCGTGGCCCGAGTAGTAGATGAGCAGCAGGACTTCCTTCCCCGCCAGTTTGTCGTCGAGGACGCGCTCCTCCATCTTGCGGAGCTGCTGGATCACGTCCTGGCTGTCCTGATTGTAGACCACCTGGATGTTCTCACCGCTGAAGCCGCCCAGCTCGGTGAGGACGTTGCGCATCTTCATGACGTCGCGATGCGCGTAGCGGAGCTTGGCGAGGCCAGGTCCCCCGTCGGAATGGGAGAACAGGAACGCACGGCGCACGGGCTCCGCGAGCACCTCCGAAGGGAGCGCCACCGCGAACACCGCGGCGAACAGTGCCAACAGGAGGCGGTCAGACGTCGTGGTGGCGCGGCCGGGGCCCATGGCCCATCACCTGGCCACCTTCACGATGTGAAGGCTGTCCTGCTTGACCGGGAGGTCCAGGGGCAACGACTCCACTTCCGTCAGATCCACCCCCGTCTTGACGAGCTTCTCGGCGGCGTCCTCAGCGGCCTTGCGCAGCGTGGGCAGCTCCTTCTCCTCGCCGTAGATCGCAAAGAACCGCTCCGGGCCCACCGCGTCGTCGAGAACCACGCTGTCCTGCAGCGGCACGGCGCCCGCGGTGCTTCCCTCGGGCAGCTTGCCCGCGTGGTACACCGTCACGGCGCCCTTCCCGTCCACACCGACGATCACCAGCGCCGCGTCGCCCTGCCCCGGCCCGCGGACGAAGAACTGGATCTGGTCACCAGCCTTCAGCTCCTCACCGGACCGACCCGCGCGCAGCCCCTCCCGCGTCTTCAGCACAAAGCCCAGCCCCACGTCCTTGCCCTTGAGGCGCTGGCCCATCTGCTCCACGGACTCGGTGCGCGGGACCATCATCACCACGGCCGCGCTCGTCGCCAGGGCCAGTGCGAGACCGCCCCCGGTGAGCCACGCCCACATGCGCCTGGCGCCGGCGGTCACGGGCTGCGAGGCGGCCACACGCGTCTCGTGGTCGGCCTTGAAGCGCTCGAAGGGGATGTGTGTGCGGAACGCAGCGTCGTCACTCTTGAGCTCCACCAGGATGGCCTGGCAGTCCAGGCAGGCGTCCGCGTGGGCCTTGAGCTTGGCGGCCTCGTCGGGGGGCAGCTCACCCACGTGGTAGCGCCGCAGCATGTGGCGGGTGGTGCCACAGGAGGGGGGCGGCGCAGCGTCGAGGTCAAAGGTCAGTGATTCCATGGCACCTCCCGCATCCCGTCAGATGGGCGCCGCCTTCAACTTCAGGTCCGGGTCGATCTTGAGGAGCTCCTTGCGGGCCACCTCGATGAACCGGCGCAGCCGCTTGCGCAGCGTGGGCACGCTGATGCCCAGCGCCTGGCTCACCTCCTCCTGCGTCATCTCGTCGACGAAGTAGTAGATGGCGGCTTCCTGGATGTCCGGCTCGCACAGGGTCATCACCACGTGAACGAACTGGCTGCGGTCCACCATGCGCTGGCTGGGTCCATTCTCCTCCGCCTTGTGCTCCACGAACCGACGGAACTGGTCATGCCAGGCCGCCCGCCGCGCACGGATCACGTTGAGGCAGTGGTTGGTGGTGATGCGCATGACCCACGTCAGCGGGCTGGACTCTCCCCGGAACTCGGAGAGGTTGCGCATCACCTTGATGAACACGTCCTGCATGGCGTCCCGCGCTTCCTCGTCGTTGCGAAGCAGGTACGCACACCGCCTGTACACGGTGGCGCCGTACTTCTCGTAAAGCTCACGGAGGAGGTCCTGGTCCGTCACGGCTGCCCGGTCCGCTCCCACGCTCCTGCTGATACCGACCCCGCAGTGCGTGGAAACTGAAAATCCCTGGTGATCCGGCTCACGTTGGCCCGGGAGAGCGCTTCCCAACAGGCGTGGGCTGCAGCTTGGAGGGCTGGCCTGGCCAAGGTGGCGACCCCGGGGCGGAGAGGTCCGGCGGTTCTATCACTGCAACCCGGAAGTGGCCATTTTGGACATCCAAAAGGCGACGCGGGCGCCGCGCGACCCATCCGCGCCTGCGCCCGCGTTCATCGCCCAGCGTGGAGCCTTGTTACCAGGACACCACGCGGAAGCTCTCGGAGTCGTCCTGAGAGAAGTCGATGACGATCACGCTGCTGGACGGCTCCCGAGGCTGTGCGCGCTCCTCCGCGTTGGGCGGGGGCTGCAGCGGCTCCAGGGGAAGTCTCAGAGCGGGGGGCTCCTTCTCCCGGCGCTTCCTCTCCTCTCGGAGGATCTTGTCCATGATCTCGACGCTCACCACGACCGCCTCCTGCTCTGCTGTGCCGCCGCCCTCAACTCGCGGCTTCTGGACTGCCTACAACGCACAACCCGAGCCAACAGATTTGTAAACGTTTCACCACGACCATGCAAAATCCAAAGTGGCTGTTTTCCGACGTGATTACATCCACCCACCCAGTGTCCCACCTCATCCCACGTTGAACGAAAAACCTGCCACGGGTGTCCGGGTGTTGTTCGTTCGCTGACGCCGTTTGTTGTGCTTCCTGACGCTAGGGATATCGGACCAAACCCTCGAACAGTGCGTCTTCACCCAGCTTTCTGAGCTTCACACGTTCGATGCGGATGCCTTGCGCGAGATGCGCGGGACCTTGCCAGTGCGTGAGCGGCACGCCGCGCTCGCCGAGGAGCCTGGGCGCCACCACCAACGCCACCCGGTCCGCGGTGCGGGATTCCAGGACGGATCCGTGGATTCCGGCGCCCCCTTCCACGAGCACGCTGGTGACGCCCTCGCGCCCCAGCTCGACCCAGACGGCCTCCAGGTCCAGGCCACCAGCTCCCCGTTGCACCCGACGCACCACCGCGCCCCTGGCCTCCAGCGCAAGACGTGCGTCCTCGGGCGCGTCCGGCGCGCAGAAAATCCGGAGCGGGTGCTGGGACACGTCCTCAAACAGCGCGGCCGTGACCGGCGTGCGGAGCGAGCTGTCCAAGACCACGCGAACGAGCCGTTGTGGGCCCTTGCCGCGGATGGGAGGGCGCCGCGGGGTCAGGCGGGGGTTGTCGGCCAGGACGGTGCCAACGCCTACCAAGATGGCATCCACGCGGTCGCGCAGGCGGTGCAGCCAGGCGTGCGCGGCCTTGCCGGAGAGCCCGCGGCTGTCGCCGGTGGAGGTGGCAATCCGCCCGTCCAACGACGTCGCCGCCTTCAGCACCACGAGGGGCCGCCCGGTGGTGACCCAGGTGAAGAACGGCTCCAGCACCGCCTGCGCCTGGGCCTGACACAGTCCCTCCACGACGGGAATCCCCGCCGCGCGCACCTTCTCCACGCCCCGGCCGGACACGCGCGGGTTCAGGTCCCGCGTGGCCACGAAGACGCGCCCCACGCCTGCCGCAATCACCGCGTCCGCACAGGGCGGTGTGCGCCCGTGGTGGGAGCACGGCTCCAGCGTCACGTAGAGGTCCGCACCGCGCGCAGCCTCCCCCGCCGCACGCAGCGCGTTGATCTCGCCATGGGGCTCGCCCGCGCGTACGTGGTGGCCCACGGAGATGATGCGCCCATCCCGCGCCACCACCGCGCCAACGCAGGGATTGGGACGGGTCCGACCCACCGCGCGCATGGCACGACGCACCGCCACCCGCATCAGCTCCGCGTGGCGGGGATGGTCGGGCGGCAGCGCGGCGTTGCTCAGGCGTCCGCCTCCGTGTTGCTGGTCCTGCGAGGCTCCGGGGCCTCGCCCGCGCCTCGCCGCAGGCGGTCCACTTCCGCGGCAAACTCGGTGACGTCCGCGAAGGAGCGGTAGACCGAGGCAAAGCGCACGTAGGCCACCTCATCCAGCTCCCGCAGCTCCTCCATCACCCACTCACCGAGCTGCACGCTGTCCACCTCGCGCTCACCCTCCTCCATCATCTTGCGCTCCACGCGGGCCACCAGCGCGTCGATGGCGGGCGGACCCACGGGACGCTTCTGGCACGCGCGGACAATCCCGCCGGTGAGCTTGCGCCGGTCAAAGGGCTCACGCCGCCCGTCACGCTTGATGACGGCGGGCTGCACCTCCTCCACGCGCTCGTAACTGGTGAAACGCTTGCTGCACGCGTCGCACTGGCGCCGACGGCGGATGGCCCCCCCATCCTCCGTGGTCCGGCTGTCCACCACGCGATTGTCAACGCTTCGACAGAAAGGACAACGCACCGCTCACCCGTCCATGAGTTTGGGGGGCGCTGTTGTGCGACCGTCGCGCGGCGCAGTCAAGAGGAAGATCTGCGCGACGCGACGGCCCCTCTCACCCTTCAAGAATCACTTGATCACGTCGCCGGCCTTGTGGCCGATGGCCTGCTTGCGGGAGAGCTTGATCTTGCCGGTGCCGGGCTCGATGGAGAGCACCTTCACCAGCACCTCGTCGCCCTCCTGCAACACGTCGGTGACCTTGGCCACGCGCTTGTCGGCCAGCTCACTGATGTGGACCAGCCCGTCGGTGCCCGGGAAGATCTGCACGAACGCGCCGAACTCCGCCACCTTGCGCACCGTGCCCTGGTAGATCCGGCCCACCTCCGCCTCCTGGGTCAGATCCTGGATGATCTTCATGGCGCGCTTGATGCCCTCGCCGTCGGGGCTGGCAATGGAGATGGCGCCGTCGTCGGTGATGTCGATCTTGCACTTGGACTTCTCGACGATGTCCCGGATGGTCTTCCCGCCCGGCCCGATGACGTCCTTGATCTTCTCCGGGTTGATGCGGATGACCTCGATGCGCGGCGCGTAACGGCTCAGCTCCGCACGCGGCTTGGCAATCACGTCCGTCATCTTCTGCAGGATGTGCTTGCGACCGTCGCGCGCCTGGAAGAGCGCCTTCTCGAGGATCTCACGGGAGAGGCCCTCGATCTTGATGTCCATCTGCAGCGCGGTGATGCCGTTGGCGGTGCCACAGACCTTGAAGTCCATGTCGCCCAGGTGGTCCTCGTCGCCGAGGATGTCGCTGAGCACCGCCACCTTCTCACCGTCCTTGATGAGACCCATGGCAATGCCGGCGCACGGCGACTTGATGGGCACGCCCGCGTCCATCAGCGCCAACGTCCCGCCACACACGCTGGCCATGGAGGAGGAGCCGTTGGACTCGGTGATCTCGCTGACCACGCGGATGGTGTACGGGAAGGCCTGCGTATCCTCCGGCACCACGCTGGCCACCGCGCGCTCCGCCAACGCCCCGTGCCCCACCTCACGACGGCTCTGGCCGCGCATGGGCTTGGCCTCACCGACGGAGAACGGCGGGAAGTTGTAGTGCAGCATGAACTTGCGCCACGCCTCACCCTGGAGGTTGTCCAGCTTCTGCTCATCCTCCTTGGTGCCCAGCGTGCAGCTGGCAATGGCCTGCGTCTCACCACGGGTGAAGATGGCCGAGCCGTGCGTGCGCGGCAGGACGGACACCTCGATGTCGATGGGGCGGATGTCCGTGAAGGAGCGGCCGTCCAGGCGACGCTTGTCGTCGGTCACCATGGCGCGCATCACCACGTACTCGAGGTCGTGGAAGATGTTGCTGATGTCCTTCTCCTGCTCCGGGAACCGCTCCGCCAGCCGCGCCTTGACCTCCTTGAGGATCTCCGCGCGCTTGCCGTAACGCAGCAGCTTCTCCTTGATGAGGAACGCGTCCTTGAGGCCCAGCGCCTGCGCCTCCTTGTGCACCGCGTCCTTCAGCTCCTTGTTCACCTCCGGCGGAGTGAACACGGTCTTGGGCTTGCCAATCTCCGCGCGCAGCTTCTCGATGGAGTCGATGATGGGCAGGCAGGACTTGTGACCAAAGAGCAGCGCCTCGACGATCACGTCCTCCGGCAGCTCCTTGGCCCCGCCCTCCACCATCACGATGGCGTCGCGGTGGGCGGCGATGAAGAGGTCCACGTCGCTCTTCTTGCGCTCCTCCTGGGTGGGGTTGGCCACGAACTTCCCGTCCACGCGGCCCACGCGCACGCCCGCCAGCGGACCGGTGTTGCCGGCCCAGGGGATGTCGCTGATGTGCAGCGCGGCGGAGGCGCCGTTGAGCGCCATGGCGTCGGGCTCGTGCTCTCCGTCGTAGCTCATGACGAACGCGATGACCTGCACGTCATTGCGGTAGCCGTCCGGGAACATGGGACGGATGGCGCGGTCGGTGATGCGCGCATTCAGCGTCTCGGCGTCACGGGGACGGCCCTCACGCTTGAAGAAGCCGCCGGGGATCTTGCCCGCGGCGTACATCTTCTCCTGGTACTCGACGGTGAGCGGGAAGAAGTCGATCCCCTCCCGCTTGTCCTTGCTGGCCACCGCGGTCACCAGCACCACGGTCTCGCCGTACTGCACCCACACGCTGCCGTTGGTCTGCTTGGCAATGCGACCCGCATCAAAGCTCAGATTGGCGTTGCCAACCGGGACGCTGACGCTGCGGTGCTTCTGGGAGTTGTGGTTCTTCTGGACGGAAATGCCTTCAGCCATACGAATCTCCGGTGCCACGCCAAATCATGACGTGAGCCGTGAAGCCGCCCCCGTTTCGAGAGCTGGGCGGCCTTGGATGCACACCGGGAGAAGCTTCAGGATTCCCTGGAACTTCCACTCAACCTTGGGAACGAGGAATGAGGGAGAAACCCGAACGCCGGGTCTGGCTTCTGCCACATTCTTCGTTCCGACAAACCGGCTGCCGGTGCGTTGTGTGACGCCGGGGCAGGACCATTCCCACCCCGGCGCGCGGCCTCAAGCCTTACTTGCGGATACCAAGCGAGGTGATGAGGTCCTTGTAGCGCTTGCTGTCCTTCTTCTTCAGGTACTCGAGCAGCGCGCGACGCTGGCTGACGAGCATCAAGAGGCCACGACGGCTGTGATGGTCCTTCTTGTGGGTCTTGAAGTGCTCGGTGAGGTAGCCGATGCGGTCGGTGAGCAGCGCGACCTGGACCTCCGGCGAGCCGGTGTCCTTCTCGTGCTTGCGGTACTGCGCGATGATCTGCTGGGTTCTTTCCTTGAGGATGGCCACGTTCTTCTCCTGATGCGCGGACCTCCCAGCGTGGACCCCGCGTGGCCGCGGGCTGCCGGTGAGGCCGTAAGTTTGGGCGGGGTCCTCTAGCGGAGGGTGTGGGAGGCGTCAACGTCCCTGCCTTCGGCCCCGCCCGCGCCCGAGGGAGCGTTCTTGCTTCCGCCCGCCCGGCTGGGGTTCAGTGCCACGCATGGCGCATGAGCTCGAGACCATCCAGGACCATTTCGTGGTGTGCGGCCTGGGCACCACCGGTCGGCACGTGGTGGCGGAGCTGACCAAGGTGGGCAAGGCGGTGGTGGGCATGGACGTGGACCGCCAACGCGTGCACGCGGCGCAGGGCGACTTTGAAGGCGGCATCTTCTTCCTGGGCGACGCGTCCCAGGAGGAGCACCTCACCACGGCGGCGGTTTCCCGCGCGGTGGGCATCTTCTGCGCCACGCCCAATGACAAGGACAACCTCATGATTGCGCTGAGCGCGCGCCAGCTGGCCCCCAAGGTCCGGCTGGTGGCCCGCTCCTCCGACCCGGCCAACAACGGGAAGTTCCGCCAGGTGGGCTGCGACGCCGTGGTCAATCCCAACCACACCGCCGGCCTGCGCATGGCCTCGGAGATGCTGCGTCCCTCCACGGCCACGTTCCTGGACACCATGCTGCGCAACAAGGAGACACCGGCGCGGTTCGAGAACGTGGACGTGCCGACGGGAGCGCATGCCGCGGGCAAGACGTTGGGACAGCTGGACATCCAGAAGAACGTGGGGCTCATCGTGGTGGCGGTGGTCCGTGCCAACGGGAGCATTGAGTACAACCCGCGCGAGAGCTTCGGGGTCACCGCCGGCGACAGCCTCATTGTCATCTGCAATGCCGAGCAGCAGGCGACGCTGCGTCGCTACGTGCAGTCCGGCTGACCACGTCGAGCCCACCGTGCAAACCGGTGGAACGCGATGCGCACCGTGATGCGTTGACGGGCGGATGCCCGAGGTCGAGCCCACCGCCACCGCCATCATGCTGACCGCGCTGGGCCTCATGATGGCCTTCAGCGCGCTCTTCAGCCGCCTCACCGGGCGCATGGGCCTCCCCCTCACGCTGGCCTTCCTGGGCGTGGGCATGGTCGCCGGGCCGGAGGGACTGGGCGGCATCGACTTCCGCGAGCACGGGTTCAGCTTCCGCACCGCCATCACGGCGCTCGTGCTCATCCTGTTTGACGGCGGGCTCAACACGCACGTGGCCGCCGCGCGACCCGTGCTGGCCCCCGCCGCCGTCCTGGCCACCGCCGGCGTGCTGGGAACCGCGGGCGTGGTGGGGTTGGCGGCACACGCGCTGGGCTTCGCGTGGCCGGAGTCCCTGCTGCTGGGGGCGGTGGTGTCGTCGACGGACGCGGCCGCGGTCTTCTCCGTGCTGCGCGGGAGCGGGCTGCACCTGCGACGTCGGGTGGGGGCCACCCTGGAGGTGGAATCCGGCCTCAACGACCCCATGGCCGTCATCCTCACCATGACGCTCTCGGAGAACCTGCTGGACCCCGTGCGGGTGGGCTGGTGGTTCCCCTTGAACGTGGTCCTGCAGCTCCTGGTGGGGCTGGGGTGTGGGCTGGGATTTGGAGCCGTGGGCCGGTGGATGCTGGCGCGCATCCCGCTCGCGGCGCTGGGCCTCTACCCCGTGCTCACCATCTCGCTGGGCATGTTGTCCTTTGGCGTGACCACCCTGGCGCAGGGCAGCGGCTTCCTGGCGGTCTACCTGTGCGGGATGGTGGTGGGGAACAGCCGACTGCCGCACCGCGCCGGCCTGTTGCGTGTCCACGACGCCGTGGCGTGGCTGAGCCAGGTGACCATGTTCCTTCTCATGGGACTGCTGGTCCTGCCCTCGCGCGTGGTGGCGGTGGCGGCGCCCGGCCTGGGCATTGCGCTGGTGCTGGCGTTGGTGGCGCGTCCCGTGGTGGTGGCGTTGTGCCTGGCGCCGTTCCGCTACCGCTGGCGCGAAATCACCTACGTGGGCTGGGTGGGGCTGCGTGGCGCGGTGCCCATTGTGCTCGCCATCTACCCGGTGCTGCTGGATGCGCCCGGCGCGCTGCGGATCCTCGACGTGGTGTTCTTCGTCGTGGTGGTGAATGCGTTGATTCCGGGGGCCACGGTGCAGTGGGCCACGCGCTGGTTGGGCCAGATCTCCGACGAGCCCCCGCCGCCGGAAGCCACGCTGGACATCATCTCCATGCGGCCGCTCAACGGGCAGGTCCTGGTGTTCCACATTGGCGCGGCTTCCGCGGTGGCCAACGTCCCGCTCTCCGAGGTGCCCTTCTCCGACGGCGCGGCGGTGATGCTGGTGGTGCGGGGCAATGAGCTCATTCCGCCGCGCGGCACCACCGTGTTGACGCCGGGGGACCACGTCTACGTGGTGTGTCGGGAGGCGGACGAGGAGCTGGTGCAGCTCATGTTCGGCCAGCGCATCAAGGAGGCCGAGGGCTCCTGATCACGCCCACGCTCTCCCACGGTGAGAAATCCGACCCGGCCTCGTCGCGGGCCATGGTAGACGCGGTCCGTCATGGCGTCCGCGCACGCCTTCCTCCGCGACCTCGCAACCGTGCTCGGCGTTGCCGCCGTGACGACGGTGGTGTTCCAGCTCCTGCGCCAGCCTCCCGTGCTGGGCTACGTGCTGGCCGGGCTGCTCATTGGTCCGCAGACGCCGCTCCCGCTGGTGGCCGACCGCGCAACCATCCAGACGCTGAGCGAGCTGGGCGTCATCCTGCTCATGTTCTCGCTGGGCCTGGAGTTCAGCATCCGCAAGCTGGTCCGCCTGGGCGGCACCGCCGTGGTCATCACCGCCATCGAGGTGGGCGCGGTGTTGTGGCTGGGCTTCACCGCCTCGCGCGCGTTGGGGTGGTCCATCCGGGAGTCGCTGTTCGCGGGGGCGGCGGTCTCCATCAGCAGCACCATGATCGTGGCCAAGGTGTTCGCCGAGCAGGGCGTGGAGCAGCGGCTGCGGGACCTGGTGTACGGGATTCTCGTCGTGGAGGACCTGGTGGCGGTGTTGCTGCTGGCCCTCCTCACCGCCGTGGGCACCGGCATGAAGCTCACCGCGGATGACCTGGTCTCGACGGTGGGGCGCCTGGGCGGCTTCCTGGTGGCACTGGTGGCGGTGGGGCTGCTGGTGGTGCCGCGGGCCATCCGGTTCGTCTCGCGGCTGCGTCGACCGGAGACGCTGCTGGTGGCCAGCGTGGGCGTCTGCTTTGCCACCGCGTTGCTCGCGCAGGCGGCGGGGTACTCGGTGGCGTTGGGTGCGTTCCTCGCGGGGAGCCTGGTGGCGGAGTCGGGCGCGGGTGGGCAGGTGGAAGGACTCATCCGTCCCCTGCGCGACATCTTCGGCGCCGTGTTCTTCGTGGCGGTGGGCATGCTCATGGACCCCACCGTGCTGCAGCAGCACTGGCCCACCGCGTTGGTGCTCACCGGCGTGGTTCTGGCCGGGAAGGTGGTGGGCGTGCTGGTGGGGGCGTTCCTCACCGGCCACGGCGTGCAGAGCTCCATCCGCGCGAGCATGAGCATGGCGCAGATCGGCGAGTTCTCGTTCATCATCGCCACGCTGGGACTCTCCCTGCGCGTCACCGGAGACTTCCTCTTCCCCGTGGCGGTGGCCGTCAGCGTGCTCACCACCTTCACCACGCCGTGGATGGTCCGGGCGGCCCTTCCCGTGGCCCTCGCCGTGGACAAGCGCTTGCCGGGGCCACTGCAGATGTTCGTGACGCTGTACGGCTCGTGGCTGGAGCAGGTGCGGGCCATCCCGGCGGGAGACAACCGCGGCGCACGGCTGCGGCGACTCGTGCGGTCCATGCTCACCGACGCGGCGTTGCTGGTGGCCAACATCATTGGCGCCTCGGTGTTCCTGCGCGGACTGCTGCGGGAGCTGGCGGGAACCGCGGGCATCACGGTGGCACTGGCGCGCGCGCTGATTGTCGGCGTGGCGGCGTTGTTGGCCCTGCCCTGTCTCGTGGGGATCTTCTCGGCGGCGCGACGCCTGGGTGGGCTCCTGGCGGAGACGGTGTTGCCCTCCCAGCTGCCCACGCGCGTGGACCTGGCCGCCACGCCACGACGTGTCCTCATCCTCTCGCTGCAGCTGGGGATCCTGCTGGCCGTGGGATTGCCAGTGCTGGCGGTGACGCAGCCGTTCCTGCCGGCGGTGCCGGGCGTGGTGGTGCTCTCGATTCCCCTCGTCATCCTGGCCGTCCTGGTGTGGCGCGGAGCGACCAACCTCGAGGGCCACGTGCGGGCGGGCTCGCAGATGATTGTGGAGGTGCTGGGGAAGCAGGGGCACGGGGATGAGGTGTCGCACGCGCTGGAGCAGGTGCAGGAGATGTTGCCCGGCTGCGGCACGTTGCACGCGGTGGTGCTGGATGCGCGCGCGCACGCCGTGGGCAAGACGCTGGCGGAGCTCAACCTGCGCGGTTTGACGGGCGCCACCGTGCTGGCGTTGGTGCGCGGTCACGCGGGGGTGGTCATTCCCACGCCGCAACAGGCGCTTCAGGCGGGTGACGTGCTGGCGCTGACCGGCGCGGAGGACGCGGTGGCCAGCGCAACGCGGTTGTTGACGACGGGAGAACCTTCACTCGCCGCCTGAGGCGCCGCATCAGGAACAATGTGTACACGGGTCCATGACGGCGTCTGTGGGCCACGACCTGGAGTGCGGCGGGCCCTCGCCGCCCTGGCCAGCGTCACTGTGTGTTCAAGGGCACTCGCGACTCGGAGCTGGATTCCTGAGCACGACGGGCACGCGATCGGCCGCGGACCGGGAGGGGACCGCTGACAGCACGCGCTGCCCGAGCACGTGGTGCAACGCGCTGAGCAGCCCAACTCCGGGTCGCGAGGGTTTTTGAAAACACGGTGACGCTGGCCAGGGCGGCGAGGGCCCGCCGCACTCCAGGTCGTGGCCCGATCATGACGTTCATCACCCATGGCCAACCTGTCCTGACGCAACCGCAGTGATGATGCCGGGTGATGTCGGGGCGCTCAGGCGGGCTCGGGTTCCTTCTTGCGGGGCCCGGTAGAGAGGAACGCCTCGGTCGAGGCAATGGCCTCGCGGATGGTGGGGTCGCGACGGGCCACGCCACGCGCCACGGCCAGGATGTCCAGCGCGGCCTTCCACGCGGCGGAGGAGTTCTTGAGGATGGTGTCATCCACGGCCTGGAGGAAGCCGGCCAGCTCGGCGCGCAGCGGCGCCAGGGCCTCCGCGCGATCCCAAGCGGCGCTGAGGTCACCCGGGACCACGCCGGGAACCACCACCGCGTCAGGGCGATCCGCCAACAACGCTTCCATCAGGCGCACGTGCTCTTCCGCACCTTCCCGCGCCTTGGGCAGCCGCTTCCGCGTGTCCACGTCCAGCAGCTCCAGCCCCTTGACCTGCTTCCGCGCGCTTCGAAGTGCTCCCAACGTGCCCTGCACCGCGCTCTTCAGCTCCAAAGCGCTGTTCTTGGTCTTCGACTTCGCCCCGCGCTTCGCAGACTTCTTGCCGCTGGCCTTCTTCTTCGTCGCCATGACTGTCAACCTCCCCTGTGACGAGCTTGATTGCTCGCACGCAAGCCTGGAAGGCGCGTCACAAGACGGTCAACGCCAATCCCGGCGTCGAAGGTCTCATTTTCGAGATCCAAGTGCTCTTTTTTGTGGTTGAGACCTCGGATTCGAGGTTCGTTCAGCCCTTGCGGACTTCCGCCTTGAGGTCGCGCTCCATGGTGGCCATGACCTCGGCGTGCAGGGCGTTGACGGCCTCGTCGGTGAGGGTGCGGTCCGCGGCGCGGAAGGTCAGCGAGAGCGCCAGGCTCTTCTTCCCCGCGGGCAGGTTCTTGCCACGGTAGACGTCGAACAGCTCCACCTTCTCGACGACACCCTGGGCCGCCGCGGGCGTCCTCCGCACCGCGCCGTAGACGTCCTCCACGCGCGTGCGCTCGTCCACCAGCACGGCCACGTCGCGCTTGACGGCGGGGAAGCGGGGAACCGGCTTGTACGAGGGCGGCGGCGGGAACAACGCGGCCAGCGCGGTCACGTCGAGCTCCGCCACCAGCACCGGCGGACGCAGGTCCAGCTTCTCCTGCAGCGCGGGGTGCAGCTCGCCAAACACGCCCACGAACTCGTCGGAGATCTTCACGCCCGCGGCCATGCCGGGGTGGAGATACGGCGCGCGGTCGGCGGGGACGGGCTCCAGGCGGACATTGCCGTCCCAGAGGTTGGTGTTGAAGCCCAGCGCCTCCACCACCTCCTCGACCACACCCTTGAGGTCATAGAAATCCACCGGCACCGCCGCGGTGTCCGACGCGCGCGGCATCCGCGTCCCGCTCGCCACGATGCCCACGTAGGTGCGCTCCTTGGCGTACGCGTCGCCGCCGGTGGGGCCGTCCTCCGTGTCCGGGCGGGCCTTCACGCCTTCCGGGCGGGTGCCCAGGAACGCGGTGCCCAGCTCGAACAGGCGGACCTCACGC
Source organism: Myxococcota bacterium (assembly GCA_040752415.1). Lineage (GTDB taxonomy): Bacteria > Myxococcota > JACRCW01 > JACRCW01 > JACRCW01 > JBFMGU01. The sequence continues at coordinate 44,930 of JBFMGU010000051.1, forward strand.
TCGCCGTGGCGCTGGTTGTACGCGAGCGAACGCAGCAAACCCGGCAACAGCGAGGGACGCATGATGCTGAGCTCCTCGCTGATGGGGTTGCGCAGCACCAGGCGCGGGATGCGCTGACCGCCGCCGTCAAACGGGTCGGCCTCGCGCGGGGAGATGAAGCCCATGTTCACGGCCTCATGGAACCCCGCGCCCAGCAGCGTGGCGCGCACGCGGTCCTGCGAGACCACCACCGTGTCGGAGGGTCGCGAGGGCGGCGGCCTCCCCGTCCCGCGCGGCAGCGTCTCCGGCACGCGGTCCAGGCCCAGCAGGCGGCCGATCTCCTCGATCAGGTCCACCTCTTGCGTGAGGTCGGGACGGAACGTGGGCACCTTGAAGCGCAGCGCCCCCGCCTCCCGACCCGCGACCTCCAGCCCCAGCGCACTGAGCGCCCGTGCCACAAGCGCCTCGTCAACGAGCTTCTGCGGCAGGCCCAGCAGCATGGCCGCGCGCGCCGGGCGGAGCTTCACTTCCACCTCGGGGATGGGCTTGGGGTAGCTGGCCGCCACGCCACGACGCACCTGCCCACCGGCAAGCTCCGCGATGAGCTGGGCGCAGCGGTTCAGCGCCTCCTCGAGCGTCTTGTTGGGATCGCACCCGCGCTCGAAGCGGTGGCTGGCCTCGGTGTGGAGCGCATGCCGCCGCGCCGTGCGACGGATGCCCGCGGGCGCGAAGTACGCGGCCTCCAAGAGCACGCGCGTGGTGCCCTGGTGCACCTCGGAGTCCTTGCCACCCATGACGCCGGCGAGCGCGAGGGGGCGCTCCGGGTCGCAGATGAGCAGGTCTTCCGCGTGCAGCTGCCGCTCGACGCCATCCAGCGTCACCATCTTCTCGCCGGGCTTGGCGGTGCGGACCACGATGGTGGCGCGACCGCGGTCCAAGCCCAGCTTGTCCAGGTCAAACGCGTGCAGCGGGTGACCGCGCTCCAGCAGGATCAGGTTGGTGACATCCACGACGTTGTTGATGGACCGGACCCCGCACGCCTCCAGCCGACGCTGCACCCACTGCGGGCTGGGCCCCACCGTGACGCCTTCAATGACGCGCGCCAGGTAGCGCGGGCAGCGGACCAGGTCGTCCACCTTCACCTGCGCCGCGTCGTCGACGGGGCCACCGCGCTCCGCGCACGTGGCGGAAGGCGCCTTCATGCGCAGCGGGGGCGTGGTGTTCACCAGCGGCGGTCGACGCCCGCTCTCGGTGGGAATCTCCAGGTGCGCCGCCAGCGGGGCAATGGGCGGGGGCGCGGGCATGGAGAGGAAGGCGGCCAGGTCGCGGGCCACGCCCACGTGGGAGAGCACGTCGGGGCGGTTGGGCGTCACCGAGAGCACGAGGACGAAGTCGTCCAGCCCCAGCGCCTTGGCCAACGGCGTGCCCGGCGCATGCTGCCCCTCGACGATGAGGATGCCGTCATGGTCGCCGCCCGCCAGGCCCAGCTCCTTGCCGCTGCAGAGCATGCCGTGGCTCTCCACGCCGCGGATGGCGCGCTTCTCCAGAGGTGGGCCGCCCTTCAGGCTCACGCCCGGGCGCGCCACGGCGGTGAGCTTGCCGGCGTCGCAGTTGGGAGCGCCGCAGACGATGGAGAGCGGCTCGGGTCCGCCCACGTCCACCGTGCAGAGGCTGAGGGTGTCGGCGTTGGGGTGCTTGTCACGGGAGAGGATGGCGCCCACCACGACGTCACGGATGGGCGCGGAGAGGTCCTCCACCGCCTCGCACTCCACGCCCAGCAGCGTGAGCTTGTCACCCACCTCCCGCGGGCCCAGCTCGGCGGGAAGGTCAAGCAGCTCTCTCAGCCACCGGTAGCTCACGCGCATCACGACACCCGTCTCACCGCCCCGCTGGCGCCCACCAGTTGCGGGTGCCAATGCCGCGGGTGCGGCAAGCGTCAAACTTCAGAACTGCCTGAGGAAGCGAACGTCATTGTCGAAGAACAGCCGCAGGTCCGGGATGCGATAGCGGAGCATGGCAATACGCTCCACCCCGACCCCGAAGGCAAAACCCGTCACCTTCTCCGGGTCATAGCCCACCGCCTTGAAGACCTCCGGGTGGACCATGCCGGCGCCGCCCACCTCCAGCCACGTGGTCCCCTTGCACACCCGACAAACCCCACCCTCACCCTCCCCGCGCCCGGTCCCGCCGCAGGTCACGCAGGAGATGTCCACCTCACAGGAGGGCTCCGTGAACGGGAAGAACGAGGGACGCAGGCGGATGCGCACGTCCGGGCCGAAGATGCGCCGCGCGAACGTCAGCAGCGTGCCCTTGAGGTCGGAGAGGCTGACCTCCTCGTCCACGTAGAGCCCTTCCACCTGGTGGAACATGGGGCTGTGGGTGGCGTCGGAGTCGGAGCGGTAGACGGCGCCGGGATTCACCACGCGCACCGGCGGCTTCTTGGCCTCCAGCATCACGCGAATCTGGCACGGAGAGGTGTGCGTGCGCAGGACCACCTCGTCGGAGAGGTAAAAGGTGTCCTGCATGTCCCGCGCGGGGTGGTCCTTGGGGATGTTGAGCGCTTCGAAGTTGTAGAAGTCGTGCTCAACCTCGGGGCCGGTGGCCAGGCGGTAGCCCATCTGCGTGAACGCGTTGATGATGGCCTGCGTGGTCTCCCGCACCGGGTGCATGTGACCGCGCGGCGTCCGGCGTCCTGGCACGGTGACGTCCAGGGAGACCGAGAGCGCCTCCGCGTCCTTCTTGGCCTTGGCGCGCGTCAGCGCCTCCTGGCTGGCCAGCTCCAGGGCTTCCTTGGCCTCGTTGACCACCTTGCCAAAGGCGGGACGTTCCTCCGCGGAAAGCTTGGAGAGGCCCTTGAGCAGCTCGCTGAGGCGGCCCTTCTTGCCCAGGAAGGTGACGCGCAGCGCTTCCACGGCTTCCGCCGTGTCGGCGCCCTGGAAGGCCCGACGTGCCTCGTCGACGATCGCCTGGAGCTCGGTCTTCATGGCGGGGGCCTCGTAGTCTCCGCGGAACAAATCCCCGCCGCCACGCCCGTTGGACCAGGCATGGACGGCGGAGAATCCACATTCAGCAAGGCGCGCAGATGCCCGTGGAATCAGGCCTTCTTGGCCAGCTCCACCACCGCCTTGAAGGCGGTCGGGTCGGTCAGCGCCAGGTCAGCAAGGACCTTGCGGTCCAGGTTGACCTTGGCCTTCTTCAGCCCACCCATCAGGCGGGAGTAGCTGATGCCCTCCAGGCGCGCGCCCGCGTTGATGCGCGAAATCCACAGGTGGCGGAAGTCGCGCTTCTTGCGCTTGCGGTCGCGGAAGGCAAAGGCCAGCGCGCGGTCCACGGTCTCGGTGGCCGTGCGGAAAAGCCTGTTGCGTGTACCTGAGTAACCCTCAGCGAACTTCAGGATGCGATTACGACGACGACGGGCCTTGAAGCCTCTTTTTGCGCGGGGCATGTCTCTACCTCGAATTCATGGGCGGCCGGCGCATGCCGGTTGCCGCCAGTTCAAGTGATTTCTCTCGGACAGAACGGGTTGGGCTCAGAGGTACGGGAGCAGCCGGTCGAGATGACCCTGCTCCGTGCCATTGGCAACGCGGTCGTTGCGGTTGGTCCTCTTCACCTTGCGCTTGTGCTTGGTCAGCAGGTGGCGCCGGCCCGTGGTGCCGAACTTGAACTTCCCGGATCCCGTCTTCTTGAAGCGCTTGGCAGCCGCACGCTTCGTCTTCTGCTTTGCCTTGGCCATGTTCAACCTCATGCGTCGCTTCGGCGTCAGCGGGTGCTGAACTTGGGCCGGCGTCGCGTCAGGCCCGTTGCCCCGGCCAGGGAGCAATGGGCAGTCAAACCGCAAAAACCTGTCTTCAACCCTTGGAGCCGTCGTCGCCGCCGGAGCGGGCGGGCTGTGCTCCCTGGGCCTGGTACGGCGCGCGTCCCGGCGCCCCGCCGCCCATGGGCGGACGAGGCGGAG
>JBFMGU010000510.1:0-1443 GCA_040752415.1 Myxococcota bacterium
GAGGATCCCCACCAGCGCACGCTCCATCCTGGCGCACAGCTCTTCCAGGTCCTGCTTGGTGAGCGGCGGCGCCGCGTGAAAAGTCGGCGGTTCCCCGGGCCTGAACCCCCCGTCGACGATGAGGAGATGCACGTGCGGGGAGACATTGAGGGCCGAGCCCATGCAGTGGCGCACCAGCAAGCCGCCGGACTTGCCCCCACTGCGCTTCTCCAGGAACCGCCGCAGGTGGTCCAGCACCATGCGCTCGACCCGCGCCAGCACGTCCGGCCGGAAGGCCAGGGCCCGCTGGACCTCGAAGGGGAAGCTCACCACCCACTGCCGATACGGCGTGTGGGGAAGCACTTTCCCGACGAGATGGGCCGCCCCCTCCTGGGTCATTCTTCCCATGCACGACGAGCAAATGCCGCGCCGCTTGCAACTGAAGGCCACCACGGACTCATGACCGCAGCCACACACCAGGCGCGCGAAACCCTCCTCCGGGCGACCGCACGCGAGGAAGGCACGAAAGGTCCGCGCGACGAAACGCGGCATTCCCTTCCCGTCGTGCGCCGCGGCGGCGCGCAGGAAGTCCCTCGAGGTGGTCGCGCACCACCTGGTAGACCACGGTGTTCTCCGGCCGGTGGCGCACGCGAGACGGCACGCCCCTTGCGGCAAGCGCGTCCCGTTCCAGGACAACGGGTCACAGGGTAGCGCGCGACAAAGCTCGGCCGCGACAGCGGCGTCATGGGTGTGACGCGACGGCACAGCCCGCCGGTGCTGGCCTACCACAAGCGCTTGGTCCTGCAAGTTTGGAGAGGCGCTCCTGGCGTCAGTGCGATCCGCCCCGTCATGGAGCCCTGGGACATTGGCATGGCGCCCAAGCCGGAAGGACGGAAGAAACCAGGCGCTGCAGCAGGTGGATGCGTTGGCGAACCTGGTGCAGGTGGGTGGTGAGCTGGTCATCCGTGACAACCCGGCGCTCCGCACCGTCGACGGGCTGCTGAACCTCGCGCAGGTGGGAGCGCTCACGGTGCTGGACAATCGCGCGCTGCTGGACCTGGCCGGGTTGAGAAGCCTTGAGGCGCTGGCGGGTGGTCTCTCCCTGACCGGGCTCTCGTCGCTGCAGGTGGTGGAGACCAATCTCATCATCCAGGGCAATGAGGTGCTCACCGAGCTGGGCATGGAAGCGCTGGAGGAGGTGGGCGACCTGGTGAGCATCCGCGACAACCCACGTCTCTCCACGCAGGCCGCCGAGGAATTCGCCGCGCGCGTGGGTGCCACGGCGGACATCCGCAACAACGGTGCGCCGTGACGCCGCTCCTCGTGCTCACCCTGTTGGCGCTCTCGCCCGAGCCGCCGCGCCTCGAGGTGACGCGTTCACCTGGCGCGCAGGCCTGTCCCGACGCGGAGTCGCTGGACGCCCTGGTCTCCGCGCGCCTGGGAGGGCCGGCGTTCTCCGCGCAA
>JBFMGU010000511.1:0-1417 GCA_040752415.1 Myxococcota bacterium
TGCGAGGCACGCTTGGGCTCAACTCGCCGGTGACGACGACGCTTCTTCAACTCCAGCCGGGACAGCCGGATACGCCAGATTTTGTCGATGCTGTCCAAAGCGGCTCGCCGCCCTGGCCAGCGCCGAGTGCGTCCCCAACGTGTGGAACGGAGCTCGATCTGGTGGCGACGGGGCGTCGACGCCTCCGCGACGTCGACCGTTGACGAGGGTGCCACCCGCTCGGCGCTGACCAGGGCGGCGAGGGCCCGCCGCACTCCAGGTCGTGGTCCGCCCACGACGTCTGCAAGCCCGTGGGCATCCGTTGCCCGCCAATCTCGTAGGCAGGAAACCAAGGCGTCGCCCCCAACGCGAACCGCACGGATCCGCGGATCCACCTGTCACGCTTGGGCCGCCTGGCGCCTAGACGGAACACGGGCGCAACGGAGCGCCCCCTTCACCAGGAGTCTTGCCATGAAGATCAAGGCGTTGCGTCTGTTGGCCATTGCCAGTGTCGTCGGACTGCCCGCGGTGGCGTGGGCCGCGGACAAGCTCAGCGGTGGGAGCGGTTGCCCCTTCGGGTGCTGTTGATACAAGCGGTGGCCGCAGCGCCTCGGAGACCGCGTGCAGGAGAGGGAACGCCAGCAGCTTCAGGAGCTGATGACCCGCCTTTCGCAGGGGGATCGCTCCGCGTTTCCCCCGGTCTTCGAGGCGCTCTGGCCCCGGCTGCAACGCTTCACCGAGCGCATGCTGCCCCACCGCGCCGACGCTGAAGACGCTGCGCAGGCCGCGCTGCTGCGCATCTTCAACCGCGCGCACGAGTTCGACCCCTCCCGTCCCGCGCTGCCGTGGGCGCTGGGCATTGCGGCCTGGGAATGCCGGACGTTGCGCAAGAAGACCCAGCGGCGCCGCGAAACCGACGACGAGGCCACGCTGGACCTGGCGTCGGAAGGCCACTCCCCCGAGGAGCTCACCATCCGCAACAACCTCACCGAGGCCGCCGCGCGCGTGCTGGGAGAGCTGCGTCCCGCCGACGTGGAAGCCCTCCTCACCATGGCGCACGGCGAGCGCGGGGAGCACGGCGGACTTCCCGCCGCCACGTTCCGCAAGCGCCTGGAACGCGCACTGCAGCGGCTGCGCACCGCGTGGAGGACCAACCATGGCGCCCCGTGAACCCGCCACCCTGCAGGCCCGCGCCCGTCGGGCGTATGAGCTCGGCCGGCTGCGCTCCGCGTGCACCGTGCTTCTCTACGTGCTGCCCATGGTGGTCATCAGCCTCGGGTTCGCCGGTAGTCCCGCGCAGACCCTCGTCGTGGGCGCGGCGCTGGCGACGGTGGCGGTGCTGTTCCGGTGGCGCGGCATGGTGTGGACGGAGTGCGTCTCCGCGGGACTGCTGGCCGGCGCGCTGCCGCTGCTGGCTCCGCTGGCCGTGCGCCTCGTG
>JBFMGU010000512.1:0-1388 GCA_040752415.1 Myxococcota bacterium
GTATGGTGTTGTTCACTTGAAAAGCCCTTTCGTCGGTTCCGGCTCTCGTCGCTGTGAGCTTGGATTGTCGGGGGCTTTTCAAGTTTGATCCGTCATTTCGTGTCGTCACGCGCTTGTTTTGGGCCTAGGTTCACTTCTCCGGCAAACGCCTGCACCGCGGAACGCAGCGCACAACGGAGGTGACCCACGCGGGTGGCGCCCAGGCCGCAGGTGCTGTTGCTGCCCACGTCGGTCACCAAGGATCCACTGGTGTCCACCGCCAGCATGAAGTACGGCCGCGACGGCATCGGCCAGTCCCCCGGGTCACTGGAGAGACAGGACGCCGGCTCCGCGTGGGCCACCGCCGGATTCAACAACGGGTACGCCAACGCCATGGCCGCAAGAATGCGCAACCCAGGTGATAGGAGTCTTGTGTTCATGCCATCTCCGGGACGAAAGGCCGGTCCGCCTGGAACTGGTAGCACAAGCAGCCATGCGGTGAGCGCTCAGCCGCGGGTGGGACTGCTTACACGGTGATTGCGCTGTGACCGCTGTCACCGGCGAGTAGTCTTGACCTTGGCCAACACGGGTGTGCGGTCCCTTCCGTGGCGGCACATCAGCGAACGACCTCGACCGCGACGACCTGGCGGTCCGAAGTCACGCAATTGTGGAAGGTGGCACTCAGGTAATATCGGTATGTGCCGGGCTCGTCGGGGGCGGCCAGCTCCGCGCGATAGGTCCCGTCGGGGAAGTTTCTCATGCAAGCGGCGCGGGGTGTGCCCGTCGTGTTCGGCGCGGGCCATGGGTGACGGTGCGGCCCACCTGGTGGACCGCGTGCTGCCGAACGTGCCGCTGCGCCAGTGGGTGGTGAGCTACCCGTTCGAGCTGATGGGTAAGCTGGCCTTCCAGCCGGAGCTGCTGTGTGCCGTCGAGAAGATGGTGATGGACGCGATCTCGCGGTGCGTCGCGCCACCGGGCTCGCAGAGCGGCGGGGTGCTGGTGCGTCACAGGTTCGGCGGCTCGGTGAATCTTCACGTTCATGCGCATCTACTCGTCGTGGATGGTGGGTATCGTGAAGTGGACGGCAAGGTGGGTTTCGAAGGTGCGCGCACGCTCTCGCGGGCGGACATGGACCGGCTGGCGGCGCAGATCCACCGGCGGCTGGTGCGACTGTGCCAGCGGCGCGGCCTCTTCAAGGAGAAGGAAGGCAACGAGGCGGAGCAGCTCGACGCGCTCGCGGCGTGCGGGCGCGCTGCGCTGGCGCAAGGAAAGCGCGAACGTCGGGGCCCGGCGCTTAGCCTCGCCGACGAGGACGAGGTGGAGCGCCCGAGCGGCGGACTGGTGGGCCGCTGCGGGGGATTGAACGTGTACGCCTCGCCGGTCATCGACGGGAATGACCGGGAGACGCT
>JBFMGU010000513.1:0-1382 GCA_040752415.1 Myxococcota bacterium
CGCGCCCGTCCACGTCACCGGGCCGGTGAAGGAGAGATGCAACCCGCGCTTGAGGAAGGGGCGCGCCTGCTCCGCGCTCCCGGAGTAGCTGTGCATGATCCCGCCCGCCGGCAAGGGCCCCACACGGTCCAGCTCGACGAGGAGATCGTCGTGGGCGCTGAGGCAGTGCAGCAGCACCGGCAGCCGCAGATCCCGCGCCAGCTCCAGGTGGAAGCGCAACACCCGTCGCTGGCGTTCCGGCGGAGCGGCCACGGTGTCGACGCGGTAGTCCAGCCCGCACTCCCCAATGCCCACGGGACGGTGCCGCTCGCACATGCGCCGCACTTCTTCCATGGCGACGTCATCCGCCCCGGCCGGAACGTCGGGGAGCACCTGCGGGTGCAGACCCCACGCCACGTGAAGTCGGACCGGTGAAGGCTGAAGGGAGAGGCGCAGCAGTCCCTCGAACCCGTCGGGCCAGACGCCGGGGAGCACCACGTCCATCACTCCGGCCCCGGCGGCGCGCTCCAGGATCTCCGGCACGTCGGCGCCAAATCGCGCGCTGTCCAGGTGGCAGTGGGTGTCCACGAGTGGCCCGAGCTGCATCGTCCTCGCTCCCGCCCGCCCCACAGCCTGGCCCCGGGCGCGGACACAGCCCTATCGCGCAGGGGCGCCGGGAGCGAGCGAGGGTCCTTCTTGCCCCGGTTTCCGGCGCTCTGTTACGGTCGCCGACGAACGGGGACCCCCGCATCCATGCCGCCGCCAAACCAACCCAGCGCAATGAACAAGGCCGGCAGACCAGGCCAGCCCGGGAAGCCCGGCCTCGGCGGGGACAAGGGTGACAAGGACGACCTCACGCCCCAGGCCTTTGCGGAGATGACCAAGGCCCTGGATGAGCTGAAGCTGGCCTTTGATCTGTACTTCCAGGGCATGGAGCGGATTCCGCCCGAGCAGCAGCGCCAGGCGCTCCTGGTGCGGCTGCGCAAGGCCAAGGACGTCCCGCTCAAGAACACCGCCGTCAAGTTCCGCATCAACCAGCTCTGGGCCAAGTTCCAGACGTACAACGAGATGTGGAACCGCATCCTCAAGGAGATCGAGGAGGGCACGTACAAGCGGGACAAGTTCAAGGTCTCCCTGCGCAAGAAGAAGGTCGTTTCCACCGACGGCGAGGGCGGTTCCTCGCAGGAGGTGTTCGAGATTGATGACCTGGACTTCAGCGTCGAGGATTCCGAGGAGGAGGCCGCGCCGGCTCCCGCGCCCGTCGCCACGGGCCCGCGTCCGCGCAATGAGCCGCTCACCGCGGCGGAGCGTGCGGCGGCAGCTGCGTTGATGGGCGGGAAGAACCCGGCGGCGCCGCCCGCGGCGTGGGGTGCGGCTCCAGGCGCGGGTGCGGCTCCCGGTGC
>JBFMGU010000514.1:0-1336 GCA_040752415.1 Myxococcota bacterium
AGCGACGACGTCACCAGCGCCACCGCCGCCACCGCTCCCACCGCCCCCACCGCCAGCCCCACGCCGCCCAGGCCCACACCCACGACGCGCAGCGGACGCGGGCCGGCGCGTTGGGCCGCGGGCGGTGTTTCCTCGTCGGGAATGGGCGCGGGGAGCGGGGTGGCGGTGCGGGCCTGCGCAACCGGCTCCACGGCGGGCTTGAGCGCGTCGGGGTGCGCGGGCGGGACCAGGTTGGGATGCATGAGCTTGCCGCGGTCCAACAGCAGCCCGGTGGCGTAGGGGATGAGGTCCAGCGCGCGGTCCACCGGGCCGTCAATCCGCTCCGACACCGACGCGACCAGCTCCGCGTTGCGCGCGCGGATGATCTTCAGGTTCATCAGCGTGGCATTGCCCAGCCGTCCCACCGCGCCCACCAGCAGCAGGTCCACGCCCAGCGCGCCGGCAATCTCGCTCAGGCAGCTCTGGCTGTCGCAGTCCACGAGCTGCTTGGTCTTCTCCAGCGCCAGCGCGTCCTCCACCTCCTTGAACGTCACCACGCGCGAGAAGCGTCCCCAGTCCCGCACCAGCTGCGTCATGTTGTCGGTGAGCAGCATGGCGGCGCTGGGATTGACGCCGAGCTCCGCGCGCAGGGAGAGCACGCCAATGGACGGCGCAGCGGTCTGACCGGCCAGGAGGAGGGTGGCAATCCACGGGAACATGCTGCGTATCGTGGGCGGCGGGGCCGGTGGGGGTCAACGCGTCGGTACGGTCGCGGGTTTCCTCACAGGTCGATGACAAAGTCGCTCCGCGCCAGGGCCTGCGCCGTCGACGAGGAGGCGGGTTGCAGCGCGGCGCACAGCGGGCAGAGGGATTCCTCGTGCGGCTCGTCCACGCGGTGGCGGTCCAGCAGCTGCCGGGAACGCATCGCCAGTTGCCGGCGCACCTCCCTCCGCTCCCCCTTGATGCGCGCGATGTGCATGTGGTCGTACGCGGTGGTCTGGTGACGCATCCAGGCAATCACCGCGGCTTCGGCGCGTTCCTGCACGGGGATGCGCTCGGTGCGCGCCACGGTGCCGCTGCCCACCGGGGTGGCGTGCAGGGCCACGGCCTGCGCCAGCGCGAGCTGCTTTCCCTGGTAACGCGGGGCGAAGCGCAGGAAGGCCACCACGGCGTCGCGGAACTCCTCCACGTACGCCGTCTGCTTCGTCTCCCGACGACGCACGTCCGCGGCACGACGACGCGCATAGGCCTCGGTGGAGCGTTCACGGTCCAGCTCGGCACGCGCCGTCGCGATGTTGGGTGCGGGCGCCCAGACGCCGCGGGAGAAGGTCTTGTTCCCCTTCTTCTCGACGACGGT
>JBFMGU010000515.1:0-1278 GCA_040752415.1 Myxococcota bacterium
TGTTCAATCCTCCGCGCCCCCGTTGTCTTCCCCGCCACCCTCCTGCGGGCGTCCGCCCAGCCCCTCGCCCTCCTTGAGGCCCAGCACCGGCCGGAGGGCCTTCTGCATGTTCTGGCGGGCGTGGAACAGGCGGCTCATGACGGTGCCTTTGGAGATCCCCAGGACGGTGGCCATCTCCTCGTAGGACAGGCCCTCCACCTCACGCAGGACCAGGATGGCGCGGTGGTTCTCCGTCAGCCCGTCCAGGGCGCCCTGGATCTGGCGACCCAGCTCCCGGTCCTCCGCGTTCTCCAGCGGCTGGGCGCCGGGGCGGGCGGGGGAGACCTCCAGCTCGGCGGCGCGGTCGGGGTCGGGGGCCAGGGCGTCGTTGAGCTGGTCGGTGCGGGAGCGCGCGCGCTTGCGACGCAGGTCAATGCTCAGGTTCACGACGATGCGGTAGAGCCACGTGTAGAAGCTGGATTGGCCCTGGAAGCGGTCCAGGTGGCGGTGCACCTTGAGGAAAGCCTCCTGCACCACGTCCATGGCGTCGTCGCGGGAGTGCAGCATGCCGTACGCCACGGCGTACACGCGGTGCTGGTAGCGGCTCATGAGCTTGCTGAAGGCGGCCTTGTCGCCACCCCGGGCGGCTTCCACCAGGACACGGTCCTCGTCCATCTCGGCCTGTCGCTGTTGGCTCACCCGCGTCCTCCGACGAGATCCTGCGCCTTTCCCTTTGGCCTCGTCCGGCGTCCGGGTGGTGGAGAGGCCCAGGGAGGGCCCGTTCATAGCGTGGGGGAAGATTCCAAGCTCAAGGGTCGCGTCCATGCTCCTCACAACGGGGCAGGGCGGAACAAGTTCTGCGGCGGGCGGTCAGCGGGGCTGGACCTTGCGGGGCGGGGTCTGCTGGGAGCGCTCAAGTCTTTGACGACGCACGCTTTCTGGCGGCGCCGGGATCTCCACCACCACGTCCTGCGTGCCCACGCGCGCCTGACACGCCAGCCGCTCCTTGGTGATGTGGAACACAGTGCCCAGGCGGTCCTTCTCCTTGAACTCCGGCTTGGACAGGCGGTCCAGGTGATCGGGCACCCGGATCTTGCATTCCAGGCAGCTGGCCACGCCGCCACAGGTGGTTCGCACCAGGGCCTGGAGCATGAACGCGGCGTTGAGGAGCGTGGTGCCCTCCGCCACCTCGCCCTCGACGACGGTCCCGTCATGGCTCTTGAACGTCACGCGCGGCATGAGTGCGCTCCATCGTCGTGCGCGTCACGCGGGATGGCAAGTGCGGGCTTTTCCCTCTCC
>JBFMGU010000516.1:0-1226 GCA_040752415.1 Myxococcota bacterium
GTTCTCCCAGGACGCAGCGTCACCTGCGCGCTCCAGTTGTATCCGTTGCGTGTGGCGACGAAGCCGTTGACGTCCACGGTTCCCGTCAGTCGGCTCACCGTGCCGCTCACCGTCAGCGTGAGTGACGACACCTGCGTGAAGTCCGCCGGGCTGGTGATCGCAATCGACAGCGGACAGATGGAATCCACGCCGTCGCAATCCTGGTCCACTCCGTCGCCGCAGATCTCCGCTGCTCCCGGGTGGATCGTGGGGTCGGCGTCGTTGCAGTCGCCTGCGCCGTTGGTGACGCCGTCACCGTCCTGGTCCGCGGGCGGGGCTGAACTCACGGTCAACACCAGCTCGGGCTTGTTGGCGCTCTCGCGCGAGCCGAACTCGACCAGCCCCGCCGCACCTTCCTCGGTCTTCTTGAGCACCCATCCGTGGTTCGTGAGGTCGCCGCGCAGGAACGCCTGCACGTCGCTGGTGACGTCCCATTCCACCGCACCGGTGGTGGAGTTGGTGATCAGCGTGGAAGCGGTGGCGGTGGCGCGCCAGGGCCGTGCACCCGTTCCGTCCATGTTCCACGCCGTGGGACCGGAGCAATCCGCCTGGCTGTTGCCCACCACGCTGTCGGTCGCACACGCCCAGGTCGCTGCGTACTCGCTCCAGGGCACAAGGAGGGGATGCACGTCCACGGTGCGCCCCGCCGTGCCCCAGTTGCTCCCGTTGTTGACCACCTGCATCCGCAACACCGCGCCGGTCAACGTGCCCGTCCCAATCCGCTGAAGGATCTCTTGCTGGGACAAGCGCACCAGGGCGCGGTTGTTGCCACTGTCGCGTATGCGGAGGATGGTTTCCGCGCCGAAGTTCTGGTTGGGCGTGCCTTGAGCCACATACAAGTCCGCTTCCGCCGTCGGCGGTCCGGGTGGAGGGCCGGCATCCACCGTCTCGTTTCCACTGCGAAGGCGCAGGATCAGCTGCGGCGCAACCGGCCCCTCTCGAGAGGAGATCCCCTGGCACGGAGGGGGCAAACCTATTCTCCCAAGAGGAAGGCGTAAACCTTCTCAGCGAGTGTGACCTCTCGAATCATGGTTCCGCTGCCATCCCAACACAACCGAGTACCGTAACCGTCCGGCACGGTGATCTTGTGGTCGGTTGATTATGGGCGGAGAACTACGCAGCCTGGGGGATATCTGCGTCCGGTCCGAAGCGGTGCTTCCAGTGCTGGGGCAACAGCTCGTCGATCC
>JBFMGU010000517.1:0-1097 GCA_040752415.1 Myxococcota bacterium
TCGGGGCGCGGCAGCGTCGGGTGTTTGCGCGGGTCTTTGACCTGATCATCTTCCTGGCGCTGGCGTTGGCGGTGCAGCCGCTGGGCCCCGCGCTGGCGCTCCTCTACGTCCTGGTGGCCGACGCCATCTGGCCAGGCCAGAGCCCGGGCAAGCGCCTCTTTGGCGTGACGGTGCTGCGGACTCCGTCGGGGAAGCCGGGCACGTTGTGGACCAGCATCCTGCGCAACCTGCCCATGGCGGTGGCGTTGCTCCTGGCGCTCATCCCCATGGTGAACGTCGCGCTGTTCCCCACGCTGGGCCTGTTGCTCCTGGCGCTGGAGAGCTGGCTGACGCGCATTGGCCCGCGCGGGCGCCGCATGGGTGACGTGCTGGCCGACTGCTACGTGGCGGAGATTGCGCATCCCCCGCAGCTTCCACCGGCCCCGCCGTCGTCGACGGAGCACGGCTGATGCGTTCCCCCTGGGCGCTGCTGCTGCTGCTCTCCGGCTGCGCGGAATGCACGCGCCCGCCCGCCGTGGCCGACCAGCGCACCGTCTCCCGCGACGAGGCGTGCGCGCGTTACGAGGCGGCGTTGCGTCGCAAGTGTGACAACCCGGCCCTGCGGTTCGACTGCGACGCCTACCTCTCCCGCCCCGGCCAGGACTGCGAGGTGGCCCAGCGCGAGTGGGACGTGGAGCGGTGCGAGGAGCGCATTGACCGCGCGCGCACCTGCGACGAGGCGCTGGACACCGTGTGCGGCACCACCTGTGAGACGGAGTGGCTGCCCCCGTCCCCCTGATGGGGCTATAGGACGCGCGGATGTCACCCCCGGGCTTCGGTCTCGTCGGCGCGTTGGGTGCGCTGAGCGCGCTCGCCGCGTGGAGCGGCTGGCTCTGCACCTTCGACCAGAGCATGGCGTGGGGTGTGGCGCTGGTGTGCAGCTGCGTGGGCTGGGGCCGGCTGCTGCACCGCGTGCTGCGCATCCGTCCCACCGTCGACGTCGGGCTGGAGTCCGTGTGGGGCATCTCCGTGACGCTGGCGGTGGGCGGCCCGCTGGTGGCGCTGCGCCTGTTCACGCCGGCTTTCGGTCACCTCTGGGTGGGCGCGGGTCTCGTGGG
>JBFMGU010000518.1:0-1070 GCA_040752415.1 Myxococcota bacterium
ACGGGTAGGAACTCCAAGCGGGATCGCGAGGGGCGACCGTGGGTGGGGATGTGGTCGTGCCTGCCAGGCGGGGCGATCTCCGGAAGGGCGGTGGGCCGCGACGGCGCGGTCCCGTGAGGTCCTACCTCGTCACGGGCATGTTGGGGCCGTGTGCGGGCGGAGTGGTTCATCCGCGAGCCGTTGGCGTCGCAACATGAGAGGGGGTGAAGGCGGGTCAGGCGGCCAGCTCCGGTGGGCCCCTGGCATGCCTGTCGGTCTCGCACAGGCCCATGTGACTGGCGTAGCGGCGGGCCTCCGCCGGATCCTTCACCACCGTTACCACCCGCAATCTTCCACCACAGCGGGGACACTCCAGGGCGTCGACGTCGAAGGTGCGGCGCAAAAGCTCGGCCCACGGGATGCGTTGCTTGTAGGCAGGCGGCTGCTCGTCGTGGGAATGGCCCTCGGCCCGTCCCTGGCGATGCGTGGGGACCGGCACGATGTGGCGGCGCAGCATGGAGGCCGGACCCAGCACCCCGAAGAGCCGGTGCGTCTGTCGGCGGGGCGCGGGAATCAGTGCGGCCAGGCGTGCCATCAGGGCCATCGCATCCAACACCAACACCGTGTTTCCCCGACGATCCGGCTTCTTCATCCGGTAGGTGATGAGCCCGTCGGGCCGCTGGGCAAACCGTCCCAGCGCAAAGGGCGGTCGCAGCAGGTAGCGCGCCGTGCGCTCGAGGTCGGCGCGGTCCGCCATGACCCCTGAAGCGTACAGGTTGAGCCCGTCCACGCTCGCCACCTGCTTGCCCCGCGGCGTCTCCACGTCGTCTTCGTCGGCGAGAGCCAGGGCCGGCCCCCGCTTCTCCCGCTGCCCAGCGCTCATGGCCCCCAACAGGCACGCGCCCAGCGCATCGGTCGCGACTCCTCCTGTGTCGTCGTCGGTGCGGATCAGCTTGTACCGCCCGAGGATCCCCACCAGCGCACGCTCCATCCTGGCGCACAGCTCTTCCAGGTCCTGCTTGGTGAGCGGCGGCGCCGCGTGAAAAGTCGGCGGTTCCCCGGGCCTGAACCCCCCGTCGACGATGAGGAGA
>JBFMGU010000519.1:0-1057 GCA_040752415.1 Myxococcota bacterium
GGAGACGACCCCGGAAGCGGACCAGAACCCGCCGCCGCCCATTGAGAGCGTGACGGGGACGGGCGGAGGTCCACTGGGCGGCGCCATGGGGCCCATGGCCGGGATGCTCATGATGGACCCGCGCGTGATGGTCTTGCGTGAGACGCTGCTGGGCACCGTGGCGGGTGGCATCACGTTGGCGGTGGGATTGGCGGTGGTGGTGTTCCTGGCCGCGGTGATGCCGGCGGTGGTGGCGGTGCCGGTGGCCGTGGCGTCGTCGACGCAGGGGAACGGCGGATTCGATCCGCGGACGTTCCTCACGCTCTCCCCGGTGCTCTACGGCGTGCTCTCGCTCGCGTTCGTGCCGCTCATCGTGCTGGTGGGACCGGCGTGGGACCTCGTGGGGTTCGTGTTCGGGAGCGCGTTCTCGTCGGCATCGCCGCGGGCGTCGCTGATCTCGTCGGTGATTGCGGGGATCATCCCGGCCATGCTCTGTGCTTCCGTGTTCACCGTGGCCACGGGGGCCATGTTGCTGGCGTTGGGAATGGCGTCGTCGTTCGGGCGGAATGTGCCGGGGGATCCCAACGGCGTGCTCTACGGCGCGTTGCTGGGGGCCAGTGCGCTCTCGCTGATTGTCGGGGTGCCGCTGGCCATCGTCGGGAGCCTGGCGCTGCGGCCCATCACGTACGTCATCCTGCGCAATGTGCAGAACCAGTATGAGGCGCAGGCGGGCGTGCCGATGGGGATGTGATTCCCGACCGCGACGGAAGACTGCGTTCGATCGGGGCGGCAGCCGAGGCTGCACCTGGAAAAGCACCAAGCCCGGCCCTCGAAGGTCAATCCATCCCCTTCGTCGTCGGCCGGGCTCTGCCTTGGTGGCGGTAGGCGGCGTGATTCGCAGAATGCGGGTGAGGATGCTCCTACAGTCAAAGCGGTTCCCGCTCAGGTTGACCCGCGGTGAACAGAAACGATGACGACGTGAACCATGTAGGGGCTGCCGAACCGCGCTGGCGGTGAAAGCAGGCACAGGGGGCGCGGTTCGTCAGCCCGGGGTCTCGCTGTGCCGCGGTGCTCCGCG
>JBFMGU010000052.1:0-48640 GCA_040752415.1 Myxococcota bacterium
CCACACCCACCACCGCGCCCCCGCGCCCAACCGCGCGAAAAGACCTCGAAGCGGGGCTCACCGCCTTCGCGGTTGCGCCCAACAAGCTGCGCGGCGCAAGCATTTTCGGCAGCGGGGTCTACTTCGGGAAGAAGGATGTGATCGTGATGGCGTGCATGCCCACGTCGGACGAGGGGCGCGCCATTGAGTCGGACCTGAGGTGGGCCGTGGCCAACGCGCTGGTGCGCAGCGTGTACACGCGGAACGTCATCAACCTTGAGGTGAAGGGCCTGCAGGGCTGCCCGGACACGGGTGAGATCATTGCCGCGGCGGAACGGGAAAACGCGGACTACGTGGTCCTCGTCGAGCTGCTGGAGAGGAAGTACGACAACGGGCCCCACGTCCCCGTCCGCATCCGCCTCCTCGACGGCGACGGCGACACCAAGAACGAATGCCGACCCGACGGATTCGTGGTTGCGGGCTATGGCGACTCCAACCGCGTGCGTGAGGCGCGTGCCCGGATGCGCTTCTACCGGATGGCGTGGTCCAAGGACTGGGAGGTCAGCACCGTGGCGTTCTACAGCCGGAGCGGCACCAACTACGTCACCACGCGCACACCCGTGGTGCGCAATGAGCTGAACGAGGAGGTGACCGTCGCGGACATCGCGGAGATGCGCGGCATGGAGCCCATCCGCGAGAAGGCCTTCCGCGTGCGCACCGGTGACCAGGTGCTCTCGTGGCTCAGCATTGGACGGTGGATTTCCTGCGCCGCGGTGCCGCCCGCGGGAGCGTGCCTGGGCGCAGCCGCGCTGGCGCCGCTGGGTCTCCTGTACGGCTCGCTGGGCGGCGTGAACTACATCCCGTTCTACCTGTTCTTCGCGCTGGTGGGCGGCGGGCTGGCCGGTCTGGCCGCGGGCAGCGTCACCGGTGGCGTGTCATTCTGCGGCCTCACCGCCGCGCAGGACGCGCTGAGCATTGCGATGCGGTTCGTCCGGGAGAACTTCGTCGACGAGGCCGTGAACCTGCACAACCGCGGCCTGGCCGAGGAGTACGGCGTCCAGGAGAAGGACGTGGAGGAGGAGTACTTCCCGTGACGCCGCGACCTGATGGGGTGTTCCCAAAAGGGAGTGAGAAGCCAGAAGACGTGCCGCTACGACGGGTCAGCGCCTTCCGACTTCCGTATTCTGACTTCTGACTTCCTTTGGGATTCCCGCCACCCCTTCAGTACAGGATGCGCGTCTTGATGCTGGTGCTCAACGACGCCACGGCCTTGCGCACGTCATTGGACACATCCTGGTCCAGGTCCATGATCAGGTAGCCGATGTTCGGGTCCGTGCTCAGCACCTGGCTATGGATGTTCGCATTCAGGTCACTGACAATGCGGTTGATGTCCTTCAGCACGCCAGGAACGTTGCGGTGCACGTTGAGGATGCGGTGCTTCCCCGGAGCCTGCGGCAGCTCCACGATGGGGAAATTCACCGACCCCGTCGTGGCGCCGGCGTTCATGTACTTGATGAGCGCGGCGGACACCTCCTTGCCAATGGCCGCCTGCGCCTCCTCCGTGCTGCCGCCAATGTGCGGCGTCATGATCACGTTGGGCAGCCCCTGCAGGTCCACCCTGAACTCCTTGGTGTGACCTTCCGGTTCCGTCGGGAACACGTCAATGGCCGCGCCCGCCAGGTGACCCGTCTTGAGCGCCTCCACCAACGCCGGGATCACCACCACCGTCCCGCGACTCGCGTTCAGCAGGTAGGCACCCTTCTTCATCGCCTGCAGCTCGGCACCGCCGATCATGTTCTTCGTCTGCGGCGTCTCCGGCACGTGCATGGTGACGAAGTCCGCTTCCTGCAGCAGCTCACGCAGCGTGTTGCGAGGCTGCGCGTTGCCCAGCGGGAGCTTCGCCATGATGTCGTAGAAGATGACGCGCATGCCCAGCGCTTCCGCCAGCACGCCAATCTGCGTCCCGATGTGCCCGTACCCCACGATGCCCAGCGTCTTCCCGCGCACCTCGTAGCAATTCGCGGACACCTTCTTCCACTCGCCCTTGTGCACCTCCTGCACGCGGTCGCCCAGCTGGCGCGCCAGCATGACAATCTCGGCCAGGATCATCTCCGCCACGCTGCGCGTGTTGGAGAACGGCGCGTTGAAGACGGGGATGCCGCGCGTGTTGGCGTCGTCGAGGGCGATCTGGTTGGTGCCAATGCAGAACGCGCCCAGGCTGATGAGCCGCTTGGCCTCCGCCAGCACCGCCGGGGTCACCTGCGTCTTGCTGCGGATGCCCAGCAGGTGCACGTCGGCAACCTTCTTCTTGAGCTCGTCTTCCTTGAGGGCGGTCTTGACCTGCTCCACCTGGAAGCCCTCCACGCGGAAGGCCTCCACGGCGGTGAGGTTGATGTTCTCGAGGAGCAGGACCTTGATCTGGTCCTTGGGAAATGAAGTGGGCGGCATGCCGCCGCCGGCAGTCTGCGTCATGACAAGGCTCAATCTATGGTGGGGGTGCTTCTCGTCGGGAATCAGGGGCGCTCGAGCAGGACGCGCTGTGCGGCAGCCACGCCCTTGCCCAGCTCCACCGGGTACTTCAGGTCCGCGCAGGCCATCTCCACCGCCGCGGTGACGGTGAGGATGTCCAGGTCGTCGTAGTAGCCCAGGTGCGCAATGCGGAAGATCTTGCCCTTCACGTGATCCTGACCGCCAGCAATGGTCATGTTGTACTTGTCGCGCAACGCCTTGTAGATGGCCTCTCCGTCGCAGCCGCTGGGCACCGCCACCGACGTGATGGACTGCGCCGGCGTCTCCGCGAACACGCCCATGCCCAGCGCCTGCACCGCCGCACGCGTGGCGCGCGCCATCCGCTCATGACGGGCAAACACGTTCTGCAGCCCTTCCTCCTTCATCATCTTGAGGCTCTCGGCCAAGCCAATGACGAGGGAGACCGCGGGCGTGAACGCCGTCTGGTTCTTCTTCTGGTTGTCCCGCTCCCGACGGAGATCGAAGTAGAAGCGCGGGTTCTTCGCCGTCTCCATGGCCTTCCAGGCCTTGTCGCTGACGGAGAGGAACGCCAGGCCGGGCGGCAGCATGAGCGCCTTCTGGGAACCGGTCACCAGCACGTCAATGCCCAGCTCGTCGGTGGGGATGGACCACACGCCCAGCGCGGTGATGGCGTCGACGAAGAGCAGCGTGTCCTTCCCCTTCACCAGCTTGGCCGCCTCCTCCACGGGCTGGCGCACACCGGTGCTGCTCTCGGAGGCCACGATGAACAGCGCCTTGGCGCCGGGGTTCTTGTCCAGCGCGGCCTTGATGTCCGCCACCGGCGTGGTCTTGCCCCACTCCGTCTTCACCTCCACGACGTTGCAGCCATACGCCTTGGCCATCTTGGCCCAGCGCTCACCGAACTTTCCGTTGGTGACGGCGACGACGGTGTCCGTGGGCGAGAGGAAGCTGGCAATGGCGCTCTCGAAGGCGCCGGTGCCGCTGGAGGCCAGCATGAGGACGTCGTTCTTGGTCTGGTAGAGCCACTGCAGGCCCACGCGGCACTCCTCGAACACCTTCTCGAAGGCGGGCGTGCGGTGGTGCAGCATGGGCTGGGCCATGGCCAGCAGCACGCGCTCGGGGACGGGAGTGGGACCGGGAGACAGGAGGCGGTACTTCATGGTCTCTATCCTCTGTGGGCTGGCCACCATTGGCCGAGAAGGCCGCGGAACATACCCAAGTGCGCGGATAAGACCAGCCCTCCGTGCCACCCTGCCTCGCCAACGTCGGTTGCCGCCCTCCATGACGACGTCACTCCGCTCTCTCCTGCTCCCCCTGGCGCTGCTCCCCCTGCTGGCCCCCGCAACGCAGTCCCCGGATGAAGCCCTGGTGCTGGAGGCGCGCGGCTACCTGGAGCGCATGGTCTCCCTGGACACGCGCAATCCCCCCGGCAACGAGCTGAAACTGGTCACCGAGGTGGCGCAACACCTCAAGCGCCAGGGTGTGTATGCGCAGGTGCATCCCAGCGCGCCGGGTCGCGGGAACATGGTGGCGCGCCTTTCCCCCGACGGAGAGCCCGCCGCGGGACCGCTGGTGCTCCTGGCGCACGTGGACGTGGTTCCGTTCAATGAGAAGCGCTGGAAGACGCCGCCGCTGACGGTGACCGAGAAGGACGGCGTGCTGTTTGGTCGCGGCGTTTCCGACGACAAGGGCATGGCCGCGGCCAGCGTGGCGGTGATGCTGGACCTGCATCGACGCGGCGCGAAGTTGCGTCGGGAGGTGAGCCTGGTGCTGACCGCCGACGAGGAGGCCAGTGGTGAGGCCGGCCTGGAACGCGTCATGGATGCGCTCCCGGACCTGGGCGCCGGAGGCGTGGTGCTGACGGAAGGCGGGCACGTGGAGCGGGGCTCCGACGACGTGGTGCGCTATGTGGGCCTGCAGCGCGCGCAGAAGCGGTCCATGACCATCAAGCTGGTGGCGTACGGTGAAGGCGGACACAGCTCACAACCGCCGAAGGATCTCGCCGTGGCGCGTCTGGCGCGGGCCATCCAGCGCGTGAGTGAACACCGCTTCCCGGTGCGTTTCTCGACGGAGACGCGGGAGATGTTCACCGCGCTGGCCAACGCGTCGAGCCTGCCGGAGGCCGAGCTGGTGAAGGAGGTGGCCCGGGGACCGGAGTCACCGGGATTCCAGGCCGCGGCGGACAAGCTCTCCGACGACCCCTTCTTCCACGCCATGCTCCGCACCACCTGCGTGGTGACCATGCTGGAAGCGTCCGACAAGGCCAACGTCGTGGCGTCGACGGCAACGGCCACGTTGAATTGTCGGCTGGCCGCGCCGGATGAGCCGCACCAGATCGCGTGGCAGATGGTCGACATCGTGAAGGACCCGCGCGTGGTGATTGAGCGGGGCAAGAGCTGGGAGCCGCCGCCGGCCAGCGCCGTGGGCGGGGAGGTGTTTGACGTCGTCACGGCGGTGGCGTCGCGACGCTGGCCCGGCGCTCCCGTGGTGCCATTTGTCTCCATGGGCGGCACCGACGCGTGGACCTTCCGTGCGCGCGGCATCCCCGCCTACGGCTTCCTTCCCTTCCCCATGACCCGCGACGAGCTCCGCGCCATGCACGGCGACGACGAGCGGATGAAGGTCTCCGCGTTCGCCACGGGGACCCTTGCGCTGCGGGACGTGGTGGAGGCCCTCGCGGTGCGCCAGTGACCCCGGCCCCTCGACGCTGAGTCCGCGGGTGCTAAGCTCCATGATGTGCGAAGGCTGTTTCCCTTCCTGACCGCCGTCCTCGTCGTGAGCGGTTGCCCCGTGGGCACAACGTACGTTTGCGAGAACGCGGGGGACTGCGGACCGGGCTATGCCTGCGTGGACCGCGTGTGCGCGCAGACCTGCCAGACCGACGGAGACTGCACGGAAGGGACCTGCAACCCCGACACCGGCACGTGCTCAGCACGGACCACCGCCACCATCTCCGACGCTGGCGTCGCACCAGGTTCCTCCAGCTCCAGCGGTTTTGCTTCCAGCGCGTCTTCCGCGTCCTCGACGTCGAGCAGCTCGTCGGCCAGCAGCGCGGGGTCCGGGTCCTCGAGCAGCTCAACGAGCGCGACCCTCAGCACCTCCAGCTCTGCCGTTGCGTCTTCGTCTTCCGCCAGCAGCTCCACGTCGTCATCCGGCGGAATGACCACGTCATCATCGAGCAGCGCAAGCTCGTCCGCGCTCACCACGTCAACCGCGGCCACGTCGACCTCCTCGTCCTCGAGCTCGTCGGCGACTTCCGGCGCCACCTCGGCGTCCAGCTCCTCGGCCTCCGCGACGTCCTCGTCTTCAACCTCGTCGTCGTCGAGCTCGTCCTCCAGCTCTTCCTCGTCCTCCTCCAGCTCTTCCTCGTCCTCCTCCAGCTCTTCCTCGTCGTCCTCCAGCTCTTCCTCCTCGTCGTCTTCGTCTTCATCATCCAGCGGCGGCCCGGCGCCGTGCGGGGCAAGTTGCGTGGCGGCGGGAGGAACGTGCAGCCAGGAGGGCGTGTGCCAGTTCAACTGCACCGGCGTCTCCTCCTGCACCCAGCCCATCCAGTGTCCCGCCGGCGTCCCCTGCGACGTCCAGTGCGGCTACTACGCGTGCACCGCGGCCATCGACTGCAGCAACGCGTACTCGTGCAACATCGTCTGCGGCGACCAGGCGTGCCGCGCGCCGGTCACCTGTGCCGGAGAGCGCTGCGACGTCTCCTGCAGCGGATCTCCTTCGTGTCTGAGCAACGTCACCTGCAACGCGCGCGTGTGTGACCTCAAGTGCAGCAACACGGCATCCTGCCTGGGACCGCTGAGCTGCAGTGGTGACAGCTGCACCTTGGCGTGTGCCTACGCGTCGTGCGCTGGCGGAGCGTCGTGCACGGCGGATTCCTGCGTCGTCGACTGTTCCGCCAGCGGGAGCTGCGGCGGCGCGATGACGTGCAGCGGCGGGGACTGCGTGTACACGTGTGGCTTCAATGCCTGCAACTCGGTGAACTGCTCCCAGTCCGCGCGGTCATGCAGTGTCAACTGCGCGGGCGAGTACTCCTGCTACGAGGGCGTGCTGTGCGGACCCGGCTCCTGCGACGTCACCTGCGGCGGCTTCCGGTCCTGCCACCAGTCCATGGACTGCAGCGACTCGTGCGCCTGCGACGTGACCTGCTCCGCGGGCGCCTGCAACTCCGGCGTGTCCTGCCCGGAGGGCTGCGGCGGCGACAGCACGGGCTGCACCGGCAGGGGCGACTGCAACACCTGTCAGCCCTGAGCCTTACTGGACGCTGGCCGCGGCTCCCTGACCACGCCGCGCGGCCGGCTCCATGCGCCCCTCCTCCTCGAGGATCTTGCGCAGGAACCGCCCCGTGTGGCTCTTGGGCGTCCGCGCCACCTCCTCCGGCGTGCCCTCCGCCACCACCACGCCGCCACCCGCGCCGCCTTCCGGACCCATGTCAATGATCCAGTCCGCGGTCTTGATGACGTCGAGGTTGTGCTCGATCACGATGACCGTGTTGCCGGAATCCGCGAAGCGGTGCAGCACGTTGAGGAGCTTCTTGACGTCGTCAAAGTGCAGGCCGGTGGTGGGCTCATCCAGGATGTACACCGTCTTGCCGGTGGGCCGCTTCTGCAGCTCCTTGGCCAGCTTGATGCGCTGCGCCTCACCACCGGACAACGTCGTGGCGGCCTGGCCCAGCTGCACGTAGGACAGCCCCACCTCCTCCAGCATCTCCAGCTTCCTGCGCAGCGTGGGAATGCTCTGGAAGAACTGGCGCGCCTCCATCACCGTGGAGTCCAGGATGTCCGCAATCGACTTGCCGCGGTACTTCACCTCCAGCGTCTCGGGGTTGTACCGCTTGCCCTGGCACTGCTCGCAGGTGACGTACACGTCGGGGAGGAAGTTCATCTCGATGCGGATGACGCCGTCACCCTCGCACGCCTCACACCTTCCGCCCTTGACGTTGAAGCTGAACCGACCCGGCTTGTAACCGCGCACCTTCGCGTCGGGCAGCTCGGCAAAGAGGTCGCGGATGTCGCCGAAGACGCCGGTGTACGTGGCCGGGTTGCTGCGCGGCGTGCGACCAATGGGCGTCTGGTCGATGTCGATGATCTTGTCGACGTGCTGCAGCCCTTCAATGGCCTTGTGCGGCGCCGGCCTCTCGCGCGCGGCGTAGAGCTTCTGCGCCAGCGCCGTGTACAGCGTGTCCAGCGTGAGCGTGCTCTTCCCGCTCCCGGAGACACCGGTCACGCACACGAACTTGCCCAGCGGGAACTCCACGCTGACGTTCTTGAGGTTGTTCCCCGTGGCGTTCTTGACGACGAGCGCCTTGCCGTTCCCGGGCCTGCGCTCACGCGGAATCTCCACCATCATGCGCCCGGACAGGTACGCACCGGTCAGCGACTCCTTGTGCGTCATCACCTCCTTGGGCGTCCCCGCCGCCACCACCTTGCCGCCCAGCACACCGGCGCCGGGACCCATGTCAATGACGTGGTCGGCTTCCAGGATGGTGTCGGCGTCATGCTCCACCACGACGACGGTATTCCCCAGGTCCCGCAGCCGCTTGAGCATGGCCAGCAGGCGCTCGTTGTCGCGCTGGTGGAGGCCAATGGAGGGCTCATCCAGCACGTAGAGGACGCCCACCAGCGCGCTGCCAATCTGCGTGGCCAGGCGGATGCGCTGTCCCTCACCGCCGGAGAGCGTCCCGGAGCTGCGGTCCAGGCTCAGGTAGTCCAGGCCCACGGCGTTGAGGAATCCCAGGCGCTCCTGGATTTCCTTCAGGATGCGTCGGGCAATGGTCTCCTCACGCGCGTTGAGCTTGACGGTGGAGAAGAACTTGTGCGCCTCGGCAATGGAGAGCGTGCTGACGTCGTGGATGTTCCTCTCGCCAATCTTGACGTGGAGGCTCTCCTGGCGGAGCCGCGTGCCCTTGCACTCATTGCACGGCGTGCGACCCATGTACTTCTCCAGGTCCTCGCGCACGCCCTCGCTCTGCGTCTCCCGGTGACGACGCTGCAGGTTGGGAATCACGCCCTCGAAGTCACGCGTGAACTTGTAGCTGGCGTCCTCGCGGTCCATGGAGAACTTGATTTCCGTCCCGTTGGAGCCGTGCAGGATGACCTGCTGGACGCTCTTGGGGAGCTTGTTCCACGGCGTGTCCGTCTTGAACTTGTAGTGCTTGGCCACGCTCTCCAGGATGGACATGTGGTAGCCGGCCCAGACGCCGCTCCACGGGTCCAACGCGCCTTCCTCCAGGCTCTTGGTCTTGTCCGGGATGATCAGGTCCTCGTCGAAGTACATGACGTCGCCCAGGCCGGTGCACTTGGGGCACGCGCCGCTGGGGTTGTTGAACGAGAACATGCGCGGCGTGATTTCCGGGTAGCTGATGCCGCAGTCGATGCAGGCGTGCCGCTCCGAGACCAGGAAGCTCTCCCCGCCCAGCACCTCGATGCGTGCGAGCCCCTCGCCCAGCTTGAGGGCCAGCTCCACGGCGTCGGCCACGCGTTGCCGCACGCCCTGCTTGAGCTGGATGCGGTCCACGTAGACGTCAATGGTGTGCTTCTTGTTCTTGTCCAGCTTGATGTCTTCGCTGAGGTCGTACGTCTCGCCGTCAACGCGCACGCGGACAAAGCCGTCCTTGCGCAGCTTGTCCAGCTCCTTGCGGTATTCACCCTTGCGGTCGCGCACCAACGGAGCCAGGACGGACAGCTTGGTGTCCTCCTTCATGCTCATGACGCGGTCGATGATCTGCGACGACGTCTGCGCCTCGATGGGCTTCCCGCACTGGTAGCAATAGGGCTTGCCAATGCGCGCGAAGAGCAGACGCAGGTAGTCGTGCACTTCCGTGACGGTGCCCACGGTGGAGCGAGGATTCTTGCTGGTGGTCTTCTGCTCGATGGAGATGGCGGGAGAGAGCCCTTCAATGCTGTCCACGTCGGGCTTGCCCTGCTGCTCCAGGAACTGCCGCGCGTAGGCGGAGAGGCTCTCCACGTAGCGCCGTTGTCCCTCGGCATACAGCGTGTCAAACGCCAGGCTGCTCTTCCCGCTGCCGGACAGGCCGGTGATGACCACCAGCTTGTCGCGCGGAATGACGACGTCGACGTTCTTGAGATTGTGCTGACGCGCACCACGGATGATGATGCTGTTCTTCTGATCCACGTTGGGGCTCACTCAGTTGGGGGGCAGGTCCTTGCTGCTGTCGTAGACCACGGCGCCAAGCTGCTTCTCGGTGGCGGAAGCGCCCTGGCGGGCTTCTGTCAGCGCGGCGGCCTCGCGCGCAAGCTCGGGGAATCTCCAGCGCGCGCGGCCATCATCCGTCACCTCCAGGTCACCGCCCAGCTTGAGGAGCAGCTGGTCCAACGCCTTCTCCTCGGGCTTCTCACCGGCGCCGTTCTCGTAGGCACGGGCCAGGCGCTCCGGCGGGTGGTGGGCAACGGGGTCGCGGGTGATGAGCTGGAGCAGCGCGCGCTTGCCGTTCTCCCACTTGGCCTTGGCCACGTCCTTGAGTCGCGCCACCGCCCGCCCCGCAGGCAGCGCGAAGATCGAGAGCGAGTACGCGAACGGAATCCAGCCCAGGAAGATGGCCGGCCCGGTGTCGCCGATGCGCTCGATGGGGATGCCCTGCAGGATGGCGTTGATCTTGGCAAGGGTGAGGTCGGAGGCAATGGCAAAGCCGCTGGCGACGAGGTTGAACCCGTTCAGCGCGGCAATGGTGAGGTTGGAGCCGGCGGTGTTGTCGCCGGTGAGGGGCGCCACGCGCACGGGCAGCTCCCAGCTCATGGGCACGGTGGCGGGCAGCGCCTTCTCGTCGACGGTCTTGCGCAGGTCCTTGAAGATGTAGAACACCGCGCCGGCTTCACTCACCTCGATCTCGCCCTCGTAGTCGACGAGCAGGCGGGTGATGAGCCGCTCCGCCTCGTCGTGGGTGAGACCGGTGACCGCCATGACGTCCGCCATGCCAATGCGACCATGCCGTTGCCGGATGATGGCAAGGACGCGCTTCTCGTCCTCGAGGGGATCCGCCGGCTTGCCCTCCGGGCCGAAGATGAACTGGAAGACGCGCTCATACAGGCGCTTCCTGGGCTTGCGGTCCTGCGGACGGATGCGACCGGCGGCCATCTCCTCGTAATCACGGATGGCGCGGTAGTGGAACGTGGCCCAGATGGCGTCGCCGACGAGGTCGGTGATGACGCGCCACATGAGGTAGTCGCCAAAGGTGAAGCCGCGGTCGTCGTCACGGTCGTCGCTGCTGCGGCCGGCCAGGGCGGCCAGCGTCATGCCGATGATGATGGCGACGAAGATGGCGGTGTAGAAGATGATCGCCGCGAGGATCCAGACCTTGATGGCCACCTTGGCCACGGCCCACAGGCTCTTGCCCACGCGGGCGAGCCACTCCTGCATGGTCTCCTTGGTCTTCCACGGCTTGGTGAAACCGGTGGGGAAGTGGAAGATCAGGTCGCCACCCTCGGTGACCTTGAGGTGACCGCGGTACTCGGCCAGCGCCCACTGCAGTCCCTTCTCGGCGTCCCGCAACGCCAGGCCGGTCTTGGCCGAAGCGTCGGCCACGGTGACGTCCCGGATGGACGCACCCAGTTTCTCGACCAGCGTGTCCGCGACCTTCTGGGCTTCCAGGACCCTGGGTCGCGCAAGCGCTTCACTCATTGGCCATCCCTCATGGCCCCAACGGGGGCCCTGCGCACCTGTTCAGGCCGGCCCGCAGCCATACCGCCATGTCGGGCTCGGCGCCACCGTCCTCCAGATAGGAATGTTCCGCCGCAGGCGCCAGCCGGGGCGGAGCTTGGGGGGAGCCCCAGGATGGGTGGCGGGAATTGGATGCAGAGGCGGCCGCGCCGGAGCGGTCAGAGCGGGTTGCGGACGCGGATGATGGGGAACCGGCTGAAGTCCCGGTCTGCGCTCAGCAGCTCGGTGACTCCGTGCAACTTGACCAGCGCCGCGACGCGTGCGTCGTGAACCTGCGGCCCGACAATGTGCTGCCTCAAGACCAGCTCCGTCAGGATTTCCACGTAGCCAGGTCCCTCACCCAGGAGCACCAGGGTTGGCGATTCCAGCCACGCGCGCACCTGGGCGAAAGCCTTCTCACCCGACGTGGGAGTCCTGAAGATTCGGGGGTTGGTCACCACCGACAGGAATTCGTGCAGGCATGGCCAGGGGATGGCCCATGGCGCCAGAGACTCGGCGAGGTCGCGCACGACCTGCGCAGCCCGTTGATGAAAGGGGCTCTCGGCGCGGTGGGCGTAGACGAGGATGTTGGTGTCCAGGGCGATCAAGACCCGCGCCCCGCGTAGATCTCGTCGCGCACCCGCTCCCAGTCCAGCCGGTCACCGCCACCGACCAGTCCGTCTCCACGGAACGACTCATCCCGCAGCTTGAACTTCCGACCCGCATCCTCAGCAAGCAACCGTCGCAGCCCCTCCTCGACCAGCGACTTGAAGGAGGTGCCGCGACGACGTGCGAGCCGTCTTGCGCGCTCGAACAAGCTGTCGGGAATCTCGATGCTGGTTCTCATATGCGTCTACATATCACTGCAGATGCGGACGCGCATCGGGCCCTGCATGCTCAATACTCCGCGCGCAGCAGGGCGCGCACGCTCCGCCCCTCCCTGGGCCCCAGCTCGACATCCCGGACACCGGTGGTGTTGTGCGCCACCAACGCGGCCTGGAACGGCCCCAGCTGCTGCCAGAAGCTGACGTGGAGCTGCACCTGCGGCCGCCACCCCGTCCCATCCATGCGCGGACGATCCACCGCCGCCTCCCCACCCACCTCCGCGCCGGAACCCCACCGCGCGTGCTGCCACCCCACGACGAGGACTCCGCTGTGGGTCGGCGCCAACGGCAGCGGCACATCCCGACGATCATCCCGCGCCTGGTCCAGGTAGACGTAGCCGCCCCGCACGGAAAACCCGCCCTTGAGGCGTGCCATGGCCAGCTCCGTGCGCAGCCCCTGCACGTGCGCGGTGATCTTCCCGCTGCCCGGCGGCGCGGCCACACCCGTGCCAAATGCTTCCGTCTTGAGATCGGGCGCGCGGTCGGTGAGCTCGGTACGGAAGAGGACCACGGCGGCGCGCATGACGTCAGAGGGCGCGAAAAGCGCGCTGAGCCGCATGCTGCGGGAGGACTCGGCTTGCGTGCCGGTGGCGGGGAGCGCCCACGTCGGGAGCGTGGCCAGGGACGCGTCATCCACCAGGCCCGCGTAGCGGTACCCCGCGGCCACGCCACCCCGCACCACCACGTGCTCGAACGGCTCGTACCGCAGGGACAGCGACGGAGCGGCCGCGGGCTGCAACACCTCGCTGCTCTCCAGTCGCAGCGCGCCCTCGAGAGAGAACCGCTCACCCACGCGCCACGTGTCCGCAATCAGCCCCGAGACACGAAGCCGCTGTGCCGCTCCCACGCCGCCATCCATGACCCATTCGCCCAGGGCGGTGAGCTCCAGGTGGACGCCGTGGGTGCTGATGGGCTCGCCCAGGTACCGGATGGAAGCGCCCTGCTCCACGCCCGCCCACCGGTCGCTCACCGACGTAAAACCCACCTGGCTGCCCACCCCGCCACTGCGGAGCTGCACGCGCAGCGTGTCCTGTTCCCACAGCGCAACGATCGCTTCCGTCGCCAACTGCGCCCGTCGTCGACGATCCAACACTCCCGTCTCGACGTGCGCCTCTCTCAGGTCCGCATCCCCCCGCACCAGCACCCGACGATGCAGGTGGAACGCCCCGCCCACGCCAAGCGCGGCTCCGTGTCGCAACGGCGCGTCGGGCGAAGGCGGGCTCCACGGTGAAGACACGACCCCCAACGACGCCAGCCGCAAGTACGCCCCACCCCGCGCACCCTCGAAGGAGCCATGCGCGCTGGCCCGCGCGTCGGCGCGCCCGCGTTGCTGCGCCACGCCCAGCACCGTGGCGCTGACGCCGGTCCCGTCGACACGCCGCGTGACGATGTTGATCACCCCGCCGTCCGCGCCCGAGCCGTAGACGTGGCTCATGGGCTGGCGGATGAGCTCCACGCGCTCCACCTCGTCGAGCGTGCCGGGCAGCTCCGAGAGGTCCACCTCACCTTGCGGCCCCGGCGTCACCGGCCTCCCGTCGACGGCAACCAGCGCGCGCGCCAGCAGGCCATCCAGCACCAGCAACCGTCGACCATCCCGCAGCTCCACCACCTGCACGCCGGGGATCGTGGCCAGCGCTTCGGAGAGATCGCGTGCGCCGCGGTTGCGCATCACGTCGACCGGCAGCACCTCGGTGAGGGGAACCACGGTGTTGGCGGGCTCCAGCGCACGTCGTGGCGCCTCCACCCACGTTGAGGGCGGCACTTCCGCGCGCGCCGCGGACCCGCACAACGCCGCGGCCACCACGGCCGACCGCCAGCCCCCGCGTGAGCGCAAAATCAGACCTTCAGGTCCTTCAGCTTGCCGTCGCGGATCCACTTCAGCGTGAAGTCGCTGGCCTTCTCATAGCTGCGCTCCACGCTCTCCTTGACCGCGCGCTCGATGATGCCGCCCACGCCAAACACGTCGACCTTGATCTCCCCCTCGATGACACGACGGATGCCGGAGCCCTGCGCCGTGGCCAGCACCACGCCCTTGGCGGTGACCTTGTCGGGGAAGATGTTGGGTTTGACGCTCCACTCCAGGCGGAGCGCGTCTTTGTGGAGCGTGCTCTCCTCGATGTATTCGAGCTCCTTGTCGCCAATGGCCTTCTTGACCGCGGAGGGGATGGGGAAGCCGGGGACCATGCGGATGCGTCGACGGATGGTCTTGTCATCCTCCTGCCGGTCCAGCTCATCACGAGCCTTCACGCCGAGGGCGGGCTTGAGTGCGTTGTCGTAGACCGGGTCCACCAGCAGCGCGAAGAACTGCTTGGGGGTGATGTCCGGGAAGACGTGCTCGATGTGGATCTTCACCATGGGGAACCTCCGGAACACGGCCAGATGGAGCCATGCCGGACATCCCGCTCCCGGTCAAGCCACGCTGACGACGAAGCCCGCGTTCCCCGTCGACGGGTCAGAACGCAACGGCAAATCCCGCGGTGAGCAGCGGGAGACGTTCCGCGCCCACCACCAACGTGGGCCCGAAGTAGTTCTGGTTGGTCACGTAGGTGTTGAACGTGCTGAGCAGCCAGTTCTGGTACATGCCGGCGTCAAAACCGGCCACCTCGGCAAAGATGTACGTGTGCTTGTAGACGCCCTTGGCGCGCGCGCGGATGGCACGCAGCGGCTCCAGGAAATCCAACGCCACCATGAGGCCCACGGCGCCCTTCCCGCCGAATGAGAAACCCACGGCGTCCTGGCGCTGCCCCGACGAGGTGAGCGTGCTCTTGGGGAGCTGCCCGTCCTCCGTGATGGCCCACGCCGCGCCACCGAGACCGAGACGGAGGTAGGGCACCAGCGGGATGTCAAAGCGGTCCAACGCCCAGTCAAAGCGGTAGGTCAGCGTGCCCATCAACGGGACGATGGTGAGCTCGTTGGTGGTGAGCCCGGCCTGGCTGCTGCAGTCGCTGGCGTTGGTGAGCTGGCGCGCGCGGATGGAATAGAAGCCGGCCTCGGCGCCCAGCAGCACGGTGCCGAACGCGTCGAACACGCTGATCTGGGGCGAGACAAAGCCAATAGGCCGGATGCCCAGGCCAAACGCGCACCCGAAGGCGCTGGCGCCCGACGAGGTGTCCAGCGCGTTGGCACCCCGGTAGGGGTCCGTGTCCGGGACGTAGGGCCCCATGCGCGCTTCCAGCGTCAGCTCGCCCGGGCGTGCCCAGGCCGCGACGGGCGCCGCCAACGTCAGCATCAATGCACCAACCAGCGCAGTTCTCATTGTGTCACCGGCTCCTGTTTCTCCTGCGAATCACCCACCAAGCACCCGCGGCCATGAACCACCACAGGGACGAGCCCCCCATCTGCTGACAGCTCAGCCCGTAGACCGGACCCTGGTACAGGTCCAGAAAGCCATACTCCTTCTTCGGCGTGACGAAGATGGTCTGCGTCCCCGCCGGCCCCGCGTTGCCAAAGTCATCCACGGCCCGCGCCCGCAGCTGGTACGTCACACCGTTCTCCAGCCCCGTCACCTCCACGGGGGAGCCCTGCGCGCTGCTCTCGGCATAGGCGCCGCATTCCCCCAGGTCCTCGGTGGTGGTGGCGGCGTCGGGGCGGCCGGCGTCGCGCGTGCCCCCGTCGGCGGTGCCTCCGGAGCTGCTGCTGGAGCTCCCGGTGTCCACCCCCGCCTGCTCCGGTGTGCAGCGACGGTACTGGATCACGTACGTCATCAGCGCGCGTTCCACGTTGTCGGCGTTGGCGGGCGGGTCCACGCTGACGTGTGCCTCTCCGTCGCCCACTTCCGCGGAGATGGCGCCCGGCGCGCCCGGCGGCACGGTGTCAATGTCCGGTCCGTCGCCACCGCGGGCCACGGTGTTGTTGCCCTGCCCACCGCGGATGCCCAGGCACACCGCGCGGCGCTTCCGCACGCCGCCGTCGGTCTCGCACAGGTCGCTCATGAGATCGCTGAGCGGCGTGTAGCGCATCTGGCTCAGGCGCAGCTCGAACGCGCCCTGCCCCATGGCAATGTTGTCGAGGAGGATCTTGCCGTCCTGCGGCTCACTGCACTGCACGGGGGAAGTCAGCGTGGGCACCACCGCCACGCCGCCGCTGGAAGAGGCCGTGCTGGTGCTGGGCGCGGGGATGCTGACGTCCTGCGTGTAGAGCACGCCAGTGGGGTTGGTGAGCGTCACGCCGGTGGTGGTGACGTTGACCGTGTAGACCACCTCCACGGCGCCGGTGAGGTCGCGACACCGCTCCGCGTTGAGGCGGGGCCGGCCGTTGTCGCCGCCCTCGTACAGCGCGCCCACCTGCGCGGTGGTTGTGCCCTGGAGAATCTGCCCCGGAAGCAACGCACCCGACAGCAGGATGGGAACCAACACGTTCATGGACGGAGCACCCTAGCAAGGGACGGGCCGGGTCCGTGGACGCGTTCCCGTCGGGTACCTGCTTTCCTCGCAAGGGCCCCGACGGTCAAGCTGGCAGGAGCGCGCTGCTGGAGCGGGCGGGATTTGCCAGGATGGCAAGAGCCTCAGTGCGCCCGGGTGAGGCGCCGGCCCTGCTCGAACCGCACCAGCTTGGCCACGACTTCACCGATGGGGGTGGGGGTCTTGAGGAGGACGGGGATGCGGTCCTCGTCGGCGGACATGTAGGCGGTGTACTGCCTGGCCTGGTTGGCCGCCCCGGTGCGCCCGACGATGCTGGCCACGCCGCTGGTGGCAAACGCCTTCATGGGCCCGGCCGCGGTGTCCACCTCCTCCACGCCCGTCACGCGACCACGGATCCGCCACAGGACACGGCCCTGGTACATGTCAAAGCAGTACGGCTGCCCCACCTGCACGTCGCGACTGCGCGCGTAGTACAGGATGGACAGCGCATCCACGAGGTCGGCGTCGGACTTGAAGAGGCCGTTCCACGGCTTGCCGTTGAGCGCGGTGCGCGCCTCCACCTGGCGCGTGTGTCCGTCAAAACGCACGTCCTCCTGGTAGTGGCGACCGTCCGCCTGCGTGTTGCTGCGCATGAGCAGCGGCAGGCCGCGCGAAGGGTCGATCAACGTCGTCAGCTCCGCCTTCATGCGCGACCAGAAGCTCACCACCGCGCTGCTCTCCGCGCTCACCACGGCGGGATACGCCACCTTGCCGCCCTCCGTGACGCGGTCCTGCAGCGTGATGTCAATCTGCGCGGCCTTGGCGCCGTTGAGCGCCACCTCGTAGGAGAGCGCCTCGCCGGGGCCGTAGGGCAAGCGTTCCTTGAGTTGCGGGACGGCCAGCTTGCCGCACCCTTCGTCGACGGCGGGCTTGGCACCGACGGTGGGCTTCACCACGGGCTTCCGTGCGAGCGGTGCGCGCGGTTGCGTGACAGTGCCGGTGGCCCCCTCAGCCATGGCTGCCCCGCCCAGGACCATGAGGCACGTGGCCACAAACGCAGTTGCCAGTCTTGCGTGGTGCTTGCGCATGTCCGTCCGCTCCCGTGAAAGCCCATCCGTTCGCGGGTGAGACGCGGCCATCCCGCCCGCATTCAAAGGCGCCGCCATGCTAACGCACGGGAAGTGGCCATCCCACGTCGACCACGGTAGGACAGCGCTCATGGTGCAGCTCGGGCGGCATGCGGGAAGGACCCACCTCCGCGCGGCCTTCACGGCCCTCATGCTGCTGGGTCTCACCGCGGATGCTGGCGCCGCTGGCTACGGTCCCACGCAGTTCGTCCGGGCGTTCGAGAAGGCGCGCGACGGCGTGGTGGCGGTGGAGGCCCGGCAAGGCACGCTCCGTCGACGGGGCAGCGGGTTCGTGGCCGCGCCCAACGGGCTCATCGTCTGCGCGAGCTACACCGTGGAGCGCGCGGAGAGCGTGCGGGTGCACGTGGGTGGCGTGTGGCAGGACGCGCGTGTGCTGGCGCTGGAGCCGGAGAAGCGCGTGGCACTGTTGCAGGTGAGCACCACCACGCCGCTGCGCGCCCTCGCCGTGGCGCGGGAGGCGGAGCTCAAGCTGGGCACGTGGGTGGTGGCGGTGGAGCGGAAGGCCAACGGCAAGGCGCACCCCATTGCCGGGACGGTCTCGCTGGTGCCGGACAAGAAGCCCAGCGCGCGCGGCGACATCGTAATGGTGGACGCCCCGGCCATGGCGGGCGCGCCGCTGGTGAACCTGCAGGGTGAGGTGGTGGGGATTTCGCTGGGCGGCATCACCAAGCAGCGTGGGCGGGCCATCTCCCTGGCCCCGGTGCGGGACTTCCTGCGCCAGGCGGCCAGCGCCGCACCCACCGCCGACGCGAACGATTAGTCGAGGACGATCACCACGTCCCCCTCGTGGACGGGCTGGCCTTCCTTCACCTTCACCTCGGCCACCTTCCCCGCCTTGGGCGACTCGATGGGCATCTCCATCTTCATGGACTCCAGGATCACCAGGACCTGGTCCGCGTCCACGGCATCCCCGAGCTTGACCTCGATCTTCCAGACGGTTCCGGTGATGTGGGCTTTGACCTCGGTGGCCATGGGTGATTCTCCAGGAGTGGGGTGTGGGTAGGTTGGGGCCCGGGCCGCCCGACCCTTCCGGTCGGTGCGCTGGCTTGCGGGCGCGGCAGTTTCGTGGTTCCTGTGAGCCCTTGTAAAGCCTTCATGTCCGATCCCACCACCAACCCCTCTGGCGTCGTCCCTGGCGCCTCCAGCAGCGCCCGCAAGCCGCGTGTGCTCATCGTGGACAGCTCGGAGCTGGGCGGGCTGCTGCAGGCATTGTTCAACCGCAACGAGTTTGACGTGGTGGTGGCGCGGAGCGGCGTGGCGGCGTTGGATGCCATCCTCTCCCAGCCGCCCAGCGTGGCCATTGTGGAGCTGGACCTCCCCGACGCGTCCGGGGTGGATCTGCTGGACATCCTGCACCAGCCGCCGCGCGTGCCGGTGGTGGTGATCAGCTCGGTGGCGCGCCACGCGCTGCCGCCGGAGAGGCAGGAGCGCCTGCAGCTGGCTGACGGTTTCTTCCAGAAGCCCCTCCACGGCCGCGACGTGCTCCTGATGGTCCGCAACCTCATGGGCATCCGCGACTCCGCGGCCATCCCGGTGCCCGTGCACAGCGCGCCGCTCCCGGACGCCGACGAGGACGTGGGCCAGGTGGCGCCCCCGGAGCAGTTGGCCCCGCCGGCGTACGAGGCGGCTGAGTCGGAGGACTTCGGCCTGGAGCTGGAGGGCCTGGATGAAAGCCCGCTGCCCGCGCCTGGCCCCGCCGTCACCGCGCCCCCGCCGCCGCCCGGGGAAGCCCTGTTCACCGACGTGGATGGCTCCCACACCGCGGTGACCGCGCCCGCTCCGCCCGGCCCTCCGCCGCCGGAAGCGCTCCCCAGCCTGGTGCCTCCCCCCGCGCAGCCCGTGTTGTCGTCGTCGGAGGCGGTGGTCCAGGCTGCTGCTCCCTCGGAGCTGGTGTTCCCGGTGGCGCCCCCGCCGCTGCCCGCGCCCGAGGAGACGCCGCTCCCGCCGCCCGCGCCCAACGAGTTCGAGGCGCCCCCCATCACGTCGGTGGAGATCTCGCTGTCCGAGCCGCCTCCGTCGTCGCCGGGCATCACCATTGACGAGGTTCCGCCGGAATCCGTCAGCGCACTCCCGCCCATGGAGCCGCCACCCGCCCCGCACCACGACGACGTCCCGCTGCTCATGGGCCTGGCCCTGGAGGATCCCGCCGCGGTGACCGTGCCGGAGGCGCCGCCCGCCATGCCGCCGCCCGCTCCGGTGCTGGATGGTCCCGCGGACCCCGTGGACCTGATGGCCAGCTGGATGCGCAAGCGTGAGGAGTACGCGCGCGCGCCGCAGAAGCCGGTGGTTCCCACGTCGTCACCGGCGGACACGGGGAAGCTGGGGGAGGCCGGGCTCGCGGGGCTGCTGGACGCGTTCTACAGCACCAGTGAGAGCGGTCAGATCACGCTGCGTCGCGCGGAGGCCACGCGCATCCTGGCGCTGGACAAGGGCGCGGTGGTGGCGGCGCGGAGCAACGTGGCGGGGGAGCAGGTGTCCAGCCTCCTCGTCGAGAAGGGCGTGATGGATGAGCCCACCGTGCAGGCCGAGCTGCGCGCGGTGGGTGGCAAGGTGGGCGAGCTGATGGACCGGCTGGTGAAGGCCGAGAAGCTCACTCCCAAGCAGGCGCAGACGCTCATGGCGGAGCACCGGGACCGCGTGGTGCGCGCCGCCTTCCGTTGGCACGACGCCACCTACCAGATCCAATTCGGCCCGGTGCCGCGCTCCTCCGTGCCGCCCGCGCCCATTGGCGACGTCATCCTGCGCGGCATCCTGGGCGCCTACGGCGTGGATGCGCTGCGGGAGCGGGCTCCGCGGGAGCGCACGTTCACGCCGTCCACCGAGGGGCACTACGGCCTGGAGCGGCTCTCGCTGAACCTGGAGGAAGCGCGCGTGGTGATTGCGTGCGACGGCACCAAGACGGTGGCGGACCTCCTGGCCATCAGCGACCTCCCCGAGGAGCACGTGCTCGGCCTGATCGAGGGGTTGCGCGTGTTGAAGCTGGTGAAGCTGCTGCCACTCAAGCCGGCCAGCTCGCGCAAGGTCACGTTCTTCTGAGGGTCACCACGCGTCGGGCGGGGAGGCGGGGGCCTGGGGCACCACGCGGTCCAGCACTTCCACGCGTCGCATGCCGCCCTGCACCTGCACGCGCGCCACCAGCCACACGTCATTCCGACGAGGATCCAGGTTCCGCGGCCCCATCCGGGTGAGCACCGCGCCGTCGCCCAGGATGACGGTGGTGGCGCGCACGGGGCCTTCCTCGCCGGGGACGGTGAGCACCGCCACGCCGTACACACCGTCCTCCACCGACGACAACAGCGCCGCCTCCGGCCCCGGCGCCGTGCGGTCACGCGTGGGGAAGCTGCAGCCGTCCCAGCGGGAATTGGCCATGCATGCCTTGCTGCCCACGCGCTCGCCGGGCGGCACCAGCGCAAGGTCCATGTCGGCCTCCGTTCCTTCCCAGGAGAGATGCGCACTCAACGCCGCCCCCACCTGCCCTGCCGTCACCCGGCGCAGACAGCGACGAGAACCCGTCAGGCCCTGCACCTCCACGCCAACGCTGTTGTCGCCGGGGGACACGGGCAGCACGCGTCCGCCGAAGGTGGTCCCCTCCAACGCCAGCGGCAGTCGCAGCTCCGCGCCGGTGGGGTCCACGCTGATGAGCAGCGGCGTGCGCAGCGTGCCCTCCACCCGTCCCGCGACGATGATGCCCAACGTGTTGTCCGGCAGCAGGGTGTAGGGCGGCGGCTCGTCAAAGCGGACGGCGGGGCAGTCGTTGCACGCCGTGGGCGAGCGGTACGTGATCGCGCGTTTCACCTCGCCGCCGCGGGTGGTGGCGCGCGCGGTGATGGTGCCGCCGCCCTCCCCCACGGCCACACCGGTGAAGCGGAACGGGACCGCTTGTCGTTGTCCGGTGGGCTCCAGCTGGAGGGTCTGCGTGAACGCCGGCGCGCATCCCACGTTGTCCAGCGCGGCCACCTCGAGCGTGACGGGGTCCAGGTCCACCGTGACCGTGCCCGCAACGTCGACGGTGGTCCCCGGCGTCACCTGCACCCCGTCCGCGGGCTCGGTGACGGCGAGCTCCAGGATCCCACCCAGCCCGATACACCGGCCCGTGAAGTCGCAGAGCTGCTCGGGGCCGCACTGCAACGCCGTGAGGCAATCCTGCGTGCACCTCCCCTCCCCGCCGAGCACCTGGACCTTGCAGTAGTTCTGCGGCGGGCAGCTGGCGTCGTCGCTGCACGGGATGCTGTTGCACGCACCCGTCATCCCCATCATCAGCAGAAGCAGCGCGACTCTCACGGCGAGCACACCGGGACGTAGGTGATGGCCACCTCACCGCCGACGGGCGGGAGGTGCTGTGCGTCGAACACGACGGAGTTGCTGGCCGGCTCGTAGGTCCAGCCGGTGGTGGCGGCCGTGCCGTTGACGGTGACGGTGATGCTTCCCGCGCGAGGGTTGCCCGCCAGCGAGAACCGACCGCGCGCCAGGAACACGCTCTCGCCCACCATCTGCAGCGTGGTGCCCCAGTCCGGCGCGCAGATGCTGGCAGCAATGCCTCCCGTCGCGGAGACGGCCTCCTGGTAGCGCGGCGCGGGGTAGCCCTCGTCGCCGGTGTTGGGGTCCATGCAGCCCGTGGGACCGCCGGTGATTCCGGACACCACCACCGCGGCGTTGGTGCCGGCCTTCAAGCCGCGGAAGAAGTCCAGGTATTGCGCGACCGTCAGCGGAGAGCTGTCCTCCTCGTCGCTGACGATGATGATGGCCAGTCCGGCCTCGGGGCGGAGGAAGCCCGCGTTGGTGCCGGCCAGCAGCTCCGGTGACAACGCCATCCGCGCGGCCTCCAGGCCCTGCTCGTAGGGAGAGCCTTCCACGCCCACGCGCGCGCGGTTGGGGAACTCCGCCTGCACGTTGTTTCCGCGCGTGAGGTACGCGGGGCTGCCCAGCATCTGGCCGTGTGCGCCTTCCTGGGTGACGTCGGTGGTGGTGACGCCCAGGTGGAAATCCACGCTGCTCTGGAAGTCCGCCGCGTTGATGAAACGCTGCGCGTTCTCCGCCAGGCGCTGCTGGTTGTCATACATGCTCCCGGAGTTGTCGATCACGAAGAGCACGTCGACGAGCAGCGCGGACGTGGTCACGTCAAACGTCTCCGTGACGGGCGCGTTGGGGTCCACGCCCTCCCCCCGCAGGCCCACCACCAGCTCCAGCTCGTCGGGGAGATGCGCGAGGATGCGGATCTGCCCCGTGGCCTCCCCCAGCGTGTCCGGCGCGAACGTGGCGTCAAACGTGATGGCCTGTCCGCCGGTGAGCTGCGCGGGGAGATTGTTGACCACCACGCCAAACGGCGGCGAGTTGACCACCACCGGCGCATCCACGTCGGCGGCGGCTTCTCCGGTGGCAAGCAGCGTGATGCTGCGGGTGCGCGAGCCGCACTGCGTGGGCACACCCCCAAAGTCCACGAACGTGGGATTCGCCGAGATCTCGCCGTTGATTCCGCGTCCGCGCACCGTCACCAAGACGGGCGGCACCTCACCCACTCCCACCTGCGCCACCGCCTTCACGATGCCGGAGACGCGCGGCGAAAAGCGCACGGTCACCACGCTCTCGTCGCCGGGCTGGAGGACGGCGGCGCTGCCCTGGAAGCTGAACGCGCTGTCATTGGGGAACGTGGGCGAGGGGATGGGCATGGACAACGTGCACGGTCCGGTCCCCGCGTTGCGGATGCGGTAGGTGAGGAGGCTCTGCTGGCCCACGCGCACGGCGCCAAAGCCCAGCTCCTCCGTGCTCGTTGTCAACGCACACGCCACGTTGGTCCGCGCGGCGGAGAGGGACACGGTGAGCTCCGGTCGGGTGGCCACATCCGTCTCGACGCGCAGGGTGCCCGGGAACGTTCCCAGCGAGGGCGGCGTGAAGCGCACGGTCAACATGAGCGAGGCCGCGGGCCCAAGCACCAGTGGCAACGGTGGCACGCCCTCCAGCGCGAACCCGTCGCCCGCCACGGTGATGCCGGTGAGCGAGGCGTCCTGGTCGCCGCGGTTGAGGATGAGCACGTCGCGGAAGATCGGCGTGTCGTCGTGGAGCGCGCCCAGGTCCACGGCGCCGGGGATGGCCACCACGTCGCTGCCGGAGGTGGTGCCCACCAGGTCCACCAGCGCGGTGGGCGTGCGGGGGTCATTGGAGGTCAGCTTCACGCGCCCCTCGGTCCGCCCCGTGGTGACCGGCGTGAACCGCAAGGTGACCTCGCGACTCTCGTCGGGGGCCAGCGTGGCGGGCACACCGGAGACCACCTGGTATGCCACCGCGGCCACCACGATCTCCACAGCGGTGACGTCGAGGGCCGCGCTCCCGCGGTTGGTCACGGTGATGGCCGCCTCCGCGCTCTGGCCCTGCTCCAACCGGCCAAAGTCCAGCGTCAGCGGCGTGACATCAACGCGCGGCGCCCGCAGCGCCCCCGTCAGCGGGACGCTGATGCCGCACCCCGGGCCGCAAAAGTCCACGTCGAGCTCCGCGGTGGCCACACCGCCGATGTTGGGCGCGTAGGTGATGCGCAGCACCTGGGAGCCCAGGCCGTCCACGCGCACGGGCACGTCGCCATCCGGGTCTGCTCCCTCCAGCGTGAACGCGCGAAGCCCTTCGGAGACAATGTGCGCGGTGGCTTCCGCGGGCTGGTTGGTGCGGTTGGTGAGCGTGACTTCCAGCGTGCGCGTCTCCCCGAGGCCCAGCTCACCAAAGTCCAGCGCGTTGGGGTTGGCGCTCAGCGCCGGTGCCACGCCCGTGGCCGTCAGCTCCACGCGCAGCTCCGGGTTGTCCACGGCGTTGCTGCGAATGACGACGGTGGCGCGTTGCTCCCCCTCGGAGAGCGGCTTGAAAACCACGGTGAGGGTGGTGACACCCTGCGGAATCACCTCCGCGCCCAGGGTCCGCACGGTGAACGCGGACGCCTGCGGCCCCTCCACCTCGACGGACCGGATGGTCAGCGTGCCGTTCCCGGCGTTGCGCAGGTACAGGTCCTCGTCGAGGGAGACACCCACGGCGGCTTCGCCGAACGTCAATGAGCGCGCGCAGTCGGCCTTGGGCTCCACGCGCTCCACGTTCTCCCCTTCACAGGTACAGCCCGGCGTCAGCGCGGGTCCCACCAACAGCGGCAGGGCCACCAGCATCCTGAGGGTCTGGGAACGAGACATGACCGCCAGCGTAGCGGCCCGATCACGCGGTCTCAACGTCGTCGACAGCATGCGCAGATCACGCAGGGGCCGCTGCGCAAATCACGCGGCTTCGTCGCGGTCCTCGTCGTCACTGCGGGTGGCCACCTTCACGGCGCGGAAGCTCACCTTGCCGGCCACCAGGAACACGGCCGCGGTCAGGAGCATGTGCAGGGTCTGGGTGAGGTGCGTCCAGATGGCGTAGGCAAACCCGTCGGACATGGAGACGCCGAACACCTTGAGCGCCACCTGGATGGCGTACTCGAAGTTGCCCACGTTGCCCGGCCCCGCGGGAATGGTGATGCCGACCACCAGGCACGCCAGCGCGAAGAAGCCGCCCTCCACCGGCACGCCCAGGTTCATGCCGTAGGCGAGGATCCACATGCCCAGCCCGTTGAGGAGCCAGTACGCCAGCGTCAGGCCCATGTAGACGAGCACGTCGCGCAGCGTGGGCAGGCTCTTGAGTCCCTCGATGAACGCGTCGAGCATGCCGAGCAGCTTCTCGCTGATGCGGGTGCCCAACGGGCTCAGCACGGCGCGCCAGAACCGCAGGGAGAGGTCGCGCCACCGGTACGCCGCCACAAACACCGCCATGGCCCCGCCGAAGACGAGCAGCGCCAGGTAGCCACCCACCTCGATGATCGCCGGCACCTCGCGGTTGCCCAGCAGCATCAGCGTGATGCCCAGGACACCGGTCATCACCAGTCCGTCGACGACACGCTCCAGCGCCACGGTGGCCAGCGCCGCGCTCTTGCGCCCGTAGCCCGCCGCGCTGATGAGCACGGGGCGGATGAACTCACCGAGTCGGAACGGCAGGAGGAAGGTGCCCGCGAAGGAGACGCTGCAGATGGCGAATGCGTCGCCAAAAGGCAGGGAGCGGCCGGTGAGCTTCTCCACCTGCAGCTGCCAGCGCCAGGTGCGGAAGAAATAGGTGGCGTAGAGCTGCGCCACGTAGGCCACGTAGACCCACCAGGGGACGCGCGCCATGGTGGCGTAGGCGGCCTCCCAGTCGACGCCACGGAAGGAGAGCCAAAGCAGGCCCAGGCTGAGAGCGACGCCAATCACCCCCTGGAGCACACGCTTCATGTTGCTTCTCCCACGTCCCGCTCCATTGCCCTCATGACGCCATGTCCTGCACGGGCCTGCCCTCCAGCACCGCCCGCGGGTTGTGCACCGCCAACAATTCCGCCGTGGCCCGACCCCATTTTTTTTGCAAGACCTTGAGGCCCTTCTGCACCAGGGCCGCGGGGTCCTCGGGGCCGTGGCAGTCACCGGCCACCACGTGACAGAGGCCCGCGTCCAGGATCTTGAGCGCGGCCTTCTCGTTGTCACGACCGTAGGCTCCGACGAGGGAACCCAGGTTCACCTGCAGCGCATATCCCTGCTCATGCAGCGTGGTGAGAACCCTGAGGTCCACGCCAACCTTGGAGTACCGCTCGACGTGCGCCAGCAGCGGCTGCAGCCCCGCCCGACGGAGCCGGTACAGCACACCCGGCAGGTCCGGCGGCGGTCCGGAGTACGGAATCTCCGTCAGCATGTAGCTGCCCAGCGCGTAGGGCGTGTGCTCGCCACGGCTCACGTGCTCGAACAGCTCCGGCGTCAGGTAGTGCTCGCTGCCTTCGTGGAGCTGCAGCGGGATTCCCGCCTCGGACAGCTTCTCCTTCAGCAGGGGCAGCTTTTCCGTCACCACGGGCCGCGTGTTGACCCAGCCTTTGTCGTGGCGCAGGTGCGGGGTGCACGCCACGGCCGTCACGCCGGCATCCACCAGCGCGCGCGCCATCTGGAGGGCGTCGTCGGCCGTGCGACAGCCGTCGTCCACGCCCCAGACCAGGTGACAGTGCAGGTCAATCATGGGGGGCCGCAACCTAGAGGCAGCCCTCCGTGCACACAAGACCCGGAAAGTCCCAACGCCTTCAGCGACGGCGTCGGCGCGTGACCATTCCCAGCATTGCCACGGCCATCACCGCCCAGGCTCCCACCGGGCTGTCCGCGGGCGTGGCGCAGGTGCAGCTGCCGCCGCCGTCGTCGCCGCCGGTGTCGTCGTCGTTGTTGTTCCAGCCACCGCGGTCCGGCCGGTTCCGACCCGCGTCGTCCGGCGTGTTCCCGGCATCCGGCGTGGGCGTGACCGCGGCATCCGACTGACCCGCGTCCTCGGGATCCGGCTGCGCGGCGTCGACGGTCACGGCGGCGTCGGGGCCCCGCGCGTCGGGACGACCGGAGTCCGGGGTGCCCGCGTCCGGCGTGCCCGGCGTTCCCGCGTCCGGCAGCGGCTGGCCGCAGGCCTCGTCGGCGAGACCGTCGCAGTCGTCGTCCTCGTTGTTCCCGCACACCTCGGGGGACTCGAAGTCGCCGTAGCAGTCGACCACGCCGTCGTCGCACAGCACGAAGCCCACGGCGCAGCGGTCGCGGTCGGTGAGCCGGTCGCAGCGCTCACCCACGTTGAGGCCGTTCCAGCGCTCGAAGGTCTCGTCGGTCTCCCCGTCGCAATCCTCGTCGATCAGGGTGCCGCAGATCTCCGGCGTCTCCACCGTCTCCTCGCAGTCCACCACGCCCTGCGCGTTGCACACCACCACGCCGTTGGCGCAGTAGTCGTTGTCGGTCCTGCGGTCGCAAGCGCCGCCGATGGCCGCCCCGTACCACGTGTTGTCCTCGTCGGTGAGGCCGTCGCAGTCGTCGTCCACGTTGTTGCCACAGAACTCCGTGCCCTGCTCCTGGGTCACGCACACCACGCCGTCGCCGTTGGCGTTGCACTGGTAGATGCCGCCCACGCAGTTGCCCACCGCCTCACCGCACGCGGTGCCCAGCAGCGGGAAGCCGTCGTTGACGTCGTAGACGCCGTCGCAGTCGTTGTCCTCGTTGTAGCCGTCGCACACTTCCGGCGTGGGCAGGTCTCCCACGCACGCCGCGCTGGTGGCGGAAGTGCACTCCACGTGACCGTAGGGGCAGTAGTCCTCGTCGTTGTCGTCGCACGCGTCGCCCACGGCGAGCGTGGTGCCGTTGGGGCCGGCGATGGAGAAGTCCTCGTCGGTA
The DNA here is from genome assembly GCA_040752415.1 of Myxococcota bacterium. Classification (GTDB taxonomy): domain Bacteria; phylum Myxococcota; class JACRCW01; order JACRCW01; family JACRCW01; genus JBFMGU01. Next base: position 27,708 of record JBFMGU010000052.1, read on the forward strand.
TCGCCGTCGCAGTCGTCATCCTGATTGTTGCAGGTTTCCGCGCGCGCCACGTCGTTCACGCAGTCCGCCGCGGTGAGGGAGACGCACTGCACGGTGCCCAGCTCGCACACGTCGGGATCATCCACGTCGTCACAGGCCTCACCCACGCGTCGGTCGTAGCCGCCCACGGAGGTGACCAGGAAGGGCTCGTCCACGCCGCCCACGCAGTTGTTGTCCACGCCGTCGCAGTACTCCTGCGCGCCGGGGTAGATGGTGCTGACGTCGTCATTGCAGTCGGTGTTGGTGGCCACCCAGCCCGGCGGCGGCGTGCCGCAGTACACGGTGGCGTTGGCGGTGGCGTCGCCGTACCCGTCGAGATCGCCGTCCGGGTAGTACGGAGCGGGAGGAGCAAAGCCCTCGTCAACCTCGTTGTTGCAGTTGTTGTCCACGCCGTCACAGACCTCGATCACGCCGGGGCGGATGGCGTTGTTGTTGTCATTGCAGTCGGTGTTCTGGTCGTCGTAGCCCGGCGGCGGCGTGCCGCACAGGCGCACCTGGTTGCTCCCCGCCGCGCCGTAACCGTCCTGGTCCACGTCGGGATAGTAGTAGCCGGGCGTGCCCAGTCCCTCGTCCGCCTGGAAGTTGCAGTTGTTGTCGATGGCGTCGCACAGCTCCTGCGCACCGGGGTACACGTTGGGATCGTTGTCGGCGCAGTCGTCGGCCTCCTCCGAGTAGCCGTTGGGCGGCGCACCGCACAGCAGCACCGACTGCGAGCCCACCGCGCCGTGCCCGTCCAGGTCCGCGTCCGGGTAGTAATTGGCCACGCCGCCCAGGCCGTCGTCGGGCGTGCCGTCACAGTCATCATCCACGCCGTTGCACAGCTCTGTGCCGTTGGGCTTGATGGCGGCGTTGTTGTCGTTGCAGTCGGTGTTGTTGAGCGAATAGCCGGCGGGCGGGTTGCCGCAGATCAGCGTCGACTGGGAGCCCACCGCGCCGTACGTGTCGCGGTCGTTGTCGGGGTAGTAGTACGCCGGCGTGCCCAGTCCGTCGTCGGGCGTGCCGTCGCAGTCATCATCCACGTTGTTGCACACCTCGGTGCCGCCCGGCCGCACGGCCGCGTTGGTGTCGTCGCAGTCGCCGCCGCCGTTGTTGGGGTTGGCGTAGCAGGCCGCGGGCAGGTAGCCGTCGTTGTCGCCGTCCACGCACGGAAGCGGTTCCACGGGGATGACGCGACCGCACTCATTGGGCGCAGCGGTGGTGCAGGCCCCGGGCAGCGTGCCCACGTCCTTGGTGAGCACCGAGGTCTTCTGGGAGACGGCCCAGTTGAATCCACCGGCGAGCTTCACGTTGAGATCGGCCGCATTCTGGGCGAGCACCGGCGGCGTCCACAGCAGGCTCACCGTCACCGTCTGCGTGCAGCCCGCGGGATCACCCGCCTGCGACGCCGTGCTGGCGATGCGATTGGCCGCGTTGTGCTTCACCTGCTTGTTGCCGGGGACCAGCACGCCGCGACCGCCGTTGGGGATGGCCAGCGTCCCACCGCCGCCGGCGCCAAACACGCCAACGTTGTAGCCCGCGTTGAAAGCCGCGGTGGTGCACACCTTGAACTCGACTGGATACGTCTTCGTCGGCGTGATGCCCGCGTACGGCGCCGCGATGGGCTGGTTGGTGTCCGGGTCACGGATGACGAGATCCGTGCGCGAGTTGGGATCCGGCCCGTTGTGACAGAAGCTGCAGTAGTTGCCGTTGTACCCCGTCCGGTCCTGGATCCCGTTGGAGTACGCAAACACCGGCCCCGACGCCAACACGGAAGCGAGAACCAGCGCTCCGCTGGTCCAACCCACGCGCACGTTTTTCATTCGAGCGACCTCTCGGCAGATGATGCGCACTATGCCGCGCGCTCGATGCGTTGGGTAGTCCCTTCCGACGGAAAAGAGTGCGTCCTATCTCCTCCGCTTGAACGGACGCTTCGCAGATATGCCCGAGGCTACTTTGCCCTACACGTTGACAGCCCGAGGACGGGATCGCAGCCTTCGCGCATTGGCGAAATCATTACCTCGGGGTCGCGAAATGACTGCTCCTGTGCGGCGCATTTTTGTGTGCTTGGCCTTCATGTCCTCCTTGTCCCTTGGCTGCGCCAACAACGGCGGCTTTGGTGAGGACGCAGGACCAGGCAGCAGCAGCGGCGGCAACAACTCCTGTCCAGACAGCGACCCGGACTGCACGCCCATGAACGTGGTGTGCGCGGGGCAGACGTGCCAGACCGGTGACGTCTGCGACGACGGGCAGTGCGCAGAAGGATGTGAGGCCGGGAAGATCGCCTGTCGCGGACTTTGCGTGGACCCGGAGAGCGACCCCTCCTATTGCGGCGCGCAGGATGATTGTCGCGGCGACAACCGTGGCGACGCGTGCGGCGCCGGCTACGTGTGCAACGCCGGTGAGTGTCGGTTGAACTGCGCGCAGGGCCAGGTGGCGTGCAACGGCCGCTGCGTGGACCCCTTCACCGACGAGAACTTCTGCGGCGCCACGGGCGACTGCCAGGGCGCCAACGCCGGTGACCAGTGCGCCGCTGGCGAGGTGTGCAACGGCGCGGGGCAGTGCACGGTGAACTGCGCCGCGGGTTACATCAACTGTGGCGGCCGCTGCGTGAACCCGGTGGACGACCGCGTCTACTGCGGCGCCAGCGGCGACTGCCAGGGCCCCAACGACGGCACCACCTGCGGCCCGGGCCAGGTCTGTGAGAACAGCACGTGCACCGTGGTCTGCCCCACCGGGTACATCAACTGCAGCGGATCCTGCGTGGACCCCCAGTCCGACGAGGCGCACTGCGGCGCCAGCGGCGACTGCACGGGCGGCAACGTGGGCCAGGACTGCGCGGACGGTCAGATCTGCGTCAACGGCGCGTGCTCCAACAACGGCTGCCCCGGCGGCCAGGTGATGTGCGGCGGTCGCTGCGTGAGCCCGGAGTCCGACGAGGACTACTGCGGCGCGCAGGGAGATTGTCAGGGCGCCAACGCCGGCCGGAGCTGCGCGGATGGGTATTCCTGTGAGGGCGGCCAGTGCGTCATCAGCTGCCCCACCGGGCAGATTGCGTGCGGCGGAACCTGCGTGGACCCGCGCACGGACAACAACTACTGCGGCGCCCAGGCCGACTGTCAGGGTGCCAACGCCGGCGCGCAGTGCAACGCGGGCTATGTGTGCAACGGCAGTGGTGAGTGCGCGCTGAGCTGCCAGCAGGGCTTCATTGTCTGTGATGGACAGTGCATCAACCCGCGCACCGACCCGCTGTACTGCGGCGCGGCGGGCAGCTGCACCGGTCCGGCGGCCGGCACTGCGTGCCTCCCCGGGCAGGTGTGCAACGGCAGCGGCCAGTGCGCCACCTCCTGCGCGCCCGGCCTCATCGCCTGCGACGGCAGCTGCATCGACCCCACCTCCGACAACCGCTACTGCGGCGCCAGCGGCACGTGCACCGGCACGGAAGCCGGCCAGACGTGCGACAACGGGTTCGTGTGCAACGGCAGCGGCGTCTGTGAGCTGAGCTGCCAGGACGGGCTGGTGGCGTGCAACGGCATCTGCGTCAACCCGTCCATCAATCGCAACTACTGCGGCGCCACCGGGACGTGCACGGGCGTCGAATCCGGCGAGCAGTGCACCGACGGAGAGGTCTGTTACAACGGCTCCTGCGTGGTGAACTGCCCCGCCGACCAGATTGCGTGCGACGGTCGGTGCGTGAGCCCGCTCAGCGACGTGAACTACTGCGGCGCCAGCGGCAGCTGCACGGGCGCCAGCGCGGGCCAGCAGTGCCCGGTGGGCTTCACCTGCAACAACGGTGACTGCCAGCAGGTCATCACGGTCACGTGTCCGCCGGGACAGGTTGCCTGCAACGGCGCCTGCGTGGACCCGTCCACCAACCCGCTCTACTGCGGCGCGTATGGCGACTGCTTTGGCGGCACGGAGGAAGGCCAGCAGTGCGGTCCCGGCCAGGTGTGCAACGGCGCGGGTGAGTGTGCCGCCACCTGCGCGCAGGGCTACGTGAGCTGCAATGGTCGCTGCGTGGACCCGCTGACGGACGCCGGCTACTGCGGCGCCTACGGGACCTGCACCGGCGGTGGCGCTGGCCAGGCGTGTGCCCAGGGTGACGTCTGCAACGGCCTGGGTGAGTGCACCGCCAACTGCGCGCCGGGCTTTGCCGAGTGCAACGGCCGCTGCGTGGACCCGGATACCGACAACAGCTACTGCGGCGCCTCCCCGGATTGCAGCAACGACGGGTACGTCTGCGCCGGCGGCCAGGTGTGCAACGGCGCGGGGACGTGCGCCAACAACTGCATCCCCGGCTACGTGAACTGCGACGGCCGCTGCGTCGACCCGGACAGCGATCCGGCGCACTGCGGCGCGTACGGCGCGTGCACCGGCGGTGGCGTGGGCCAGGCGTGCGCGGCCAACCAGGTGTGCAACGGCGGCGGTCAGTGCGCCGCGGACTGCCTGCCCGGCTTCATCAACTGCTACGGCCGCTGCATCAACCCGGACACCGACGGCGAATACTGCGGCGCCTACGGCGCGTGCATCGGTGGCCAGGTGGGCCAGCAGTGCGCGGCGGGCCAGGTCTGCAACGGCGGCGGCACCTGTGACACGGAGTGTCTCCCCGGCCTGGTGAACTGCTACGGCACCTGCATCAACCCCGCCACCGACGGCGAGTTCTGCGGCGCCTACGGCGCGTGCACCGGCAACCAGGTGGGTCAGCAGTGCGCCACCGGCCAGGTGTGCGACGGCACGGGCGTGTGCGCTCCGGTTTGCGCCGACGGCTACGTGAATTGCGGCGGCGTGTGCATCAACCCGGACACCGACGCCTACCACTGCGGCGCCACCGCGGATTGCAGCGGGGCCAACGCGGGCGCCGCCTGCCCGTCCGGCCAGTACTGCGACGGCACCGGTCAGTGCGGGAACACCTGCGCCGGCGGCTACGTGCTGTGCGACGGCACCTGCGTCAACCCGCAGAACAACGCGCTCTACTGCGGCGCCAGCGGCGCGTGCACGGCGACGGAGGCCGGCCAGGAGTGCGGCGTGGGCTCCTACTGCGACAACGGCGCATGCGTGGTGCCCTGCCCCGCCGGCCTGGTGTCCTGCGGTGGCCAGTGCGTGGACCCGCTCAGTGACCCCGACTACTGCGGCGCGTCCCGCAACTGCGCGGGCCCCTACGTGGGTCAGGACTGCGTGGCGGGCCAGGTGTGCAATGGCAACGGCGCGTGCGCCACGGAATGCGCGGCCGGCTACGTCAACTGCGGCGGCATCTGCGTCAACCCGCTCACCGACGCGCAGTACTGCGGCGCCTACGGTGACTGCACCGGCAACGCCGACGGCACGGCGTGCCCGACGGGCCAGGTCTGCAATGGCGGCGGCCAGTGCGCGGACGCGTGCCTCCCCGGCTGGGTGAGCTGCGGCGGCGTGTGCATCAACCCGGACAGCGACGCGCGCTTCTGCGCCGCGTACGGCGACTGCACAGGCAACGGCGCGGGTGAGGCCTGCCCCAACGGGTACCTCTGTGACGGCACCGGCGAGTGCGCCGTGGAGTGCGCGGCGGGCTACGTGAACTGCAACGGCATCTGCGTGGACCCGAACAACGACCCGCTCCGCTGCGGCGCCTACGGCGCGTGCACGGGCGCCGGCGCCGGCGCGGTGTGCCCCAACGGCTACGTGTGCGACGGCACCGGCACCTGCGCGGTGAGCTGCGCCAACGGCTACGTGAACTGCAACGGGAGCTGCATTGATCCCGACGTGGACAACACGTACTGCGGCGCCTCCGGCGCGTGCGACGCCAACACCAACGGCGACACCTGCGCCACCGGCCAGTACTGCAACGGCGCGGGAACGTGCGCCGACACCTGTGTCAACGGCTACATCGCCTGCGACGGGACATGCGTGAACCCGCTGAACGACGAGCGCTACTGCGGCGCGGCCGCGGACTGCACGGGCGGCAACGCCGGTGACCTCTGTGCGGACACGCAGTTCTGCTACAACGGCTACTGCCGGCTGGTCTGCCCCGACGGACAGATTGACTGCAACGGCACCTGTATCGACCCGAACAGCAACAACACCTACTGCGGCGCCAGCGGCGAGTGTGTGGCCGACCCCGGTGTGACCTGCCCCAACGGCTACGTCTGCGACGGCACCGGCCAGTGTTCGCTGAACTGCCTGGGTGGCACCGTCAACTGCGGCGGCACCTGCGTGGACCCGCAGACCGACGAGAACTACTGCGGCGCCCAGACCGACTGCACGGGTGCCAACGCAGGTGAAATCTGCGACGCCACGTACGAGTGCCGCACGGGGGCCTGCCAGTGCCCGGTGAACCAGGTGGCCTGCAACGGTCGCTGCATCGACCCCCTGAATGACGAGACCTACTGCGGTGCGCAAACCGACTGCGCGGGGGGCAACGCGGGCGAGGTCTGCGTGAGCACGCAACAGTGCGTGACGGGCGACTGCCAGTGCCCGAACAACCAGGTGCTGTGCGGCGGAAACTGCATCAACCCCACCAACACGGACACCTACTGCGGCGCCACGGGAGACTGCCAGGCGGCCAACGCCGGCCAGAACTGCGACGCCACGGCCCGCGACTGCGTGAACAGCCAGTGCGTGTGTCCCAACAACGGCGTGTTCTGCAACGGCGCCTGCATCGACCCGCTGAACAACAACACCTACTGCGGTGCGTTCGGCGCGTGCGACGCCAACAGCGACGGCCAGACCTGCGCGGGTGGCACCTTCTGCCAGAACGGCCAGTGCGTCTGTCCCACGGGCCAGGTGTTCTGCGGCGGCCAGTGCATCGACCCGACCAACACCGACGCCTACTGCGGCGCCAGCAACGACTGCCAGGCGGCCAACGCGGGCGTGGACTGCAACGCCACGGGCCGGGACTGCGTCAACAGCCAGTGCCAGTGCCCGAACAACGGCGTGTTCTGCAACGGCGCCTGCATCGACCCGCTGAACAACAACACCTACTGCGGTGCGTTCGGCGCGTGCGACGCCAACAGCGACGGCCAGACCTGCGCGGGCGGCACGTTCTGCCAGAATGGCCAGTGCGTCTGTCCCACGAACCAGGTGTTCTGCGGTGGCAACTGCATCGACCCGACCAACACCGACGCCTACTGCGGTGCCAGCAACGACTGCCAGGCGGCCAACGCGGGCGTGGACTGCAACGCCACGGGTCGGGACTGCGTGAACAGCCAGTGCCAGTGTCCGAACAACGGGGTGTTCTGCAACAACACCTGCATCGACCCGCTCAACGACGAGCAGTACTGCGGCGCCACCAACACCAACGCGTGCACCACGTTTGACACGTGCGTGAATGGTGAGGTGTGCACCAACGGGACGTGCCAGTGCCCCACGGGGCAGGTGCTCTGCAATGGGACCTGCATCGACCCGAACAACAACAACACCTACTGCGGCGCGTTCGGTGCCTGCGACGCCAACAGTGACGGTGAGCAGTGCTTCGATGGGTCGTCGTGCAGCGGCGGACACTGCCTCTGCAACGGCGGTGAGGTGTACTGCGGCGGCAACTGCATCAACCCGAACACCGACCCGATCTACTGCGGAGCCAGCGGGTTCTGTGACAACGCGACCACCGACGGGAACACGTGCAACGCGGACCAGTTCTGCAACAACGGCACGTGCCAGGCACTGCCGGAGTTCCTGGGTATCATCATCACCACCGACGGTGGCGGCAACCAGGTGACGACCTACTCGAGCCCGTGGCCCTTCGCGGGGCACCAGGGAGCGAGCGCCCAGTGCGCCTCGCAGTACGGGGTCGGAACCGCCCACGTTTGCACGTACGCGGAGCTGCAGCAGGCGCAGGGTCAGGCCGACTTCGGGGCCAACAATTACAACTTCTGGACCCACGTGGACGGCAACACGGGCGGCTGCGGGTTTGATAACTGCAACTGCGTCAACTGGAGCTACACCACGGGTCACATCAGCGCGGGTTGGCGCGCCGCCGTCAACGCGGGTAGCCTGCAGGCGGCCCAGACCTCCGGGTGCCCAGGCAACTTCCGTCAAATCCCGTGCTGTCGCTGAGTACTGATGCGTGAGTTTGTGGGCTCTCGATTGCCACGCAGGGCGACGCTGCTCTGCGTGGCCAGTTTTCTGGCCTGCGCGCCCACGGCCGAAGTCGGTTTCACCGAGTCAACGTCTGCTCGCGGTCTTGGCCCGGACCAGCGGTGGCTTGGGCTGTCCCTACCGGTTCCCGCACTTCCCAGCCTCGTGGCGGAGACCGAAGGCGCGTTGAACCTGAAGGTGCGCGACGAAGCGGACCGCATGGCGGATGCCATCGAGCCCGGTGAGATGCTTGGTCACGCCCAACTCATGCAGCAGGTGCTGGACCAGGGCAGCCTCCTCATCCCCGGCCTGGGCGCGTTCGACGTCTCCACCCTCTTCGCTGTGGGTGATGAGCTGTTCGACTACGCGTTCCGCCCCGAGCAGGGGCTGGGTAACGGACTGGGAGGGAGGACCGACGTGCGCGCCGGGCGTGGTCCCGCCCCCAACCTCCGGCGCGTGCACGAAGGCGAGTTCGGCGGTCCCGACAGCCACAGTTGCTCATCCTGTCATTCCAAGGGGGGTCTCGATGGCGCTGGCACACAGACCCAGAACGCGTTCTTCCGCAGCGACGGGTCCAGCACGCTGGCGGCGGACGAGCGCAATCCCCCGTTGGTGATGGGCCTAGGTCCCATCCAGGCCCTGGCGCGCGAGATGTCCCAGGACCTTCTGGACCAGGCCAGCTCCAGTCTCGACGAGGCGGCGGCCACCAGCATCCCGGTTGCGGCGCAGCTTTCCACCAAAGGCGTCTCCTTCGGCTCCCTGGTGGCGCACCCTGACGGAACGCTGGACGTCTCCGGCCTGGAGGGCGTGGACCCGGACATGGTCGTCAAGCCCTTTGGCTGGAAAGGCCACCAGGGCTCCCTGCGGCGCATGATCGAAGAGTCCTTCCGCATCCACATGGGTGTTCTGTCGATGTGGGAGCAGCGGCAGGTCTACGAAGGGCAGAGGAACCCCGCGGATTACGGGAACAGCGCGAGCATCTTCGATGTGGATGAGGATGGGACGCTGGTGGAGATTGAGGACGGCATGCTGACGACGATGGAGGCGTACCTTTCGCAGCTCTCCGTCCCCGTCATCCGCCCTCCCCAGGATCCCATTCTGCTGGAGTACTTTGGCCGCGGCCGGCTCCTGTTTGAGGACGTGCAGTGCCACCGCTGTCACGTGCCTGCGCTGGAACTCGAGAACTCCGTGGTTGAGCTGCGCGCCGACCTCACACCGGCATCCCCGGTTTGGGAGATCAATGTGGCCACCGACGGAGAGACGCCGAAGATCTCTCCCATCCTGGGAAGTCAGTCACACCGTGTGGAACTGTTCAGCGACCTCAAGCGGCACAACATGGGCGCGGAGCTCGCGACTCCCGTGTGGCAGGGAAACATTCCCCCCAGCGTGTTCCTCACCCGCCCCCTCTGGGGTCTGGCGGAAACCGCGCCGTACCTCCATGACGGGAGAGCACCAACTGTCCATGACGCGATCATGGCCCACGGCGGCGAGTCGGCCGAGGCGCGGGAACACTATTCCGACCTTGGGGTCGACGACCAGAAGGCGCTGCAAGTCTTCCTGCTCTCGCTTTCACGGGCGCCCGCACTGGGGGTGCCATGAGGCCGCTGCTGAACACGTGGTACCGCGTGCTGGTCACCGTCCTGACGACGTCCACAACAGCCTGCACCGAGGGCGGGACCACGGGTGCGTACCGTGATGGGGGTGTCCAGGTCTTGCCCGACGCGTCGGCCTTCACTCCGCCACCGCGGGCCTGCGCACCATTCCGCCCACTGCACGATCGTCTCAGCCTGGAAGAAGCCAGGGATGCCCATCGCTGGGCAGAGGTCCGGCGCCACTTGCGAATGATGGAGGTTGTTCAGCCTCGGTTCGTGTTGAGCATGCTGGAGAGCACCTTGCCGCAGGCCCGCCTGGACCAGGCCGAGTACTGTCCTGACGAGCTGTTCGAGGCCGGCCGAATCCTCTTTGAACACGAATACACGTTTGCCGACGGGCTCGGCAGCGGACTGCGTCGAGGAGATCGGCCAAGTCCCTTCCGCCGGGTGCATTCGGGCCGCTTTGGTGGGCCGGAGACCATCAGCTGCACGTCGTGCCACTGGCGCGGCGGCCTGGCCGGGGCTGGCGCACTCCAGGACAACACGTTCGTGCTTGGCACGGGAGACCGCGTCGAGGAAGCCGACGCGCGCAACCCTCCTCCACTTCATGGCGTAGGGGTCGTGGAGTTGATTGCCAAGGAGATGACCGCCCAACTCCACGCGCTTCGGGACGACGCCATCCGACGAGCCCGCGAGGATCAGCGGTCGGCGGAGGTTGTGCTGCTGGCCAACGGCGTTTCATTCGGGAAGCTACGCGTCGCGGCGGATGGAACAGTGGACACTTCGCAGGTGGAGGGCGTGGACCCAGACCTCGTCATCAAGCCCTTCGGCTGGAAAGGCACCGTCGCAACACTCCGTGACTTCGTGGCGGAGTCGGCACAGGTCCACTTTGGCATGCAGAGCCAGCACCTGCTTCTTACCCACGGGAGCGAGCGCGACCTCGTGGGCACGTCGCCAGACGCGAGGGACCCCGACGGTGACGGCGTTGTCGACGAGCTCACGGAAGGGCACCTCAGCGCACTGGTTTCATTCCTGGCCATGCTCGAGCTGCCGGTGATCCGGCCCCACGAGACCCTCTTCCTTGAGCCGGTGGCACCAGGGCTGCCGCCTCCGCCAGCCTTTGTGTACGACGAGCATTGGGCGCGAGGACAGGAGCTGTTCCGCTCTCTCGGATGCGCGAGCTGCCATGTCCCCGCGATGGTGCTGAAGGACCCGGTGTATCGGACCACCTCGGTGCAAACCGGCGGCACCGTCGAGATTGACCTCTCCACAACGGGCGAATCCCCGAGGCCCGCGTATGACGCCGCGCTGGGGGGTTACCCGGTGTGGGTGTTCAGCGACTTCAAGCGCCACGACATGGGCGCCAAGAACGAGGCACGGCGGGTGGACAAGGGTGTGGCACCGCGCGAATACCTGACGCGGCGGCTCTGGGGTGTTGCCAACTCGGATCCCTATTTCCATGACGGGGCGGCACCATGGTTCGACCACGCCATTGCCGCGCACGGCGGTGAGGCCAGTGAAGAGCGCGACTCCTTCGAAGGGTTGTCGATAGAGGATCGGGGTGCGTTGAAGGTCTACCTGCTTTCGTTGCGTCGGGACCGTCGGCTGCTGGTGCCGTGAACCTCGTTCACCGTCCCCACAAGAACACCGCCACATAACCCGCGCCGGGATGCCCGCCCTGTTCCGCGCGAAGGGCGGAAACCACCAGCCCGTGAATCCCCGGTGCTGTCAGGTCGTGTCCCGGAACCACGGTCCACCCCAGCCATTCTTCCGCCGTGCTCCCCCTCAGCTCTGCGAGGACCGCACCACTCCGGCCCGAGCGGACCTCGAGCCGCCCCACGTGCGGCAAAGCTCCCAGGCTTGCCCAAGGGGCGCTGACAGCGACGTCCCCCGTGCCATCCCCGTCCACGTCGGGAATGGCGCTGATGAACCGGCCGAACATCTCCCGGTCCTCATGACCACTCCAGCGATGGATGAGGGCGCCTGTGGCGATCGAGTGGATGTCCACCTGGCCCGTGCGGGGCCCCTCGGGGTTCGAGAGCTGGTGTCGCCCGACGGCAATTTCCGGACGTGAATCACCATCCAGGTCTGGCAGACCTTCCACCATCAGCCCGTAGTTCTCGGCACCGTACTCTCCGACGAGCTTGAGCACCGTCTCCCCCGTGGCGGAGGACAGGACGAAGGCCGCTCCGACGGAACCCAGCTCGGGCAGCTCCGTACCCGGCGCCCCCGCCACGATGTCCGGCAAGCCGTCTCCGTCGACGTCCGCGACCGAACGGTGATGCCACCCGAACAGCAGCGCATCCCCGGGATTGTTCAGAGAACCAAAGGTGTGCCCGTCGCGGCCATCCAGGAGGTCGATCCGGTTGGCACCAATGGAGCTGCAAACCACGTCGTCGACCCCATCCCCATTGAGGTCCGCGATGGGCTCGACGTGCCACCCGAATACCTCATTGAGCCCGCCCAGACGGGACCAGATGAGTGCTCCGCCCATGCCGGACCATGCGTACACCGCTCCGCGCGTGCCACCGTCCACAGCGCCCTGCGGTGCACTCGCCACGACGTCGCGGTGCCCGTCACCGTCCAGGTCATCGGCGACGAACACCGAGTGACCCAGCAGGCCACCGGGGTCCTGGCCTTCCCAGCGCTGTAGTCGCCTTCCGTCGGAGGTGGACCACACACCGACGTAACCCGTGTCCAAAACCGTGAAGTCCGCGAAGCGTCCACCAGTGGCAATGTCGGCCACGCCGTCACCGTCGACGTCAAGAGGCGAACCAAAGCGGAATCCCAACTCCGCGTCGTCACCCTCCCCGGTCAGCATCAGGTAACGACACAACCCAAGCGGCCCTTGGTCCACCACGCCGTCGCAATCGTTGTCGACGCCGTCGCAGACTTCGACAGCGTTGGAGTTCACTCTGGGATCCTCATCCGCGCAATCGCTCCCGCCACAGCCCATTCCCCGCTCACCGTCAGAGTCGTCGTCACAGGATCCTGCAGCGTCCAGTTGCCCAGCGTCTCGAGGAAAGACGCCACCGTCCACGTCGAGTCCGCCTCCGCCGATGCGCCGAACCGTGGGACCTGCCGCCGGATTGCATCCCAGCATTGCGGCAAGGACGAGATACAAGTTCACGGACGTTCGCGCGCCGGTCACGGGGGCAACTCACTTTCCCAGGAACGACTCGCCACCAGTGGGCGTGATCCCGACCAAGTCGCTTCTGCCATCTCGGTTGAAGTCGCCGAGTGTCGCCCCCGAGAACGCATTCGACCCGACGTACATCTCCTGGCAAAACGCCCCCATTCCGTTCGCCCGCAGCACCAAGAGCCCGCCAACCGTCAACCCACTCGCCAGGATCTCAGCCCGACCGTCCTTGTCCATGTCCTGCGCCGCGTGGATGCGTAGGCTCACGTAGGGAGCGACAGCTTTGCACGCTACCGGCGCCCCAAAGCCACCTCCTCCATCGCCGTACAAGGCTGAGACTGAGCCACTGGGAGGGTCCATCGTGATCAGGTCCGTCCTGGTGTCGCCGTTGACGTCGGCAGCGAGAAACGACCCGACCTGGCTGGTTCCGGTCTGGACGGTGAAAGGTAGCGCCAGGGAACCGTTCGCCTGCGAGAAGTGCACCTTCACGCTGGACCCGTTGTTGGACGTGATGACGTCGGGATACGGGTCCCCATTCACGCGTGCAATAGCAAGCAGTGTTGTCCCAAACGTGATGGTCTGCGTCTGCACGGTCCCGAACGTGCCGTCTCCGTTCCCGAGTCTTGTCTCCGCCGCAGTGCCGCCAACCGTGATCAAGTCCAACGCGCCATCTTGATTGATGTCTTCCACGGCGTCGGGTCGAGCTGGCAACACGAGCTCGTCCGCAAACGAGCCATCTCCAAGGCCGCGGTGCCACACACCCCCCGTGGCGTGGGCCAGAATCACGTCGTCGATGGAATCTCCGTCAAGGTCCACCACCGCCATCCTCGTTGGAGTGAGCGTGAGGGAGCGCTCCGACACCTGGATGAAGCTCCCTCCTCCGTCACCGACAAGACCGCGAAGCAAGGGAGAAGCTCCGCCCGCCATCAGGAGGTCGGGGCGTCCGTCCCTGTCGACGTCGGCCACGGCGGTCAACGCAGACCCAATTGCGTCGTTGATCGTGTTCCCTGACGGGGGAACGAGCCCGGAGGGCGAGCTTGTCAGGAGGACCCCTCCCACGCTGACGTCGTTCATCGCGTCGCCGTTGAGGTCCAGGATACTGAGGGCACCGCTGGCGCCATTGAACGAATGGTCCACCCGGGGGGCAAACGTCAAACCGTCAACGTTCTCCCACGACGACAGCATCCAGGAAGTTCCAGCAACGCGAGTGGCCGCGATGACATCGTCGTCGCCGTCGCGGTCGAGATCTCCCATCCCGACGGACTGTGGCGCGCCAGGGGCGTCCAGAACGACATCGGGTGCCTCACCCGCGGAATCCACAAGCACAATGGCGTTCGCGCTCGTGACCCCAATGGCCAATGCGCGGGGACGGGAGGCAAGCAGGCGACCGGTCGCGAAGCCGACATAGGCGTCGTACGACCACGACAGCTCGGTCGCCGCTTGGTTGGGCCAGTCCAGGAAGGCGACGTGAAGCGTTTGCCGCGTTGGGGTGGCCGCGTTGTCCTCGGTGCCATACACAACATCGAGGTCGCCGTCGTCATCCATGTCACCAACACGGATGGAGCTCTCTCCCTGCCAAAGGGTTCGCCGTCCGAATTCCTGCAGGGCGACCTCCCAGTGGCCCAGGGGAACTCCGGCTTCCGAGGACGGGGCCAACACCACCTGATCGCGGTAGTTCAACACCGCCACGTCGTCGACATCGTCGCCCGAGAGGTCTCCGACCGCGATCCCCAGCGGAAAACTGGCGGGCGCCTGGTAGCTGCCTGCAAGCGTGAATCCGCCGAGGCCGTCTCCCAGGGCGGGCTGGATGACCCCGCTGACATGATCGGGCGCGACGAGGTCCGGTGCACCATCACGATTCAGGTCACCGATCCCGAACCCATAGGAGATGGTGAACCCGAAGTCGACGCTCCCAGCCCATTCATGGGTTCCCCCGCTCATCCCGCGCCACAGGTAGACGCTCGTCCCTACGGGGATCAGGGCATCGACGACTCCGTCTCCGGTCACGTCGGCCAGGGTTGCCCCGTTTGGGACGCTGCCGCTTCCATCCCACGCCAGGCCGCACTCCCCCGCATTGATGTTTGCCAGGACCAGCATCTGGTCGTTGAGTGAGTCGGTCAACACCAGGTCCGGTGCGCCGTCGCCGTCGATCCGGGCCGCGGCGATACCTCCGAGAGCCGTCCCAGGGACGCTGATGGAGCGAGGGAACGCAAACCCGTCCGCACCGCCCCGAATCACGCTCAGGTCATCGGTAGCCCGGTTCGCGGTGATGATGTCCAGCCACCCGTCCGCATCCATGTCCACAGCCGCGAATGCGTGGGGCACGCCCGTCGTCACCAACGTCTGCTGATTCCCGAACCCACCAGCCCCGTCGCCGGGAACGACAACGACCACCGGATCCGTGTCGCTGACGAAGACGACGTCCAGAGCGGCATCGCGGTCGACGTCGCCAGCGGCGATGCCAAGGACGTTGACGCTCGCCCCGAAACGCGTCGGCCCGCTGAAGGAACCGGCGCCGTCTCCCAGCAGCAGCATCCCGTTGGTGCCGGACGGGCCACTGGCCGCCACAAGATCGACAGCCCCGTCCCGATCGAAGTCGCCCGAGGTGACGCTGACTGGCGCATCGCCCACCAGCCACTGGGTCGCCGCGGCGAATGCGCCGCCACCGGTACCGATGGAGACGTTGACGCCACTGGCTACCGAAACGAGGTCCAGGATCCCGTCCCTGTTCACATCAACGGCGTGGAGCTCCACGGCCACCCCTGAAATGGCGGCGTTGCCGATCGATGAGAAATACCCCTCCGGTCTCCGTCGGTAGATTCGCACCACGTCGGGCGTGGCTGTCGCAACGGCAAGATCCGGCAGCCCATCACCGTCAAAGTCACCCGATGCGACCGCGGCAACCGCCGCTCCAGGATTGTACGGCGACAACGCCTCTTCGAAGAACCCACCTGCGCCATCCGGGCGCATCACCGAGAAGTTCGCGTCCCCTTCGTTCGCGACAACGGCGTAGGCCTCGCCGTTGCCGGCGAAAGCGTCCACGAGAATCCGCTGAGGCTGAGTTCCAACGGGAAAGCCCTGGGGCGGGCCGAATTGACCCCCGCGCAGGTCGAGATCGATTGGCCCGACGGCCACGCTTTCTCCGGAGACACCTTGGAGGCGCGGCGTGAGCCTCAAGGTCACGCCCGGGTGCTCATTCCGCCCCAGGTCGCGCGCCGCATCCCAGGTAAAATGGTGCGGGGTTCCGTCGCTCGTCGATCTCATTTGGCGGATTCCCTGGCTCTCGATACCCATCCGCGCCCTTTGGAAGCTTTGCCCGTCGCGGCTCCATTCCACGTCGACGTCAACCGGGACGCCTTCCTGCTGTCGCAGGCTGTAGACTATTCGGGTGCACGCGCCGGTGTCCGCAACCGCTGGCGCAACGACCGCCGGGGGAGTCAAGACCAGCAGCGTCAGCGGCTCTGCCGCGCCGACAACGTCCCCAGTGACGTCACCAAGAACCACGCTGGCGGTTGCATCCACCGTGAGCGCACCGGGGGCCAACCCCTGCCCGATGTCGACGGCGAAGTACAGCGCCTTCTCCGCCCCCGCCGGCACAACTGCAGGCTGCGCCGCCGTGGCAACCGTTCCCACGACGTTGCCGCTCTGGGCACCGAAGGTCAGCGCCACAGTGGCGTCTGTGGGGAGGACAAGATCGTCGTTTCGAACCAGGACGCGCACCGTCAGTCCGCGTTGACCCGCGACGACCGACCGCGCGCTAGACGTCACCCTCGCGATCGTGAACGGCACCGGAGGGCCGGCATCCAGCGGCCCAGCATCCTCCACCGTCGCGGCATCGTCTCTTCCCGCATCCTGGAGTCCCGCATCGGTCGCACCCGCGTCGCCAAGTCCCGCGTCCGACGTGCCGGCGTCAGGTGAGCCGCCGCTCGACGAATTGGAGGGGGAGGAGCTGCTCCCAGAAGCGGAAGACGTCGTCACACTTGAGGACGTCGTGGAAGCGGACCCGCCAGAGCTCGTGGACAACGAGGAAGACGCCGTGCTCGTGGAAGTGGAGCTCATCGAGGTGCTCGGCAATCCGCCGCTACTTGATGAGGACGTCGAGGAGGTACTGTTGCCAGAGGAGGTGCCACTGGCAGTCGTGGATGCCGAGGCTCCGGCAGAGCTTGATGTGCCTTCGCTCCCCGGGTCCACGCAGCGGCTCCGGGCTTCGTCGCAGGTCAACGGCCACTGACACTGGGGGTCGGAGGCGCAGTTGCCGCCCTTCTCACCGGGTCCAACGCAGACGCCCCGCTCCTCGTCGCACGTCCAGCCGTCGCCGTCGTCGACGCAATCCTGATCGACCTCGCATACTGCGGCAGTGAAGTACTTGCACCCGCTCCCAAGCACCAACGCCGTCGCCACCAGCGCTCCCCAGGCCCGACCCATTGCAACCTCCGCAATCATGCCGGCAGGTTAGCGTCAGCCTGACCGTCGGCGCTACGCGGGTCCCAGCACGGCGAGGACAGCCCCCATCTCCACCGCCTGACCTTCCTTCACGCGGATCTCGGCCACCACGCCCGCGGAAGGTGCGCGCAGCTCGTTCTCCATCTTCATCGCCTCCACGACGACGACACCCTCCCCCTCCTTCACCGGGGTCCCCGCGGCCTTCAGGATCTTCACCACCTTGCCGGGCATGGGACTGGTGATCTGCGCCGGCCCACCGGCACCTCCAGCACGCGCGGTGGCCTCCTGCAGGCGCTTGCGACGCTCCTCCATCACCTGCAGCGAGAAGACCTCGCCCCGGACGCGGAGGTTCAGGTTGGGATCCAGCGCGTCGGTGCCGGCGGGACGTTCGAAGTCCACGTCGTAGCTGTTACCGTCGATGATCAGGCTCACCGACCCATTGGGCAGGTTCAGCGCGTCCACCGCGTGCGGCTCACCGTCGATGAAGGCCGTGACCTGGGAGCCGGCACCACCCACCAGCTCCACCACGCGCTCCTTGCCGCCCAACGTCACCACGTACTTCATGGCTCACCGTCCACGCGGGGCGTACGCCCGCTGCCAATTCGACATCCCCACGGCGCCCTGGCCCTTCCCCGACGCTGCGCCCACCACGCGCGAGCGCAACCGCTCATCCTGCGCCTGCTGGTGCACCGCCGCGGCAATCACCGCCGCCAACTCCAGCGACGAGTTGGGCGCGCGGTGCGGCGTCTTCATGTGCTTCTCGATGAAGCCCGTATCCAGGTCCCCCTCGACGAACGCCGGGTGCTCCAGGATGTCCACGAGGTAGCTGATGTTGGTCTTGATGCCCTTCACCGTGTACTCGCGCAGCGCGCGCACCAGCTTGCGGATGGCCGCCCGACGGTCCGGTCCCCAGCAGCTCAGCTTGGCGATCATCGGGTCGTAGAACGGCGTGACCTCGGCGCCGCTGTAGACGCCGGTGTCGTCGCGCACGCCGGGGCCGCCCGGCACCCGCAGCTCCACGATCTTCCCGGGCTGCGGCAGGAACCCCTGCGCCGGATCCTCCGCGTAGACACGCGCCTCCACGGCCCACCCGCGCGGATGGGAAGGCTGCTCGCCCCAGGGCAGCGGCAATCCATTGGCGACGTCGATCTGCGCGCCCACCAGGTCAAACCCGGTCACCCATTCCGTCACCGGGTGCTCCACCTGCAGGCGCGTGTTCATCTCCAGGAAGTAGAACTTGCGGCTCGCGTCGACGAGGAACTCCATGGTCCCCGCCCCCACGTAGCCCACCGCGCGCGCGCCCTTCACCGCCACCTCACCCATGGCCTTGCGCATGGCCTCGTCGACCACGGGGCTGGGCGCCTCCTCGATGATCTTCTGGTTGCGGCGCTGGATGCTGCACTCGCGCTCAAAGAGGTGGTGCACGTTGCCGTGCGTGTCGGCAAAGACCTGGATCTCCACGTGGCGCGGCTTCTCCAGGAACTTCTCGACGTAGATGCTCCCGTCGCCAAACGCGCTCTGCGCCTCACGACGCGCGCCGGCAATGGCGCTGGGCATCTCCGCGTCGCTGGTGACCTTGCGCATGCCCTTGCCACCGCCGCCGGCGGCCGCCTTCACCATGACGGGGAACCCCACCTGGCGCGCAAAGGCAATGCCTTCCTCGTCGGTGACGGGCCCGTCGGTGCCGGGGACCACGGGAACGCCGGCGGCCTTCATGGTGGCACGGGCACGCGTCTTCTCGCCCATGGCGTCGATGGCGGACGCCGGCGGGCCAATGAAGATGATGCCCGCGTCAGCGCACGCCTTGGCGAACTCCGCCTTCTCCGAGAGGAAGCCGTAGCCCGGATGGATGGCATCCACCTTGTGCTTCCTGGCCGCGGCAATGATGCGCTCCATGACGAGGTAGCTCTCCCGGCTGGCGGGCGGGCCAATGTGCTCGGCGTGGTGGGCGAAGCGCGTGTGGAGGGAAGCGCGGTCGGCGTCGGAGTAGACCGCCACCGTCTCGATGCCGCGCTCATGGCAGGACCGCATCACGCGGACGGCAATCTCTCCGCGGTTGGCCACGAGCACGCGCTGGATGGGTTTCCGGGTCATTCGGGCTGCCTCTCTCACAGCGGGATGTTGCCGTGCTTGCGGGGCGGGTTCTGGTCGCGCTTGTTCTTGAGCATGTCCAACGCCACGGCCAGCTTGGGACGCAGGTCCTCCGGCTTGATGACCTCGTCGACGTAACCGAGCGCCGCGGCCTTGTACGGATTGGCGAACTTCTCGCGGTACTCCGCCACCAGGCGCTGCCGCTCCGCCACGGCGTCCTTGGCCTTCTCCAGCTCCGCGCGGAAGATGATGTTCACCGCACCCTCCGGGCCCATCACCGCGATCTCCGCCGTGGGGAACGCGTAGTTGATGTCGCCGCGGATGTGCTTGCTGCTCATGACGTCATAGGCGCCGCCGTAGGCCTTGCGCGTGATCACCGTGACCTTGGGCACCGTGGCCTCCGCGTAGGCATACAGGAGCTTGGCCCCGTGCTTGATGATGCCGCCGTACTCCTGCGTGGTCCCGGGCAGGAACCCCGGCACGTCGACAAACGTCACGATCGGGATGTTGAAGCAGTCACAGAACCGGACGAAGCGCGCGGCCTTCAGTGACGCGTCAATGTCCAGGCAGCCGGCCAGGTACGCGGGATTGTTGGCCACCACGCCCACCGGGCGGCCACCCATGCGCGCAAAGCCCACGGCGATGTTGCGCGCGTAGTGCTCCTGCACCTGGAAGAAGCTCCGGTCGTCGACCGCCGCCTTGATGACGTCGATCATGTCGTACGGCTTGTTGGAGTTGGTGGGGATCAGCGTCTTCAGCGACTCATCCCGACGATCCAGCGGGTCGGTGCAGTCCGCCACCGGCGGCGGCTCCAGGTTGTTGAGCGGCAGGAAGGAGAGCAGGTCCCGGATCTTGCGGAGGCAGGTCGGCTCGTCGTCGAGGGCGAAGTGCGCCACGCCGCTCTTGCTGTTGTGGGTCATGGCGCCGCCCAGCGCTTCCTTGCTCACCTCCTCGTGGGTGACGGTCTTGATGACGTCGGGGCCGGTCACGAACATGAAGGAGGTGTCCTTCACCATGAAGATGAAGTCCGTGATGGCCGGGCTGTACACGGCGCCGCCGGCGCAGGGGCCCAGGATGGCGCTGATCTGCGGCACCACGCCGGAGGCCAGGGTGTTGCGCAGGAAGATGTCGGCGTAGCCGGCCAGGGACTCCACGCCTTCCTGGATGCGCGCGCCGCCGCTGTCATTGAGCCCCACCACGGGCGCGCCGGACTTCATGGCCAGGTCCATCACCTTGCAGATCTTCTCGGCATAGGCGCCGGAGAGGCTGCCGCCGAACACGGTGAAGTCCTGCGCAAAGACAAACACGCGACGCCCGTCAACCAGCCCGTAGCCGGTGACCACGCCGTCGCCGAGGATCTTCTTGTCCCCCATGCCAAAGTCACTGCTGCGGTGGGTCTTGAACTTGTCCAGCTCCACGAAGGTGCCGGGGTCCAGCAGGAGATCAATGCGCTCCCGGGCGCTGAGCTTGCCGGCCTCATGCTGCTTCTTGACGCGGTCGGCGCCGCCCCCTGCTTCCGCTTTGGCATCCAGGTCCGCAAGGCGCGTGCGCAGCTCCTCGTGGGTGGGCTCTAGGGGGGGTGGCATGGAGGCTCCTTTGTGCTTCGG
>JBFMGU010000520.1:0-1038 GCA_040752415.1 Myxococcota bacterium
GCGGTGCCCGCACCCTTTCGGACTGCGGCATGAAGTGCCGCTTTCGCTCGGACCTGGCGCGGCGCATCCCGAGCCGAATGGTCCTTGACCGCCGCCTGTCCTCGGAGGAACGCAGCGCGGATTCTGCTCACGGAAGAAGCCCCGGATGGCGACGCCACGCCAGGGCTTGGTGTCAGTGGCCTGGCTGCCGTGGACTTCAAGCAGTGCGGATCAGAACTTCACCGCGGCCACCGCGCGAGCGGGCGCGTTGGTCGTGGTGGTGGAGGCCACCGGCGTGGAGGTGGTCTCGTCGTCGTCGCGCTTCACCAGGCGGGGCAGCTTGTTGCCCTCCTCGGACTCCCGACGGAGCACACCCTGGATGATCGTGTTCACCAGCGGCGGCGCAATGGCCAGCAGCAGGAACGCAAACGCCGCCACGCCCGCCGCCACGCCGAGCAGCACCGCGGCCGGAATGGAGCGCTCCAGGATCAGATTGCCCAGGCCTTCCACGTCGGAGCGGAGGACCCCGGGCGCGTCCTGCACCGCGGGCGGGTTCTCGCGACGCATCCGGTACTTCTCGTTCACGTAGAGATCGCCGGCCGTGTACACGTCGTAGAAGACGTAGGCGGCAATGCCCAGCAGGATGGCGTCCACCACCGCCGCCACCAACTCAATGACCCAGATGGTTCCGTACGAGGTCAAGAACGAAATCAGCAGCGGGTGGCGGTCGCCCGAGAGGTAGTCGCCGAACACCGTGGAGGTGGTGGCCGCCACGCCGGGAACGCACAGGATGGTGCTCACGAGCGCGGGCCAGATGGTGAACGGAATGGGCAGCGCGAACAGGCCGTACGCCATCAACAGACAGGCCCACTGCGTTCCGCCGAAGGAGAGGCACTGCCCCACGCTCACCACCGAGCCGGGCAGCTGGACCTTCGCCACCTCCTTCTTCGCGGCCTGCGCGGCCTCGGCACCGGTCTGCGTGGTCTTGGTGCCCGGCGCGGGCTGACCGGCCTTGTCGCCGGGGGCGGCGGCCTTGGCGTCGGCGGGAGTGGTGCCGGG
>JBFMGU010000053.1:0-48486 GCA_040752415.1 Myxococcota bacterium
GACGAGGAGGCCAAGCCGACCAAGAAGAAGGCGTCGTCGAAGAGCAAGGCCAAGAAGAAGACCAAAGCGAAGAGCAAGAAGCGCGGGAAATAGGGCGGGGCGTAGCGCGGTTGCACGGAGCGGGGAGCCCTCGACGGAGTCACGACCAACATGGGTGCAGCACAGACGGCATTGCCCGCCTTTGCCCGGGCGTGGCTGGACCTGATGGAGCAGAAGGACCACTTCTCCTGGCATGACCTGGCCGCCGGGAAGCTCACGCGCGCGCAGCTGCTTGTGCACTACCAG
Organism: Myxococcota bacterium; assembly: GCA_040752415.1. Lineage (GTDB taxonomy): Bacteria > Myxococcota > JACRCW01 > JACRCW01 > JACRCW01 > JBFMGU01. Next base: position 286 of record JBFMGU010000053.1, read on the forward strand.
CAGGAGCACGGCGCCTACGTGCGCGACTTCCCCGTCATGCTGGCGCGCGTCATGGGCAAGGGCCCACCCGACGACGTGCGCAAGGCCCTGGCGGAGAACCTGTACGAGGAGCAGACGGGCGGATTGTCCGGCGTGGGTCCGCACCCCGAGCTCTTCCTGCAGCTCATGGGCGGCGTGGGGTTCAAGCGCAAGCAGATCCTGGATGCGCCGCTGCTGCCCACCACCCTCGCGTACCGCGCGTTCCTGGACGACGCCACCGAGCGACAGGATTGGCTGGTGGGGTACGCGGTGACGTGCATCTTCGTCGAGGGGAGCGCCAAGGAGGGCGTGGCGCTGGGGCTCAAGAAGCCCACCGGGAAGCCCCCGCGGGATGCCGAGGAGGCGGTGGCGGCGCACCCGCTGGTGAAGCACTACGGCGTGCACCCGCGCCACCTGAAGCTCACCCGCGCGCATTTCGCCGTGGAGGGCGGGCACCGCATGGACGCGTGGCGGCTGGCGGTCCGGTATGCGCGGAATGCCGTCGAGCAGCGGCGGGTGACCGAGGCGCTCCAGACCGCCTTGCAGCTTTGGCACGTGTACCGGGACGGGGTGGCCGCGGAAATGGGGCTGAAGCGCCGGCCCGGCAGGTGATAAGGAGCCCCCCGACCTTTCCGACAGGGGCTCCCGATGCGCTTCTTCCTGATCACCACGCTGGCCGCGGCTCTGCTCACCGGATGTACCGGGGAGGGGGAGGGCACCACCTCGTCATCCAGCAGCAGCAGCGGCGGCGGCGGGAGCGGTTGCACCGAGCACAGCGACTGCCCCGGCGGCTACGTCTGCAAGCTCCGCATCTGCCAGACCAGCTGCGACCCGACCAAGGGCGCCATCGTCAACGGCTGTGTGGTGGGCGCGCGCTGCGAGAACAACCAGTGCGTCAAGAACACCAGCTGCGACGAGAACACCATGTGCGCCTACGACAAGGGCGAGGTGTGCCAGTACTCGACGGGGACGTGCATTGACGCCACCAGCACCTGTGACGAGAACAACCAGCCGGAGTGCGCCAATGGCTACAAATGCAACGTGAGCGTGTGCCACGTGGACTGCCAGGGGAGCGCGGGGTGCGCGTCGGGGAAGACGTGTAACGGGGGGACGTGCCAGTAGCGCGCTGACGCTGGTGGCGGGTCGGCCCCCCCCACCCGGCCGCCCTTGTTGATTGCACCGATTTCTCGTCGTGGGCGGCCGACCTCCCCCACGGTGTGGGGAGGCGTAGATGTGCCGCGCCCGCTGGGCACGCTGACCTGGCGCGGCACAAGGCTCCGTTGAGTTCACCGGGCCCGTGCCGCCCACCGGGAGCAACAACTCAATCGTGGCGGCACATCTACGCCTCCCCACACCGTGGGGGAGGTCGGCCGCCCACGACGAGAAATCGGTGCACTCAGCAAGGGCGGCCGGGTGGGGGGGGCCGACCCGCCACCACCCAGGGAGCACGCGGTACCGACGGAGCCCATGCCGTTTGCCGTCGTCACGACGGTCGATAGATCCGCCGGGGAGCCCCGCCACGCGTGATGGCGGCTGCGTTCCCGCTGGATGCTGCCGCGGGCGCGGGCCGGTCCTCCCCCAGTGGAGGATGCCATGAAGTGCCAGGACATCATGAAGAAGGACGTGCAGTGCTGCACGGTGGACGACACCGCCGCCACCGCCGCCGCCCGCATGCGTGACGCCAACGTCGGCTTCATGCCGGTGTGCGACCAGAACGGAATCGCCCAGGGGACGGTCACCGACCGCGACCTGTGCATCCGCGTGCTCGCCGACAGCAAGCCCGCCGACACCAAGGTCTCAGAGGCCATGAGCGCCCGTTTGATCTGCTGTGGCCCCGAAGACGACCTGAAGGTGGCCGAGGACCTGATGCGTGAGCACAAGGTCTCCCGGATCGTCTGCACCGACAACAAGGGCAAGCCGCTGGGCGTCATCAGCCTGTCCGACATTGCCGACGTGGAGCGGCGCGGCAGGGCGGCGGACGTGCTGAAGAGCGTGTCGCACCGCGAGCTCCGGATGTAGCGACGGAGCGGAACACGAAATGCAATTCAACGCGGAAGGACACGGCCCGCGCACGGAAGGAATGTGCTGCTCACTCCGCGCGCGGGCTGCGCGTGCCGAATCGCTGGCTCATCACCAGGGTCACCGCCGCAATGGCCAGGTGGCCCAGCATGAATGCCGTCGGGATGCTCAGGCCAAAGGGGCCGGGCGTGGGCGACACCGTCGACGGGGAAGCCTGGTCCAGCATGACGCCGGGGTGCAGCCACAGCAGCATGAACGAAGGCGCGGCGGTCAGGTTCTGGTGACCGGTGATGAACGCCAGCACCGGCGGGATGAACAGCACGAACATCAGGCCCGCCAACGCCACGCCCTGTCGCAATCCGCGACGGATGGGCAGCAGCCGCGTCAACGACGCAACTCCCGCGCACGACGCGAAGAAGGGCACCAGGGCCATGCACCCGGACATCGTCACTGGTTTCACGTCGAGGTTGCGCAGCGCCAGCGAGGGAACCGCCGTCGCAGCCACCACGGTGGCCCCCACGTAGAACAGCACGCCCACCAGCGGGTTGCCGCGCCACAGCACGCTCGCCGCCACGTCGGTGCGCACCGGCGGATCCTCGGTGGCGAAGATGAGCGAGGCCACGGTGAGCACGAAGGCCAACGCCAGCAGCAGCGAGACGGTCAGCTGCGTGAGGTTGGTGGACTCCAGCCCGCCCACGAGCCCCGCGGCCAGCATTCCCGTCGTCACAATGAAGAGCAGGTTCTTGCGCGCGGCCGGCGCGGGGTCGTGGGACGCGGGAGAAATGCCCGTCACCGACGCCAGCAGCGCCGCGGAGGTGCACCACAACATCACCACGCTGCCCAACGCGAGGGACGCCGCCACCTCCATGGGCGCCTTCCCGGTGGCATACGCCACACCAATCCCGCCGAGCGCGGGCAACCCGATGGGCAGCATCAGCGCCAGGTTCACGCCGTACGTGCTGCTGATGGCCGCCTTGGAGAGCGTGGCGCGCGCGCTCCCGAACAATCCCGCGGCGAGAAGCATGGCCAGCAACAACGCCACCGCCGCGTACGCCACCACCAGGTGCCACAACGCCACGCCGCCGTAGAGCCAGGAGAAACACGCCGCCGGCACCGAGGCCGCCACCACCATCAATCCCTGCACCATCCCCGAGGTGAACTTCCCCAGCACGATGTCGCCGGGGCGGAGGCGGGTGCACAGCAGCAGGTCCAGCGTGCGCCGTTCGCGCTCCTCGCTGATGGAGGTGGCGGTGAGCGCGGGCGCGGTGAGGATGAGCAGACCAGACAGCGCGGTGAGCACCGCCACGAACATCTCGCGGCCGAAGGGGTCGGGGCCCTGCTTGAGCACGTCGCTGAAGGCGTGATTGGCGGCGGCCACGCCCACCGCGGCAATGCTGGTGATGACCAGCGTGATGAACTGCGTGATGGCGGTGCGCCGCTTGCGCAGGCCCACCAGCATCTCCCGTTCCGCCAGCGGCGCGAACGAGCTCCAGGCCGCGGTGCTCATTGCAGCTCTCCCTTCGTCACCGTCATGAACAACGCTTCCAGGTTGGGGCGGTGCGGGATGACGGCGCACACCTGCACGTCCGCTTCCACCAACGTCTTCACCAGCTCCGCCACCTGCGCGGGTCCGCCGGTGAGCCCGTCGCCCTCGCGCAGCACCACCTCCAGGAACTCCGCTTCCCGGATCACGCTCTGCACCAAGGGCAACGAGCGCAGCAGCACCTCGGCGGGACCACCGTCGCCCATCACCTCGATGCGCACGCGCGCCTCCACGCGCTTGGCGTTGTCCGCCCACGCCGCATCCACCGCGCCGCTGGCCTTCACCACCCCGCGCTCCAGGATGAGCACGCGGTCCACCATGTCGGACAGCTCACTGAGGATGTGGCTGCTGATGAGGATGGTCTTGCCAGCGCGTCGCAGGTCCTTCAGCAATTCACGCAGCTCGATGCGCGCGCGCGGGTCCAGTCCGGCCGCGGGCTCGTCGAGGAAGAGCACCGGCGGGTCATGCACCAGCGCACACGCCACGCACGCGCGCTGACTCATGCCCTTGCTCAGCGCATTGGCCGGCCGGTCCAGCACCGCGGAGAGTCCCGCCTGCGTCAGCGCGCGCGTGGCCGCCACCTCGGCGCGGTCACGGGAAAGACCCTGCGCGGAGGCAAAGAAGCGCACCATCTCGAAGACGGTGAGCCCCTCGTAGAGGCCGGCGTAGTCGGGCACGTAGCCAAAGCGGCTGCGCACCTCGTCGCGGCGGGCCGCCACGTCGACGTTGTCGATGAAGCGCAGACCCTCGTCCGGCTCGTCGAGACCGGCCAGGATGCGCAGGAGCGTGGTCTTCCCGGCGCCGTTGGGACCAATCAGGCCGCAGATGCTGCCGGCGGGAATGTCGAAGGAGACGTTCTGCAACGCCGCCACGCGGCCAAAACGTCGCGAGAGGCCCTGCGCGCGGATGGCCGAGGCGCGGGACGCGGGAGCAGGGATGGGAAGGGGCGCGGTTTCCGTGGTCACAGCGACTTCCCCTTCTGCGGCAGCACGTACAACCACCGGCTCTCCATGCTCCGCCCGTCGGGAAGCGCGCTGAAGGTCTGGGGCAGCTGCGGCACGGTCCCCTCCGCCAGCGGCGTCACCACCCCGCGCATGTGCAGGCAACGCTCCAACAGCACGCGGCCCAAGGCCTCGGGCAGCTCGCGGGCGCTGAGGTCGGACTCCTCGGGGGCGCTGCCGCACCTGAACGCCTCGCTCGACGGACCGCCCACGCTCACGGTGAACCGGCTCCCGTCGGAGGCGTTGGGAGACACGTTCAGCGGCACCACGTCCACCGCGTCCCAGGTCTCCTGAGTCCTCGTCGGGGTTTCCTCCTTGGGCTCGGTGCGGATGACCCACGCGGTCTCACTGGTTGGCGCCTTCAGCTCACCCACGGTGGCCTCCGCGGTGCGCACCAACGCCACCGGGGCGCCCTCGCGCGCGTCCACGGTCACCAGGCGCACCGACGTGGGCGCGGCCCCTGCCGTGAACGCCAGCGCGGCCATCACCACGCCCCCCACCACGGGAACCGAGGCCTGCACCAGCAACGCCCGCGTCATCCGTTGCCGACGCGTCAGGTACAGCGCCCCCGCCATCCCCAGCAGCACCAGCACCAGCGTGGCCAGGCCCATGCGCGCGTCGGGGCGGTGGGCCAGGAGACCGCTGGCGGCCTGCGCGTCGGTCATGGGCTGCATCCCGCGCACCGTCTGCTCCTCCAGCATGCCGAGGGTGACCTGGAACTCGCGCAGCCCCTCCATCAGCTCATGCGGCGCCACGCGCCCGTGCTCCCCGACGAGAACCGGCGGATCCTGGCAGCTTCCGTGCGTGGGCAGGGTGGCGTTCCCCAGCGAGACCACGCCGCCACGCGCGCAGTGGAAGAGCCGCAGCGCCAGCCCCTGCTTCTCGGGGATCCGCGCGTCCGGACCCAGCACCACCGCCGCCACACCCAGGTAGACCGCCGGCGTGGCGGGCAGCGCGGAAGGAGGCATCCAGTGCACGGGGCGTTCCCCGGCGTAGCCACGCAGCTCCTCCGCCAGCGCCAGGCTCTGCTCCCCGCCCACGACGAGAAGCGGGAGACTCAGCTGCCGGCCGTTGTACAGCGAGATCGCCACGGGCGCGGAACGCACACCGCCGGTGTTGAGGATGAGGTTCAGGATCATGTTGCCGGGGCGGGGCACCGCCACCAGCTCGCCGCCACGACGCACCGCGTGCAGCTCCTTGCGCCACACCACCGTGCCCTTGCCGTCCTCCAGGATGACCTGGCCCACGCGCGGGCCTTCCACCTCCAGCCACATCAAGACGGGGTAGCCGCCGTAGCCCGGGTTCAACATCCCCGCCGTCACGTGCACCTGGCCCTGGCTCGCCGTCACCGTGGTCACCGCGGAGTTGCCCGGGCTCATGGGTGGCTCCAGATCCGGGTTGTCGGTGGTCTGGGGCGGGGTGGGGGCGTCGTCGCTGCCGTCCAGGGAGGGTGGGCGGTTGCTCGGGTCGTCCGGGTCATCCGACTGGGCCAGGAGCGGTCCCGTCGTCAGTGCCGCGGAGAACACGGCGGCCAGACACAGCGGGACCAGGCGGTACAAGCGCATGGCGGCCTCTCTAGCAACCGGCCCCTCCCCGAGCGAGTCACCCCGCCGCCATCCCCACGCCCGGACGGACCCCCGGCTTGACATTCCAGGCGGCCCTCACCATATGTGCGCGCCCCTTGGGAGGAATTCCCTCCTGGGGCCCGGCCTCAAGCCTTCAAGGCGGTCGGAACCCAACCTGGAGAGCCACATGGCAGCCACCAAAGGTCCTCAGCCCAAGCACCTGGATAAGCGCGTGGTGGACCGCTACCTGCGCCGCGGCGTGCTCAATGACAAGGATTTCAAGCAGTACCTGAAGGACCTCCCGGACCAGGAAGGCCACTACGACGTGGTGGAGGTCCCCGAGGCCGGCGCCGACGAGGAAGAGGGCGACGGCGAGGCGGCGGAGGCACAGGCGTGATGACCCGCGCGAGCGTCGTGGCGCTGGCGGGCGTGGCCCTGCTGGTCGCGCCCGGCGTCTCCACCGGCCACAATTCGTCCGCGGATGACCTGCGCAGGACCGCCGTGGTGGAGGCGGTGGAGCGCGTGGGTCCCGCCGTGGTCAACGTCTCCACGGAAGAGCTGGTGCGTCACCGGGTGTTCACCGGCGACGACGCCGAGGCGTTCTTCCACGACTTCTTCGAGCCCAAGTACCGCTCGCAGATGGAGACCACCAGCCTGGGCTCCGGCGTCCTCATTGACGCCGAGGGCCACATCCTCACCAACTTCCACGTGGTCCAGCGCGGCGCGCGCATCAAGGTGACGCTGCCGGACCGTCGGGAGTACCGCGCCAAGGTCCTGGGCACCGACCCCGACCTGGACCTCGCCGTCCTCAAGATCGAGGACAAGGACCCGCTGCCCTTCGTCAAGATGGGCGACAGCGCCGCGCTCCTCACCGGCGAGCCGGTCATCGCCATCGGCAACCCGTTCGGGCTCAGCCAGACGGTGACCACCGGCATTGTCTCCGCCACGCACCGCACCATCAACGCGGGCGAGACCACGTTCTACGACTTCATCCAGACCGACGCGTCCATCAACCCCGGCAACTCCGGCGGCCCGCTGCTCAACATCCACGGCGAGCTGATTGGCATCAACACCGCCATCTACGGCCGCGCGCAGGGCATTGGCTTTGCCATTCCCATCAACCGCGCCCGTCGCATCTCCCAGGACTTCATCAAGTACGGCGAGGTCCGTCCCGCCTACGTGGGCATGGACCTGGCGCCCGTGGATGAGGGCAAGGCCAAGGAGGCAGGGCTGCGTCGCGCGGAGGGCGTGCTGGTGGTGGGCGTGGAGGCGGGTGGACCGGCGGAGCGCGGCGGCGTGCGCGCGGGCGACGTGCTCCTGGCGGTGGAGAAGTACCCCATCCTGACGCCGGGAGATTACAGCGCCAAGATGCGCGACTACTCCGCCGGCAACACCGTCAACCTGGACGTGGCGCGTGGCAAGGAGCGGCTGCAGCTCACCATCACCGCGGCGGAGATCCCGCTGACGTTGGCCGACCGCATCCTCAAGGCCCAGCTGGGCATGGTGGTGGAGGAGCTCAACGGCAAGAACGCGCAGCGTTTCCGCGTGCGGGAGCAGAAGGCCCTCGTCATCGTCTCGGTGGACGGCAAGCTCCAGGCGGGCAAGGCGCGGCTGCAGCCCGGCGACATCATCCGCCAGGTGGACAGCGTCTCGGTGGAGGACCTGGACACGCTGCGCAAGCAGGTGATCAAGGCGCGTCGACGCGGGACGGTGGAGATCCTGGTGGAGCGCGGCCGGGCCCGGGAAGTGTTTGCATTCAAGCTGTGAGTGCTTATTGAACTGGGGATGTGCCCCGCTGCGTCGTCACGGGGCGCAGGAGCCGGGAGAGGACCATGGTCGAGAAGGGTCGCGAGCAGGAGGAGAGCAAGAGCGCTTTCAAGGTGGTGGACCGTCGCCGGTTTGATACCGAGGGCAACGTCCGCCAGGACGTGCCGGAGTCCACCCGGCCGCCGGAGCCCACGCCCCCGCCGCCTCCGCCTCGCGCCGCTCCGCAGCCCAACGGTGGTGCCCGCGCCGCGCAGCCCGCCGAGGAGGCCCCCGCGCCCAAGGCCGCCGCGCCCATCTCCCCGGAAGCCCAGGCCGCCAAGAACGCCTACGACGCCACCGGCGGCGGTGGGCCGGCCATCGACTTCCTGGCGTTCCTGCAGAGCCTGGGACAGCAGGCGCTGATGCAGCTGGGGCTGATCCCGTACCCGGATACCGGGCTGGTGGAGCCCAGCCTGCCGCTCGCCCGTCAGACCATCGACATCCTGGGCATGCTGCAGGCCAAGACGCGCGGGAACCTGGGCCCCAAGGAGGAGCGCTTCATGGAGGCGCTGCTCTACGACCTGCGCATGGCCTACGTGAAAGTCACCGAGGCGGCGATGGCGCAGGCGATGCCGCCGGGATTGAACCTCAAGAAGAAGCCCAAGTAACCGCGGCGGGATGAGCACCGCGTTGCAGGTGAGCTGGAAAGAGGGCGGGCTGCGCCTCCTCGCGCAGGAGCCCACCGACGACGAGATTCGTCGCCACGCAGCGGTCCTGGCCGCCTGGGTCAATGACCCGCACAACACAAGCATGCTGGCCAACACGCAGGCGCTCACCCCCGACGAGGTGGTGGCGCAGTACGCGGAGATGCGCGCCGAGGGGGCGCGGGTGTTCTTCCTCTACGTGGACGGCGAGCTGGTGGGGGACGCGGACCTGCGCAACGTGACGCCGCCGGTGGCGGAGTTTGCGATCATGGTGGGACCGCGGGGGACGCAGGCGCGCGGACTGGGCACGCGTTTCACGACGATGGTGCACGCGCTGGCGTTCGGGGAGCTCGCGTTGACGACGGTGTACCTGAGCATCGTCCCGCGGAACGAAGCGGCGCGAAGGTGCTACTTGAAGGTGGGTTACGTCGAGGACGGCTCACCGGAGGCGCGGCGCTACACCGACGAGGAGACGGACGTGGCGATGTCGCTGTCGCGGGAGGCGTTCCTGCGGAAGCACGGGGAGAGCGTGAAGGGGATGCGGGTGGGGAGGCGTTGAACTGTTTTCGCGCTCCGTGGCCCGACGTGCGGGATGCAAGGAGGGGTGATGAATTGCCCGGTTTGCCGGACTTCGAGTCTGCGGCGCGTGTCGTTGGATGACGGGTTGCCGGCGTTGGCCTGTTCCAGCTGCGGTGGCCACTGGCTGGGCGCGGCGGACTACCATGCCTGGCGTGGCCGAACCGGCGACGCACCGTTGCCAGCGACGAACACCAGCGGTGAGGTGCAGGTTTCCGACGTGCAGGGCGTCAAGGTGTGCCCCGAGTGTCGGCGTCTGATGGTGCGCTACCGCGTCGGGCGGGGCGTGGATTTCCGGCTTGACCAGTGTGGCGCCTGCTCGGGCATGTGGTTTGACCGCAACGAGTGGGAGGCGCTCCGGCAGCAGGGGTTGCACCTGCAGCTCAACCTCATCTTCACCGAGCCGTGGCAGGACCGTGCACGACGTGACGAGTCCCGCAAGGTGATGGAAGGCATCTACCTCAAGCGCTTCGGCGACGACTACGAGGAGGTCAAGCGCATGAGGCAATGGCTTCAAGCGCACCCGGAACGGATGAGCATCCTCGCGTTCCTCATGGATGACGACCCTTACAGTGGATCCCGCTGAGGGTGACCGTGGCGCGCGGTGCAACACGACGATGACGACGTGAACCATGTAGGGGCTGCCGACCCGCAATGGTGGTGAAAGCAAGCGCAGTTGGCGCGGTTCGTCAGCCCGGGGCCGCGGTGTCCGCGCGTGGATCGCCGTCGCGATCGGTCCGATGTCGGCCTCTGTGCGGCGTTACAACGGTTCCCGGTGAAGTTGACCCTGGCGGGTGAAACCTGACACCCGCGAAGTGATGGTCCTTGGCCGCCGCCAAGGGCCATCACCTTCCCGGTCAATCCGAATGGGAAGCGCCGCAAAGCACGTGGCTGCAGGTGTCACCCCCGGCGCGTCGTTGCGAACGGTTCGGTGCCGGCGTGGCCCCTGCGGGGTTACTTTCGCCGCCAGCGCAGTTTGGCAGCCCCTATCTGGTTCACGTCGTCATCGACGCGCTTCTCCCTTCGCGTCACGATCACGTGATCGGGAACCGCTGTGAACACCTGAGACGCGTGAACCTCAGTGATGCGGGCCCGCAGCGGTGTGGCTTCAACGACTCCCTGGAGAAACGTGGGGTACGCTTCGTGCAGTCGTCACGGAATGGAGGTGGTTCATGGGCCGGTTTCTCCGTCGTCTCGGATGGGTCGTGGGGCTTACGACGGGGGTGGAGGCTGCATGGGCGTGTGAGACAATGGCTTTCACGTCGTCCACACGCAACAACGCCCAGTCCACACACTGCCTCCCGACGTGCGAAATTATCGTGGCTGGAGAAGTCACCGAGCCGGTGCAGTTTGTGCCGCACGACGACGACCTGCCCACGGTGACGCCTCGCACGCGGCGCCTGGCCGGCACGTTCTCAGGCACGGCGGCAACGCTGGTGTCCAGTGATGGGCCACTCGCCGAGGGCGAGTACGACGTCGTCGTGGGTGGGGAACTTTCGGGAATCATCCTTGTCCAGGCCATCGACGTGGATGCGCCCCAGGCTCCGACCTTGCAGGTCGATCAGAGCCAGGACCAGGACCTCTCCAATGCGTGCCCATACGGCGGGATTCCCTTTCCGGTGCCCGTGATTCCAAGCCCGCCCCGTTACGGCCGACACCACGTCGACGTCCTATTCCACACGGACAGCTCCCGCGCCGAGTTGGCGGACCTGTGGTTGCTGCGTGAAGGCCAGGAGCCGCCGCAAACGACCGAGGATGGCTTCGGGATCACGGACCCCGCTCCCCTTGCGGAGCGCGTCGACGTTGGCATGGCTTCCACACGCGGCATCGACGAGACACCGGAGTTGAACCCAGGAGAAACCGTTCGCGTGGCGGTGCGGCTCGTTGGCAAGGACGGCCGCGCGGGACCCATTGCGGTCTCCGAGCCCATCACGATCAACGAGACACCAGGCTCACCAGGCTGCACCCAATCCGCGGGCGCGCCTTGGCCCCCGCTGATGCTGTTGTTGCTGATGCGTCGTCACCTCCGCCGCCGGAATCCGGCGTTCGCGACCCAGGTGAGCACGCCTTCACTCCGAGGGAGCCCATGAAGGAGTTCCTCTCTCCGCTGCCGCTGGCCGCCGTTGCGCTGATGGCAGTCAATGATTCCTGGCTCAAGCAAGCGTTCCACAACGCCATCACCGGGAAGCTGTCCGACTTCGCGGGCTGCTTCTTCCTTCCGCTCTATGTCTCGGCGTTGCTGAGTCTGGTCACGTCGTGGAACGGTCCGGTGCGACTGGGACTTGGCGCGGCGGTGACCCTGGCCATCTTCATTCCTGTGTCCGTCTCACCGTCGGCCGCGCGTGTCCTCTGTGATGTGCTCGCGGTGCGGGGTGCATGGCTCGGCTTCCACGGTTATCGCATCGCTTCGGATCCCACTGATCTGATGGCGCTGCCCTGCGTGGCGGTGGCAGTGTGGTACGGACTGCCGCGGACAATCTCCGACGAGAACCAATCATGATGCGGCTGCTCCAGGCTTGCCTGAAGGTGATTGCGGTTGGTGGCACCGCGCTGGTGCTGATGGCGACCCCCATGTCCGGCGTCGAGCCGCAGTGCCAGCGCGAGCATCCGGCGCAGACCGTCTGGTACGCCACCAGTACGACGTGCGGGCTTGATACCGTGCTCGCGGTTGCGACGCGCGAGAACGAATGCACCGTGACGATCAACGTGCCGGACCGGGCGGGATTGCCCGTCAGCGGCTCCTTGGGTGAGCCCACGGACATCCGCGAAGGCGGGTGGACACTCGAAGGACCCGTGGTGGTCCCGGCGGGAACGCGTCGCGGAGATGCTGGTCCCGGTGAAGTCGTCGACGGGGGGCAGGATGCGGCGCACGTCGAGCAGACGGTGACGCGGGACTGCATCACGTCCAAGCTCAGCGATGGCGTCCTATCCATCCAATGCGTGCAGGGGGCCTCGTCCGGAGTAGTGTCCGGGTCGGACGAGGATGCCGCATGTGAGGGCACCCTCACGGAGCAGCGCGATGGTGGTGTGTGAGAAGAGTCTCCTGGTGGCGGTGTTGGCCGCAGTGACGTCGGTGGGCTGCGCCAAGCCGGATGCGTGCAAACCCGGGCAGACCGCGCCAGCCCTCCGCTCCACGCGCTCGCCGGTGGCGGGGCAGCACATCCATGCCCACGCCCACAATGACTACGAGCACGCCCACCCGCTGCACGACGCCGTCGAGAACCGCTTCTACAGCGCGGAGGCGGACCTCTGGATCATCGGCGGGGAGCTGCGCGTGGGGCACTGGCCGTGGGACACCAAGGGCACGCTGGACGCGCTGTACCTGGACCCGCTGCAGGAGCTGGTGAACCGGCGCGGCTCCGTGCACGGCGACGGCGAGTCCTTCACGTTGTGGCTGGACCTCAAGGACGGCGGCGCGGAGCTGCGCAAGGCCCTGCACCAGATGCTGGAGCGCTACAGCATGCTCACCGTCTACAACGGTGACGACGTGCAGCGCGGCCCGGTCACCGTGGTGCTCACCGGTGATTCCGCGAGCAAGGCCGCGTTCGTCAAGGAGAACAACCCCCGCCGCGCCTGCCGCGACAGCAACGACTACTCCCCCGACGACCCTGCCTCCGACGGAGCCTGGCTCTACTACGCGCTGGATTGGGCGGACTGGATGACGTGGGACGGCGTCGGCGAGATGCCGCACCAGGACCGTGACCAGGTGGCGTGCATTGTCCAGAACGCCCACGCGACGGGGCGGAAGGTCCGCTTCTACGGCGCGCCGGACAACGAGCGCGTGTGGGGCGCCATGCTGGAGCTGGGCATGGACTTCATCAACACCGACCGCCTGCCCGAGCTGAACGGGTTTCTCGACGTGCAGCCGTGATCAACGCAGTTTCTCGTCGTGGGGCGCGGCGCCCATCAGGGTCTGGAGGTCCCGCGCAATCCTGAGCGCCGCCTCGCGTTCCGGGGATGTCGCGGGAAGACGGCGCGCCGCCTCGAGGTGGAACAGCACCTGGTCGGTGGGCATGTTGAGCTCACGCGCCGTCGCCAATCCGGTGCGCCACCGGCCCTCCGCTCCGCGCTTCTCGCCGCGCAGCCACAGCGCCAGGCTGGACCACAACTGCGCGCGCGGTTTCCCCACGGGAAACACGGTGGCGTACTTCTCCATCAGCTCCACGGCGCGCATGGCCGGAGCGCGCGCGTCGGCACGCCCCCGCTCCCACAGCTTGAGGAAAACCTCGCACGCGGCGGAGTAGCCCTGCAGCGTCGAGTACACGGTGGGCTTGGAGGCCTCCATGTGTCGCAGCAGGGCCTGCGCGTGCTCCTCGGCCAGCTTCTCCTCGCCCAACTCCCAGCGCGCAATGGCCAACACGCCGCGCGCCACCATCTCCGACGAGCGATCCGCTCCGACGAGCCCCGCCTCCGCCTCGGAGACCGCCTCCGGAAGCCTGCCCAGTCGCAGCGCCACCATGGCGAGGCCGTTGCGCGCCCAGGTCTGCTGCTGCACGTCGCCGGCGCGGACTGCGTCGGTGCGGAGCGTGGTGAAGCATTCCTGCGCGTCCTTGAGGCGGCCCTGGTACGCGGCGGAATGCCCCTGCGCGTTCAGCACCTTGCCGCGCTCTCGTCGGTCATTGAGGCGCTCGCTGATGCGGCGGGCCTCCATCAGCGGGCCGTTCACCTCGTTCCACTCGCCCACGCCAATCGCGTACAGGCTGGTGGCGAAGAGCACATAGGCCTGCGCCGACGAGTTGGGCATGCCCGCCGCGGTTTGACGCGCGAGCGAGAAGTACAGCCGCGCCAACGGATGCAACGGCACCAACCCCGCAGCGATGCACACCAGTGAATACGCCCGCGCCAGCTCCGGCGAGCTTCCCGCACCTTCGGCCAGGTTCACCGAGAGGAGGCCCGCGCTGATCGCCGGGAACATCTCGTTCCGGTAGTAGTCGATCTGACCCACCCGCGCGGCAATGCGTGCTCCCTCGAGGAGACGCGGGTGATCCCCCGATGGACGATCCGCGAAGATCCGACGTGACACGCGGTGCAACACCTGTTGCTGAACCTGTCGTGCGAACGCGAGCGCGCTCTCCTTGGGTTGCACCGGCAGTGGCACGCCCAGGATTCCCAGCGCCAGCACCAGGTGCTCCCGCGCCTTCACGAGATTCCCCATGGCCAGGTGCGCCTCGCCGAGCAGGCGTTGTCGACGAGCGCGGTGCAGGTCATCTCCCCGCGCCGCACCAGACAGCGAGAGATTGGCCTCCAGTTGCGTGGCCTCGCTCAGGAACGTGAGCGCTTCCCGGTTGGCGTCGGCGCCCAGTGCGTGCTCACCGGCCTTCTCCAGGTACTCCAGCGCGCGCGCCGGGATGTCCGCTTCACGCCAATGGTGCGCCAGCAGCTCGAAGTACGGCGGGAGATTGCTGGCGTGGGTGCGCTCCAGCCAGGTGGCGGTGGCGGCGTGCAGCTGACGTCGCTGCGAGAAGAGCATGAGGTTGTAGGCCACTTCCTGCGTGATGATGTGCTTGAAGAAGTACGAGGGCTCCGTGGCGACGGGCGTGCGGTGCGTGAGGTCCGCGCGTTCCAGGTGGCCCAGGTGCGCGGACAGGTTCTCCCGCTCCGGCTCCACGGGGAAGATCTCCCGAAGCGTGCGCAGCTCGAACTCGCGCCCGAGGACACTGGCGGCCTTCAACGCGAGCTGCTCGGTGGCGGAAAGACGGTCGATGCGGGAGGTGACCACGCCTTGCAGCGTGTCCGGGAACTGCAGCTTCTTGAGGTCCACCGCGCTGTTCGTCCAGCGACAGACTCCGTCGACAACCTGGAGCAGCCCGGTCTCCACCAGCGCGTGCGCCAGCTCCTCCGTGAAGAACGGATTGCCCTGCGCGCGCTCGTGGATGACGCGGATGACCTCGGTGTCCACGCGGTCCGCGCGCAAGCGGCCCTGCAACAGCGCGTCGGTGTCCTCGGGAGAGAGCTGGTCCAGGGAAAGGCGCAACGCGCGTGGCAACGCCAACAGCCTACCCACGTCGGGCGGAGGCTCCGTCATGGGGCGCGAGCTCAGGCAGAGCAGCACCTGCGGCAGACGCGACGCGGCCAGACGCGCGAGGAGCCAGCTGGCGGAGTCAAACCAGTGGGCATCCTCCAGCACCAGCAGCGTCGGGCGACCCTTCACGTGACGCTGCAGCAGCTGGATGAGCAGACGCTGGGTCTCCTCGGCGCGGACGTTGGCGGGCCATTCGCGCGTGGCATCCGTCTCGGGGATCTGCACGCGCAGCACGTCGCACAGCAGCGCGGCCAGCTCGCCCACGTCGGGATCCTGGCGGACGCGGGCCGCTTGCGCTTCCACCGGTACGTCGTCGGTGAGCGCCAGGATGTCCCGGAACACGGCGCTCCAGGCGTGGTACGGCGTGGACTTCTCCAGCGCGTTGGCCGTGCCGGAGAGCACCTGCACGTTCACACCGCGGGCCGCGTCGACAAGCTCCTGCACCAGCAGCGACTTCCCGATGCCCGGCTCACCCTGCACCACCAGGACACCGCCGGCGCCGTCGCGCAGCTCACCGAGCAGGCGCTTGAGTTGCGCGCGCTCCGCGGCCCGCCCGACGAGCGGACGACTGGAACGCGAGGGCACCTTCTCCTGGCCCAACGGACGGAACACCGCCACGCGCGCGGCCTTGCCCTTGAGCTGCAGCTCGCCCCCGTCCTGGAACTGCACGCGACCCGCGGCGGCCTGGCGCGTGGCACCGTCGCACAACACGTTGCCCGCGGCGGCCTGCATGAGCCGCGCGCTGAGGTTCACCACGTCGCCCATCATCGTGTACTCACGACGACGGTGACCGCCCATGGGCCCGCAGAACGCTCGCCCGGTGGTGATGCCCACGCTGCTCTTCAGGCCCATCTGGGAGAGGCGCGTGCGGATGTCGGTGGCCGCCTGGATGGCGCGCGCGGCGTCATCCTCGTGCGTCATGGGCGGAAGACCGAAGCCGGCCACCACGGTGGTGCCCTTGTCGTCGACGATGAGCTTGTTGAGCGTGCCCTCGTAGCGCTCCAGCGCGGACTGGATGGCCACCATGGCTTCCTGCAGGCGCGACACGCCGTCGTCGCGTTCCACGTCGAGGCCGGAGATGTTGAGGAACATCACCGTGACCCGGCGCAGCTCCGCCAGCCACGCGGTCTGACCTGCCTCCACGCGCGTCAGGATGGCGCTGGGAATGTAGGGCCGCAGCAACGTGGCCGAAGCGTGGATCTCGTGGATCTCCAACGGGCGCGGCGCGGGCGCGGAGGGCACGTTGGTGAGTCGGACGCAACCGTGCTCACGCGGCTCTCCCGTGGCGCGGTCCTTCACCAGTGACCACGCATTCGACGCCAACACGACGTCACCCGCCTGCGCTTCGTGCTCCGCCTCGGTCATCTGCACCAGCGGGTGACCCGCGGCCACGTACTCCACACGCCCGCCCACGCCGCCCACGTGCGCGCCCACCACCGAGCCCGCCCCGATGCCAAGACGCAGGGAGAGCCGCACCCCGTCGGCGACGTCACGGTTGTGCAGCGCCTCCTGGATGCGCAGGCCGCACACGGCGGCACGCAGCGTGGCGTCGACGAGATCACCGTTGGCGGGCCAGAGCGCCAGCAGCGCGTCCCCGGCAAACTTCACCGTGTCACCGCCGTGGACGTGGATGAGCTCCACCAGCTCGGCGAAGTAGCTGTTGAGGATGCGGGTGAGCTCCTCGGCGCCAGCGGGACCTCGCGCTGCCAGCCGCTCCGTGAGCGGGGTGAAGCCGGTGATGTCCGCGAACAACACCGCCGCCGGCAGCCGTTGCCAGGTGGGCGTGCGCTCCGCGCGATCCTTGACGACGAGAGATGGCACGTAGCTGCGGAGCACCTGCACCAGCTCATCCGCCTGTGTGGCCACCACCATGTGCCGTGCGCCCCCGTTTTCC
This sequence comes from Myxococcota bacterium, assembly GCA_040752415.1. Classification (GTDB taxonomy): domain Bacteria; phylum Myxococcota; class JACRCW01; order JACRCW01; family JACRCW01; genus JBFMGU01. The sequence continues at coordinate 17,374 of JBFMGU010000053.1, forward strand.
GTCGCGGAACCAGGTGAGCCTAGGGCATGGGCAACGCCACCTCCAAACGAAAGGACGCTCCGCTTCGGGCGGTGGGCGGATGAGCGGCCACCGCGGCGCGTTATAGGACCGCCCTCGTCGAGAGGAAGGTCAGATGAGACACCCCAAGCTCCTCGTGGTCACCCTGGGATTGGCCCTGGCCTGCACCGTGGATCCCGCCGCCAAGCGTGACGACGAGGTGCCGACGGACCGCGACGCGGGAGGCGCGCACGGCTCCGACGGTGGCTCGAGCGGAGGCGTGGACGCGGGCGGGGTCGTCGACGGGCCGGACGCGGGTGGGCCCAGCGACGCGGGCTGGGAGCCGGACCCCCTCTGCCAGGACGGGCCCAACAAGATCGATCTCCGTCGTCACACCGTGGTCAACGGCACGCGTGAGCCCACCCACGTTCCGCTCACGCTCGCGCAGCAGACGGCGGTGGTGGGCATCACCTCGGATACGCCCTACGACGCGTTCTGCACGGGCACCCTGATCTCCGACAAGATCATCCTCACCGCCCAGCACTGCACCGACGGGACCGCGGGCGACAACTTCTACGCACTCTTCGGCCCCGACGACGGCAACCCGCAGCTCGGCGTGCCGTCCGTACGCAAACGCGAGCATCCCACACTGGACATGGCGCTCATCGAGCTGGCCTACGCGCCGGCCACGCAGATCGACGTCACGCCGATTCCCATTGCGCTCGAGGATCTCACCAGCGCGGACTTTGGCATCACCGTGGAGCAGGCGGGCTACGGACGCACGCAGACCGGCAACTCCGACGGGCGCTACTTCGTGGCGGAGGTGCTGTACGGATTCGAGGGTGAGGCGGACAAGCTGGTGGTCAACGGGGAGGGCGTGCACGGTGTGTGTTACGGCGACTCCGGCGGCCCGTCCATGCGCATTGCGACGGCGGGTGACACGCGCGTGATTGGCGCGTTGTCGTGGGGAGATGACAGCTGCGTGGGGCTGGACCGCTACACCCGCACCGACGTGGCGCGCGCCTGGATCGAGGAATGGACCGGGCCCACGCCGGGGGCGGGACCCCAGCCGTGTGGCTTCGAGACCTCGGAAGGACACTGCGCGCTCGACGGAACCAGCGCCACCTGGTGTGAGAACGACCTGCTGCAACACGCGGCGTGTGGGTCGGGGCAGCGCTGTGGTTGGTCCACCGCTGCCAGCGGATGGCGCTGCGTCGCCCCCGCCGAGGATCCGTGTCAGGGACTGCTGCCGTATGGTGAGTGCGACGGGCAGGTGCTGCGCTGGTGTCGCCAAGGAGAGCTGCTGCAGCGGGATTGCTCGTCGTGCGGGGAGCGTTGCGTGCTGGGTGAAGGGCAGGTGGGTTACGTGTGTGTGCCCAGCAACTGCGGAGACGTGGACTACCGGGGCCGCTGCAATGGCGAGGTGGCCGAGTGGTGCAATGAGCAGCAGCAGCTCCAGACGCGGGACTGCGCCGCGCAGGGACTGGATTGCCGCTACGTGAACCCGCAGGTGGGCTACTTCTGTGGTGACCCGGGCAACTGTGGCGACGTCGACTACCTGGGGCGCTGCGAAGGAGATGTGGCGCAGTGGTGTCGCAACGAGACCCTGCGCTCCAAGGATTGCGCCGCGGACGGTCAGGTTTGTCGCTACGTGGACGACGAGACGGGCTATTACTGCGCCGACCCCTGAACCCGGAGTGCGCACGTGCCTGAGCTGCCGGAAGTGGAATTGCACCGCCGCCACCTTGAGGCCTGGTTGGCGGGACACACTGTTGTCGACGTCAAGTTGAAGCCCGCGGGCCTGCTGGGCGGTGTCACCGCGCCGCAGCTCATCAAGCGTCTCACCGGGGCGGAGATGGGGGTGCCGCTCCGACGGGGGAAGCACCTGGCGCTGCCCGTGGCGTCGGGAGGCGCGCTGTACATGCACCTGGGCATGACCGGCCACCTGACGCGTCGCTGGGCGGATGCGCCGGAGCCGCGCTTCCTGACGCTGTCATTGCTTCTCGACGACGGACACGCCGTGGAGCTCACCGACGCGCGCCGTTTCTCCAAGCTGGGCTGGCTCAAGACCACGAACATCGACGAGGAGGAGCCGTTCGCCAGCCTGGGCCCGGACCTGCTGACCGCCCGTCCCGACGCAAAAGCGCTGCACGCGCTCCTCCAGAAGCGACGCACACCCATCAAGTTGGCGCTGATGGACCAGGCGCTGCTGGCGGGGCTGGGCAACATCCACGCCGCGGAGGTGCTGTGGCGCGCCAGGATCCATCCCGCCACGCCGGCCAACACCCTCGACGTCAAACAGGCCGCCGCGTTGCTCAAGGGCATTGACGCCACCTTCAAGCTGGTGCTGGACCACGACGAGGGGGAGGGCGTGACCTACGTGGAGGAGCCTGGCGCGCCCAACCCGTTCAAGGTCTACGCGCGTGACGACGAGCCCTGTCCGCGCTGCAAGAAGAAGATCGCCGGGTTCACGCAGGGCGGGCGCACCACGTATTTCTGCGCGGCGTGTCAGCCGGCCCCGCGCGCTCCTCGTCAGAAGTAGCCAATGGCGGGGTGCAGGACCAGGCGGCGCGGCTCCGGTTGGAAGCCTCGTGAGCCGTCGAGCACGCCGTAGCCCACGTCGACAACCAGCGGCCCCACCGGCGTGTTCACGCGCGCGCCGAATCCCACGCCCGCGCTGAACTTGGATGGGTCCCAGTTGCGCCATTGCAAGAGGAGCTGTCCCGCGTCGGCAAACACCGCGCCCTCCAGCGGTCCGGCAATGGGGAAGCGCAGCTCCGAGCGGCCGTTCCAGAACACGTTGCCACCCTGGCTCACGGCGGGACGCGGACGGCTCGGGTCGGTGTCGTCGTCGCTGGGGAGCACGCCTTCCTGCTGGAACCCGCGCACGCTGTCGGTGCCGCCCAGGTAGAAGCGCTCGAAGAGGGGCACGTAGTGGGGCAGCGTTCCCTCGCCACTCTCGGGACCCAGCGGGAAGATGGAGCCGCCGCGCAACGAGAGGGCGAGGGTGAGCGCGCGCGTGAGCGGCAGGTACCCGGCAATGCTGCCCTGCAGTCGGACGAATGTGCTGCGCACCGCCGTGGGCGTGGGATTGGTGGCGTCACCCTGGAAGAGCACGCCGCCGCCGAGCACCAGGTCCGCCGCCGCGGTGGCGAGATAACCGGCGTGCGGTTTGAAGATGTCGTCGCGTCCGTCGAGGATCACGGGGAGGCGCAACGTGCCCAGGCCCAGCACACCGTTGTCCAGGCGTCGCGTGTCCGTCGAGAAGTCCGCGGCGCAGGTGCGTCCCGGGGCGCTCTCCGTGCCGACGACCGACTTGAGGCTCGGCCAGCAGTTGAGCTGCGTAACCTGCACGGCTGCCGTCGGTGACGTGGACGCGCGGAGGTAGCGGAACGCGGGCGCGCGCATGTCCGACGAGAAGATGAGGCCGCCCTTGGTCAGCGTGTACGCCAGGCGGTTCGCGCGCGCGAAGAGCAGCTCGGACCGCAGGCCCATCTCCCAGGGAACGAACGGCACCTTGGGATATCCCAGCGTGAAACCGAGTTCCGCTTCCGTGTGTAGCAACGGGCTTAGGATGGGATAGGGATGCGGTCCCGGGTAATAGCCCCAGACCTGGTTCAGGTACTTGCTCACGGCGTCGTAGGCGTCGGGGCGCAGCGGGCGGAGGAAGTAGAAGTCCGGGGTCTGGTTGAATCGGTTGAGTAGGACGTCGCGCACCTCCGGGATGACGAAGGGCAGGAAGTACGCCGGGTAGGGCCAGTTGATGCGGAGGCGGAAGCCGTGCACCACGCCGAGCCCGAAGATGTTGCGGATGTTGCTGCTGAGCGCGAAGCGCGGCCCCTGCTCCGCGCTCACGCCCACCGACGTCTCTCCGTCCCAGATGCCGCGCTCCCGCACCTCCACCACCAGCGTGCGCTGTGGACCTGTCTCCTCCTTGGGCAGGAAGATGCTCACCGACGAGAAGAGCCCCAGGTTCAGCAGCTTCCGACGTGACTCCTCCAGCTCATGCAGCTGGAATTCGTCGCCCTTGCCAATGGTCATCTGCTGCCGCAGCACGATGGTGCGCGTGATGTTGTTCCCCCGGTAGACCACCTCCTTGATCGTGACGTGCTCACGCTCCGTCACCAGGTACACCAGGTCCACCTGCCGGCGGTCCTTCTCTCCCTCCAGCGCGTCCTCGACGGTGGCGTCGGGGAATCCATGGTTGGCGTAGTGCTTCTGCAACGCCAGGCGCGCTTCCTCGACGGCAAACAGGTTCAGCGGCTGCCCCGGCTCCACGCGCAGCTTGCCAATGCCGGTTCGGGTGACGTCGAGGAGCTCGCTGGAGGGCAGGGCCTCATTGCCGCGGAAGGAGAGGCTGCGGATCTTGCTCTGCGCGCCCGGGGAGACCTTGTACTGCACGTCGACGTAGGCCCCGTCGAGCGCGTAGCTGGCCAGCGGACCTTGCACGCGCGGCTGCAGGTAACCCTGGCTGCGCAGCAGGTCCTCCATGGCGCGCGCGCCCTTCTGGAAGCGTTCGTGGTCGTAGACCTTCTCGGCGTCGAACAGCGAGAAGAACGCGCGTGGATATTCCGGCGTGCCCTGCACGCGCGGGTCCTGGTCCTGGGGGTAGTCCCGCGCCTCGCTGTCACCGCTGGAGAGGATGGCGTCGACGTCGGCGTTGTCGAGCGGCTGGTTGATGGTGGCGGGAGCGGGCAGGTCCTCCGCGGCGGCCAGCACGGCCTCGTCGATCAGCGTGCGCTCCGGGATGCCCTTGTCCGCCTCTGCTTCCGCGGTCTTGTCCTCCCGGGTGGCGGAGGACCCTTCCACCTGCGGCTTTGACGTCGAGGGAGCCTTCTGCAGCTTGACGCTGCGCAGCTCGGTGAGCGGGCCCTCCTTGATGAGGAACAGCAGTCGGCGCGTCCCCTTCTCCGTCCCGGGCGCCGAGCGCGCGCGCACCTTGGCGTGGTGATAGCCCACCTCGTGGTACGCGGTGCGGATGCGGTCTTCCAGGCGGGCAGCGAGCTCGGCGTCGAGGGGGCGGTCCGGAGGGAGGGCCAGGCGGGACTTCAACGTGGCGCTGCTCAGCACGTGATTGCCGCGGAACGTCACCACCCAGCGCGGCCCGGCCTTGATGTTGATGACCACGGGAATGCGTGCGTTGACGTCGCCATTCGGCCGCAGCGGCTCGGGCTCCACGCGTGCGCTGTAGTGGCCCTTCTCGCGGTACCAGGCCAGCAGCTGCTGGGCCGCGGTCTCCAGTCGCGTGCGGGAGGCAATCTGTCCGCTGGCCATCCCCGCCTCCTCGGCGAGCATGCTCTCCGGGTAACGGGTGTCACCCCTCAGCTCCACGCGGCCAATCACCTGCGCGCGCCCCGGCACCACCTTGATGACCAGCGCCACCGCACCTTCCGCCAGCGTCTCCGACGAGGTCTGCACCTGGGCGCGCGGATAACCCTCCTGCGCCATGGCGATCTTGATGGCCTGCTGCACCGCCTCCAGCTTGCGCGCGTCGAGACTGTCACCCTCGCTGACCGGGAGGTCGCGACGCAGCGCACTGACGGGAACGTTGCCCACGCCCTCGAAGCGCACCTCGCGCACCACGTTGGAGGGGATGAGCTGCACAATGAGTCGGACGCTGTCCTCACCCTCGGAGAGCGGGACGGCAAAGATGCGCACGTCATCCAGCTTGGCCAGGAGCACCAGCCGACGCACCGCTCGACGGATGGTGGCCGCATCCAGCCGGTCCCCACGACGGACGCCCAGCAGTTGTCGCGCGGTGTCCTGGTCCACGTTGGGCGGCGCGTCCAGCACCAGCTCCTCGATGCGCGCGCCCCACAGCTCATTCTGCGCTTCCACGTCCATGGACAGCGCCACGGGGCCCGCATCCGCGCCGACGACGGGCGCGCCTCCGTCCACCGTCGGGCCGCCGTCCTGGGCCAGGCCCTGGGCGGGTGCCAGGGCGAGGCAAAGGGCCAGCCACGCGGGCTGCAGGCACCTGCGCGCCACCGGGGGAGGAGCGGGGAGAGGACGAGCGGTACTCAGGCGTCCGTCTTGATAACCCAGGAAGGGGGCCAAGTCCGAGCTTCATGCAGGCCCAAGGATCACCATCGTGTCATGAAGGAGGGGCAGGAAGGCTCCCGGATGCGGACCACCCGCAGCGGGCTCCAGTTCGAGGACACGGAAGCCATCCGGATGGCCCGTCGCGACCGGCAACCGATTCGGTCCCGTTCCCCGCCAAGGCGGACCTGGTCTTCGAGGTCGAGCTGCTGGGCAGTCAGAAGCGGTGCCGCTGTTGGGCCGACGGTGCTTGAACCAAAGCGGTGATTCTAACCGCACTCCCAGGGTGCCGGCGCGTTTATCCCGCTGAGATGGTGCCGGCACGCGGTCTTTTCCGACGACACACCCAGGTGCGGCGAAACGGAAATGACGGGCCGGCGGCTGCCGCACCTTTGGGAGTGCGGTCAGAATTACCGCTTTGGCTTCGCCCCCCGGCCGCGCGTCATTCCAACGGCATCCGGCTCTCCCACGTCGGATCGTCGTTCACCATCTTCTCGATCCACTCGACGAGCCCCGGCGTGGGCGTGGCAAGTCCGACGTGGAGCGTCCCCGCGAGGAAGTAGTAGTGCCCGTTGGGCCACTGTTCGTCCATCTCGGCGGCCAGCACCTGCAGCTCGTTCCAGAACGTGGTGGGGAGCAGGCCCATGAACGTGGTGATCACGGAATCATGCGAGTACGAAATCAGCCCGAAGCGGTTGTCCGGGTATTTCTCGCGCAGGTACTCGGCGAAGACGCTGACGTCGTCACCACAGGTGGGGCAGTCGGCCGGGAACTGCAGGTTCCACGCTTCCTTCCAGCTCTGCCAGCGCGCCGGGTCCGGCGGGATGGGCTGGCCGGAGTCATCCAGCACGTCGACCCGCGCATTCGGGAAGCGCTGCTGCACCCGGTCCATGTTGATGGCCGAGCCGAACCCGCCCGCGCTGTCGCCGGCGAGCCAGACGCGCTGCACCGAGGGGAACGTGGCCGCCACACGCTCGAGGATCTTGTTGAGGTTGCGCGCGCCCACGTGGTGCGTGACGTGCCGGGTGCCCAGGTACTCGTAGTCGACGATGCGGTCGCCAGAGTGCACGTCACCGGTGCAGTAGGGCACGTAGATGATGTTCATGTTGCGGAACGGGTTCAGCGGATCATTGCGACGCAGCGGCAACAGCGCCGGCCGCAGCACATCCAGCGCAAACTCCGTCCGTCCGTACCCGGTGGCAACGTAGAACGCGGTGTTGACGGTGTAGCAGCTCGGCCCGTCCCAGCACGCCCCTCCGCCCTGCAGGAAGATCAGCACCTTGTCATCGGAGCCCTCGACGAGGTTCACGCCAATCCCCGTCGGCGTCCCGTTGGCGCACTTGGCACCTTCAATGTCCACCCAGGTCCACTCGCCATACGGCGCGCTCAGCGGCTCCGCGGTGGTCCCGGTGCCACCGTCGGAGGACCCGGCATCGGCTTCACCCGCGTCGGGCGCGCCCGCATCCGGCGACTCCTCCACGATGCCCACCCCGCCATCCGGCTGCGTGCCACCAGGGGCGCCACCCTCGTCGCCACCCTCCGCGCCCGCATCCACGCCACACGCCGCCAGTCCCACCACCAGCAGCCACCTGCCGCCGCGCACCATCCGCCCCATGAAAGCGTCCTCCCACAACCCGGGCCCCGCCCAGGCGCCGCGCACCATGCCTGCCTATTGAACAAAGTTCAAGAGGGTCTCATCCGGCAACAAGCGGAGTCCACCCGTTGGATCCGGCGGCCTGCGGCCCGGTCATGGCAAACCGCACGGCGGTGAGCAGCATCTCCACCAGCATCTCGCGCAGCACCCCCAGATCCACGTCCTGGTGATCCACGTGGTCCACGGCGGTGGCCTCCACGAAGCCCAGCCAGCCTCGCAGCGCGGCGCGCAGGCGCGGGCCCGGCTGCTCCACTCCCACGTCGGCCAGGAGGCGCTTGATGAACCGCTTGCGCGTGTCCTCCACGATGCGCCCCACCGCCGCGTCGTTGCCAATGCCGCCGCGCAGCAGGGCCGCGTACGCCGGGCCGTTCTCCTGCACGTAGCGGAGGTATCCGTCGAGGCCGGCGCGCAGTCGGTCCATGGGTGACCCAGCGTCGGGGGCGCGGGTCATCTCCAGCAACCGACGCGCGGACTGCTCGATGACGGCGACGTAGAAGTCCCGCTTCGTCGGGAAGTAGTGGTACAGCAGGCCCTTGGAGATGCCCGCGGCCTTGGCCACGTCGTCAATGGAGACTTCGTCGTAGGCTTGCCGCGTGAAGAAGGTCCCTCCCAGCGCCAGCAGCTGCGCGCGACGTTCATCCACGTCCAGGCGGGTCCGGGGTGGCGGGGCGGGCTTGCGTCGCGGCGCGCGGGCGGTGGCCATGCGCGGGATGTAGGTCAGAATTGAACCGGGTTCAACAGCGGGTCACTTGTCCCAGACCAGGACCCACTCGCGCGCCTTGTGGACCACGCGCCCGCCGGGGACCGCCGCCAGCAGCGCGCTGAGGTCGTCGCCGTTGAGCCGCCCGCGCGAGGAGCCGTCGCCGGGGTCGGAGATCCACGCGCTCAGGCGCGCCAGCGGGCCAACGCGGCTGGCGGTCACGTTCTCCACCGGCTCGGTCAGGATGAGTCGCCGCGTGGCGGCCTGCAGCGCCCGACGCACCATCTCCACGTGCTCCGGCATGAAGTGGTACAGCGAGGCCATCATGACCACGGTGCCGCCGCAGGGGAGCTGTCGTCGCAGGTCGGCGTGCAGCGTGGCCACGCCCTGGCGCCACAGCTTGCGCAGGAAGACCTCGTTGGTGTCCACGGCCAGGTACGGTGTTCCCGGCGGGAGGTAACGGCGCAGGCGACCATCCCCGGCGCACAGGTCAATGACGTCGGAGCCGGGCGGCACGTGCGCGGCCACCACGCGGTAACGCTCCTCGAATCCGCTCTTGCCGTAGAGCCGACGCATGGCCAGCTTGTAGAGGGCAGGGTGCCAGTAGACCGGACCTCTCACAGCTGCTCCAGCACCTGCAGCGCCATCTGGTACCGACCGAGCGGCGGCATGATGTACACGCCCTGCACGTACGGCTTCACCGCGCGCAGCGTCTCCACGGCAATCCTCACACCTTCACGCCGGCCCGCTTCTCCGTCGCCAGCCTTGCGCATGCGCTCGCGAACCTCGTCGGGGACGCGCATGCCGGGGACCTCCTTGTGCAGGAACTCCGCGTTGCGGCTGGAGGCCAGCGGCAGGATCCCGACGAGGATGGGCAGCCCCAGGCCCTGCGTGTCCTTGAGGAAGCGCAGGAGCACCTCGGGGTCGTAGACGGGCTGGGTCATGACCAGGTGCGCGCCGGATTCCTTCTTGAGACCCAGGCGGGTCAGCTCGCGGTCGTAGTCGAGGGCCGCGGGCTCCGCGCCGGTGGCGAGCACGAAGCGCGTCTGTCCGTCGGTGGGCTTGCCGCCGGGGTCGATGCCGCGGTTGAGGTCGGTGCACAGGCGCAGCAGGCCCACGCTGTCCAGGTCGAACACCGCGGTGGCGTCGGGATAGTCGCCGGTCTTGGGCGGGTCACCGGTGATGACGACCAGGTTGCGCAGCCCCGCGTAGTCCGCGCCGAGCAGGTCGCTCACCAGCCCCAGCAGGTTGCGGTCACGACAGCAGAAGTGGACCAGGGTCTCCATCCCCAGCTTCTCCTGCACGTGCGCGGCAAAGGTGAGGTTGTTCATGCGCACGGTGGCGCGCGGGCCGTCGGGGATGTTCACCACGTCGACGCCGCCTTCCTTCAGCAGGCGGATGCCCTCCAGGGCCTTGTGCGCGTTGGTGCCGGAGGGGGGCGAGACTTCCACGCTCACCACGAACTTCTGCCCCAGCTTGCCGCCAAACGTGGTGCGCTCACTGAGGGGGACCTCCGGCCTGCCGGGCATCTCGCTGGCGGAGATGTTGTGTCGCGCGCGCACCTGCACCCGGCCGCCGCTCATCATGCGCACCGCGGCGCTCACCCGCTTGATGTGCTCCGGCGTGGTTCCGCAGCATCCACCCACGATACGCGCTCCCGCCTTCAGAAAACGGCGCGCGTAGACGCCAAAGTACTCGGGCGTGGACAGGTACAGGCTGCGACCCTCGATGACGCGCGGGTGACCTGCGTTGGGCTGCACGCTGATGGGAATGCCCAGCGGCGCCATCCCCTCGACGACGGGCAGCAGCATCTCCGGACCGCCGTTGCAGTTGGCGCCCACCACGTCGGCACCGGCGCGCTTCAGCCGTTCCGCCACCTCCCGCGGCGTGGTGCCCAGGCGGGAGAGCCCGTTCTCCTCGAAGCGCAGCTGCGCCACCTTGGGGAGCGGGATGTCCTTGCACGCCTCCAACGCCAGCTCCATCTCCGCCACCAACGGAATGGTCTCGAAGATGAGGAGGTCCGCGCCGGCCTCGTACAGCGCGCGCGCCTGCTCGGCGTAGGCGTTGCGGACGGCGGAGCGGGTGCTGTCGCTGATGAGGGCCTCCGCGTCGAGGTTGGAGGGACCAATGGCGCCGGCCACGTACGCGCGGTCCGCGGCCACCTTCCGCGCCAGCTTCACCGCGGCGGTGTTGATGGCCACCGTCTTGTCCTCCAGGCCGTGGCGCGCCAGGGCCACGCGGGAGGCGCCGTAGGTGTTGGTCTCCAGGATGTCCGCACCCGCGTCGACGTACGCGCGGTGCACGGACTCCACCGTCTCCGGAGCGGACAGGCACAACTCGTCGAAGGAGCGGTTGATGTAGACGCCACGCTCGTACAGATACGTGCCCATGGCGCCGTCACACACCATGGGGGATTCCTGGAGCGCCTTGAGGAATGGGGGAAGGCTCATGGCTGCGGGGCAACCTAGCATCAATTGGCCACGGAGGTGACGCACAACGTCATCGACGTGATCTTGGACGCGGGCGGGGCAGCGCCCGGGCGCACCTTGCTTGGGCTGCTGCCGTCTTCACCGCTGGAGAGAGCTCGACAAACCGCTGGGCCACCATGTTGGCGACGGACTTGCGAACAGACTTTCCCATCGTGCCTCCGTCTCCACGTCGAGTGGCGCGACACGGTGGTTCGATGTTCAAGCTTGACGCCGACCCAGGCGGACGGTCTGATCCCTTCATGGACGCTCAGCAACTGCTCCAGGAAGTCCTGGCGGGACGTGCGCCACCCCTTCGCCAGCTCACCGTGGGCGAGGTCCACCGCATGTTCGAGTTGGGAGTGCTGCGCGACGGCGAGGCGGTCGAGCTGATTCACGGCGTGTTGGTCCGCAAGGACCGCGCCGCAACTGGTGACAACACCATGATCCACGGACCTCGCCACGCCCAGGCAGTGATGCGACTGCAGCGTCTCGATGAGCGCTTCCGGTCGCACGGCTTCCACCTCCGGACGCAACTGCCGGTGACACTTTCGGACACCGAGGAGCCCGAACCGGACGCGGTCATGGTTCGCGGCGAGCTGGGCGCCTACGAGACGCGACATCCGGGCGGCTCCGACGTTGCCGTGGTGGTCGAGGTCGCGGACAGCTCGCTGGCCTATGACCGGACCACCAAGCTCCAGCTCTACGCGGCGCACGGCATCCCGACCTATGCCATTCTCAACCTCCGGGATGACGTCGTGGAGCTCCACGCTCGGCCGGATGTGGCGTCGATGCGCTATCTGGCGCGGGAAGTGTTGGCCGTAGGCGACGTGTGGTCCATCCCCATCGGCGCCGACGTGATCACCGTGGAGGTGGCGAGCCTGGTCCCGCCGCGCCCGTGATGGCAACGGAATACGCCGGTGAGCGCTCCTTGGGGCGCACCGCTCGCCCTCCAGGTCGTGATTCACCGGCCGGTGGGCGCGGGCGGGATGTGCTGAAGCGCAGCGGCCTCGCTGCTAGAGGAGCGCGCCATGTTGATCCGCGAGACGTTTGAAGTGGGCATGCTGGGATGCAACTGCACCATCCTGGCCGACAGCGAGACCAAGCAGGCCCTGGTCATTGACCCCGGCGCCGAGGGACCGCGCATCCTGGAGACGCTCCGTCGTCACGGGCTGACGGTGAACGCGGTGCTGCACACGCACGCGCATATTGACCACGTGGGCGCCACCGCGGAGGTCTGTCAAGCCACCGGCGCCATCGGCTACCTCCACGACGACGACGGACCGCTCTACCAGGCGCTCCCGGTGCAGGCGCACATGCTGGGGCTGGGGCGTCTGCCGCGCAGCTACGAGATGAAGCCGCTGCAGGATGGGACCTCGTACACCGCCGGTGACGTCGAGCTGGGCGTGCTGCACACGCCGGGACACACCATGGGGAGCTGTTGCTTCCTGCTGGAGAAGGCCAGGCTGCTGCTCAGCGGAGACACGCTGTTCCGTCGTGGCGTGGGCCGCACGGACCTGGGCGGGGACTGGGATACGCTGGTCGCTTCCATCCAGGAGCGCCTCTTCGCCCTGCCTGACGACGTGGTGGTCATCCCCGGTCACGGCCCCGCCACCACGGTGGGCGAGGAGAAACGGCTCAACCCGTTCCTGCGCTGACCGCGCGGCTCAACCCGCGTGACGGCTGGTGCTGTCGACGGGCTTGGCAGGTCTGGCCACGGCCACCGGACGGGTCACCGCCATGGGCGTTCCGCCGGGCGCCTTGGGTAGGCGCGGGTTGTGTCCACACTGGGCGCAGCGCGCGTTGCGCGTCCAGAGTGCCACGTCCGCCAGGCCCGCCTCGGAAGCGCGCGACCATCTCCGTTCCGGTCGCTGTCTCATGCAGTGCGGGCAGCTCAGGTCGGCCACCATGCGCTGGCCCAGCATCACGCAGACCATTCCCAGCAGCAGGCTTCCCGCCACCAGCAGCCAGTCAAAGCCCACGTTGCTGCCGTCGTCGAGCATGGCGGCGAGGAAGGCGGCCAGCACCATGACCGCCGCGCCCAGGTGGAACATCCAGTAGCGCTTCACGGCGGCGCGGTAGCGTTCCACCGTCATGCCCGGGGACGCGGGATTGGCGCTCATGCGTGCGCGGCCCTCCGCTCCATCTTGGCCAGGCTGTCCTCCAGGTGCGCGCCGTACCGTCGGTAGCCGGTGCGCTCCGCGCGCGCCACGCCTTCCTCCAGCGCCTCCCGCGCGCCGTCCTCGTCGTCAAGCGCCACGCGCGCCAGCCCCAGGTACCACAGCCCAATCAACGTGAGCCGGTTGGCCTCCTGCGCGCGCGCCCGGGACAATCCCGTCTCCAGGTCCTTCATGCCCGCCTCGGTGTTGCCGGAGCGCACCAGCGCCAGGCCGCGCGCCATCATGGCCTCCGCGCCCAGGTTGGCGAGCAGCAGCTGGTCCGCCAGGTTGCACGCACGTCGCGCCGCCTCCAGCGCTTCCTTGTCGCGCTCATCCGCCAGGTACGCCTGCGCAATGACGACGTCGGCGTAGACGGTGGCCTCCAGCGCGCCGGTCCCCTCGAACGCCTTGCGCGCCTCCTCGTACGCCTTCAGCGCTTCATCGACGCGCCCCTGGTCCTTGGCCGCCACGCCCAGGTTCAACGTGGTCTGGGCCACCATGCGACGGTGCCCGACGGAAAGCGCCAGCTCACGCGCCTTGCGGTAGTTCGCCTCCGCGTCGGCAAAGTCGCCCTGCTCATGCGCAATGATGCCCAGCACGTTGATGCAGTGGCACGCGCGCAACCGCTCACCACGGGCCTGCGCCTGCGTCAGCACCTGGCTGTAGTCACGACGGGCGGCCTCCAGGTTGCCGGTATCCAGCCGACGTCCCGCAATGGCCATGCGCGCGCTCTGCTCTTCCTGCTCGTCGCCAATGGCGCGGGCCAGCTCCAGCGCTTCCATGGCGTAGCGCAGTCCGCGGTCGGGCTGGCCACGACGTTCGTAGATGTGCGCGCACAGCCGCTTGGCGCGACACCGCAGCCGGTGCGCCCCACCACGCTCCGTGACGCTGAGCACCTGCGTGATGAGGCCCAGGGCCTTCTCGGTGTCGCCCAGGAAGGTCTCCGCGTTGGCCTGGTGGAACAGCGCCTCCGCGGCGAGGCGGGGATCCACCTTGGGAGACAGCGAGGGCAGCTTCTCCCGGCACAGCCGCGCCACCTCCTTCATGTTGCCCAGCACCGTCAGCGTCTCCAGGCGCATGAGCAGCACTTCCATCTGCCGCTTCTGCAGCGCGGGGTCGGTGAGCGCGCGGTTGCCCTGTCCATCCAGGATCTGCTGCGCCTCCGTGACGTAGCGGAGCGCGGCGCGGGTGGCGCTGACGTCGAGGGCGCGGCGGGTGGATTGCGCCAGGTAGTCGAACGCGCGCAGCGGCTCACCGCCCAGCTTGTAGTGACGCGCCAGCGCCTCGGGCTCCGCGCCACGACCCGTCCGTCGGCCGTGGTCCTCCAGGCTGTGCGCCACCAGGAGGTGGAAGCGCGCGCGCCGCTCCGGGTCCAGGGATTGGTTGATCCCCAGGCGCATCTCCTCGGAGACGAACTCGTAGCTGTCGTCCTCGTGGGCCTCCACCAGGATGTTGCGCTTGAGCAGCTCGTCGACGGCGTCCAGCACCTCGTCCTCGGGACGGAGCACCACGCGCAACAGCACGTCACCGCTCAGGCGACCCTCCAGCACGCTGGCGCGCTCGGCCACGTCGCGGGCGGCTTCACTGAGGGAGACCAGGCGCTCCTCGACGGGCTCCGCGCGCTGCGAGAGCGGCACCGGCACGTCATTGGAGGTGGCGTGCTCCAGGTCAATGAAGTTCTGACCCTTGCCCGCGCGCATGGCCCACTTGCCACCGGTGCGCACCAGGTCGCCGCGGTCGGCCCAGGCACGGATGCGCTCCTCGACGAGGAACGGCACGCCGCCCGTCTCCTTGTACAGCGCTTCACCCACGGCGGTGGCCACCTCCTCACCACCCACCATGGCGCGGAGCATCTGGGCCGCCTCGTCGGCGGAGAGCGCCTTGAGGGAGACCGAGCGGAAGCGCGAGAGCCCACTGAGCTCGGCCACCAGCTTGCTGGAGGGACTCTCCGCGTCAACGAGCGAGGGGTCCAGCGTCAACACCACGCTGATGCGCTCACCCTTGCCGCGCTCCGGCACCACCAGCCGGTTCACCAGGTACTGCACCAGCTCCAGGGAGGCCTCGTCGGCGGCATGGATGTCGTCGAACACCAGCACCCGCGGACGCTTACGGGTGGCGCGCGTGACGGTGTCCGCCACCGCGGCACGGAAGCGCACGCCCTCGTCGTCGGGATTGAGCGCGGCGGCGGCCTTGGGGCGCACGCTCTGCGGCAGCTTGTTGAACGCGGGCAGGTGACGGATGAGCACCGGTCCGTCGCCACCCAGCAGCTCCTCCACCTCCGCGGCGGGGCGCGCCACCAGCTGCCGCAACAGCTCCTCGAAGATCTCCGTGAAGACGCCGTAGGGCTGTCCCGCCGTCTTGGCCGCGTTGCCCCACAGGAAGTCCGGCACGCGCTCCTTGAGCTCCGCGGCGGCCTCCTTCAGCAGGCGGCTCTTCCCGCTGCCGGTGACGCCGCTGATGACCACCACGTGGCCCTCACCCTTGGCCGTCCGCTCCAGCGCACCGGAGATGGAGCCCAGCTCACCGCGTCGCCCGACGAGCGCGGGGGCGAACAGCGGGTCCTTGGACATCTGGAAGGGCGGCGGCGCCAGCTTGCCCGTCTGGTCCTGCAGCGAGCGGATGCGCTCATCCAGGCCCTTCACCGCGTCGCGGATGGCGGCCACCACGTCGTCAGCGGTGGGGTAGCGCTTCTCCGGCTCCTTCTGCAGCAGCCGCTCCGCAATGCCGCGCAGGCCCGGATCCACCTCGGGATTGAACTTGGTGATGGGCGGAGGCGTGGTGCGCGCGTGGTGATACGCGTAGCCCACGCTGGTCTCGGAGAAGAACGGGTGACGACCCGCCAGCAGCTCGTAGAGGATGACCCCCAGGCAGTAGAGGTCCGCGCGCCCGTCGATCTCGATGCCCAGCGCCTGCTCCGGGGACAGGTACTTGAACGTCCCCACCACCATGCCGCCGCTGCTGGTCTCCCCGCTCGACGAGTGACTGATCTGCTTGGCAATGCCAAAGTCCATCAGCTTGGCCACGCCGTTGCCGGTGACCATGATGTTGTCCGGCTTGAGGTCGCGGTGGACGATGCGGTGCGCGTGGATGGCGCCGAGCGCGAAGCCCACCTGCACAATGGCCTCCGCCATGCGACGCACGCGCTGCGGCTCATTGAGCCTGGCCCGCTGGTTCTCCGGCAGCGTCCCGGACGGGGGCGGGTCCTTGCCCACCTTCACAATCGGCTCGTCGCCATCCAGCCAGCGGCGGATGTCCTTGCCCTCGACGAGCTCCATGGTGAAGTACGGCGCGCCCCGGTAGTTCCCCGCCTCGAAGACGCGGATGACGTTGGGGTGGATCACACGACGGATGGCGCGGAACTCACGCTTGAAACGCAGCGCGCTGTCCGTCTTGTCCACGGCCTCCGGCGGGAGCATCTTGAGCGCCACGATCTGGCCGGTCCGCTCGTCGCGGGCGCGGTAGACAACGCCCATGCCGCCCCGGCCAATCTCGCCGAGCAGGCTGTAGTCCCCGATCCGTTCCGGCGCCGAGAGCAAGAGCGCTTCACCTCAAGCGAATCAGCCTCGGATGCTAGGTGGCCCGGGCCGCCTCGGCAAACGCTTTGCCCCCTCGGGGATGGCACCGCCCGCCGGGGACGGGTTAGAGGGCAGGTCATGAGACGTGTGCAGCTGGCGGCAGCCGCCGCCCTGGTGCCGCTGATGTGCGGCGGGACGTGCCTGGGTGAGGTGAAACCGGAGCCTTCAGCCTGGGACCGGCCCGGTGGCGCCGCGCAGGATCCCGCGCCCCTGGCCCGCCCCGCTCCGTCCGTCGTCGACGGCGGCATGGACGACGGCGGCATGACCACCGACGCCGGCCCCGCGGACCCGTTCCCCGACGAGGCCGCGCTGCGGACCGCGGTCAAGCCCCCCAGCCTGTGCTTCTCCGACCCCAGTGCGTGCGGTCTGGCCAGCCCGGCCATGAGCCTGAGCGCGCTGCGCCCTACCGAGGAGACCCTGGACCGCGTGGAGGCCGCGTTGAAGGTCCACCCGGAGTGGCCGTTGCCCTCGCGCATGCTGCACTGCGAGACGCTGGCCGCGTTCCGTCCCCTCGCCGGCGTGAGCTGTGTCGGCGCGCTGGCTGACGACGGGGGCATCCTGGAAGTGGCCCGCCGCACGCAGCTGCTGATGCTGCTGGAGATCCTGGGTCGTCACGGCAATGGGCTCACGGTGAAGTGGCTGCGTCACCAGGACGTGAACGTGCGTCGCGACGTGGCCGCATGGGTGGCGACGCGCGCGGTGGATGACACGTTGGTGGACCCGTTGCTGGAGGCGCTGGATCACGAGCCGGATGCGCGCGCGGGTGTATCCCTGATCCGTGCTTTCTCGACGCTGCTGACCCCCAAGGCGCTGCCGCTCCTCTCCGCGATCGTGAACGGATCGTCGCAGCCGGAAGCGCGGGCGGAGGCGGTGCGGGTGATCGCCGACATCCTGGGACCGCAGGCGCGCGACTTCCTCCGTCGGGTGCCGCGCCAGGAGGGCGTGGTGGGTCAGGCGGTGGTCGAGGCGCTGGACCGGCTGGATCACCTGGAGCAGGGCTGGGATCCCTACGTCTTCGAGGTGCCGCTGCACGTCATGGTGCAACGTCCCGACGTGGTGGCGGGCGGTTGGGCGTTCATGGAGGACTTCAAGCGTCGTCGCGGCGGGCCCATGCCGGTGGCCACGGGAGCGCGGCTCACGCGTGAGGAGCTGGACCTGCTGTTGCGTCGCCTCGTCGACGCGGGCGGCTTCGGTCTCACCGTGGCGCTGCCCACGCTGGCCATCAACGCCAGGCTGGAGGACCTGCAGCACCTGATGGATCTCCGTCGAGCCATTGCCGCGGCGCGCCTGCGCGAGCACGACGCCATGAGCGAGGACGTCACGCGCGTGATGCAGGTGGTGCGCACCCACTTCGTCCTCGGGCGGGCCACGCGCTGGTGGTACGCCAACCAGGTTTCCGAGGGAGACCCGCTGCGCTTCAACCCCTGAGAAGCAACGGTCCGGGTTGGCACGACCGCAGGTGTTCACGGTGAAGGACGGGGATGACGCGAACACCCGATCGGCTCCGTGTGGGTGTTCGCGTCGTCGTTCACATCTTCACGGGCCGGTGCAGCGCGGGTCGGCAATGCAGTCGGGGCAGAAGCAATCTTCCACCGGCTCGCAGACGTTGTCGCCGCAGAACGGGCCCGCCTGGCACTGGGGGAGGGTCATGCAGTCAACGCACGCGCACCCCTCACCGCCGTCGCAGATGCCGTTTCCGCAGAAGGGGCACTGCGGAGTGGCGGCGCAGTCGGGACATTCGCAGGTCTCGCCACCTTCGCAGGTGCCGTTGGCTGGGCCATTGCACCCCGGGGTTGGCTGGCAGCGGGGCTCGGCGGTGCAGTCGCCGCACGCGCATGCCTCGTCGACCTCGCACGTGCCGTTGGCCGTGACGTCGTTGCAGTCCAGGTCACGTCCCTCGCAGGCGGGGTTGATGGCGCAGTCCTCGCACACGCAGCCCTCGTAGAGGGGCTCGCACACGCCGTCATTCGTGCAATTAGCCACGTCGCCACAATAGCTGTCGTACGCGCACTCCGCGCAGACGCAGGAGTCCGCAAGGGAACACTGACCATCATCCACGCACGAGTACTGGCAACTTGTGGTAGCCGCACAGTCCCGGCACGCACACGACTCACCAGCGCCACACACGTCGTCGGGAGCTCCGGCCTGGCATGCCGCGTCGGTCGCGCACTCTGGCGCGCCGGTGCAGTCGGGACACGCGCACGCGTCCCCGGGCTCGCAGGTGTCGTTGGGCGTGGCACCGGCGCAGTTCTCGTCGCGCCCTTCACACGCGGGGTTGGTGGCGCAGTCCGCGCACACGCAGCCCTCGTTGTGTGGATCGCAGAAGCCGTCGGCCGTCTGCTCGCAGACAGCGGGGTTGCCGCAGTAGCTGTCGAACGCGCAGTCCGCGCACACGCAATCGTCGTCGATCGTGCACTGGCCATCATCAACGCACGTCGCCTGGCACCCCGCCGTGGGGGCGCAGTCGCGACAGCCGCACGACTCACCAGCGCCGCAGACGTCGTCGGGCACTCCGCCCTCGCAGTTGGCGTCGGCGGTGCACTCGGAGGTGGCAGCACAGTCCGCACACGCGCAGGACTCCGCGGCCGTGCAGGTCCCGTCGGTTGCGTTGCTCTCACAGCCCGGAGCGCCGCCCGACGACGATGAGCCGCCGGAACTGCTGGTGCTGCTGGAGGTGATTCCGCCGGTGCTGCTGGAGGTGGACCCGCCGGTGCTGCTGGAGGCGGACGCGCCGCCCGAGGTGCTGCTCGACGTGGAACCGCCGCTGGAGGTGGACCCGCTCACATCACCGGAGGACGAGCTCGTGGACGACGTCACGCCCGTGCTGGATGACGTGCCTCCCGACGAGGAGCTGCTGGTGCTGGAGGATGTTGCCGTCGCGGAGGAGGAGGTGGCGGTGCTGGTGCTCGTGGCCGCCCCGGAGCTGCTGGAGCTGCTGGAGCTGGAGGTGCTGCTGGAGGCGCTGGAGCTGCTGGACGACGCGCCGCTCGACGACGACGACCCCGTCCCGCTCGATGCTTCCGAGCTCACCGAGCCGCTGCTCGAGGACGTCGACGACGGGTCGCCTGAGCTGCTCGACGTGCTGGACGTGGAACCGGTGGAGGAGGAGCTGCTGCCCGGTCCACACGCGGTCATGGAAACGCCCAATGCCGTGGCAATGAGCAACGAGAATCTCATCTGCATCGCAACCTCCGGGAGCGGCCCCCGATGACGTCCCAACCCCTGTTTGCCATCGGCCCCGGCAGGTTGTCTAGGAAGTTGCGCAAATCGACCCGCGCTCGTCGGTCACAGGTGGCGAGGAGCGTGGGTTGTCGCAGCTCACCGGCGCGGGCGGTGCGCGCTATTCGCGTGTTCCCGGGGTGACGGTCAGCGGCACGCGCTGTCCACTCCTCGTCACCACGATCTCGACGGGCTGGCCCACCTTCAGCGCCTCGAGCGCGTAGGTGTAGTCGTACACGTTCTCGATCTTCTTGCCCGCCAGCTCGACGATGACGTCGCCACCCTGCAGCCCCGCCTTCTCGGCCGGACCGCCCTTGGCCACGCCGGAGATCTTCACGCCCTTGATGTCGCCCTGCGCGTAGTCGGGGATGGTGCCCAGGTACACGCGCAGGCCGCCGCGACGATTCATGCTCGCCGGCTTCTCCATGCGCACGTAGTCAATCTCGCCTTCGCGCGTGGCCAGCGAGCGCGCGATGAGGCCCATCAGCTTCACCACCTTCTCGGCACCGTCGGCGTTGATGCGGTCATGGGTGTCGCGCGGGGTGTGGTACTCGCTGTGAGCGCCGGTGAACGCGGCCAGGATGGGCACGCCCTTGAGGTAGAAGCTGGTGGCGTCGGTGGGGAGGTAGCTGTCGTTCTGCGTGGTGATGGAGAGGCCCACGGGAATGTTGCGCTGTTCGATCTCCTTGGGCCACACCGACGAGGAACCCACGCCCTGCAGCACCAGCGCCTTGTCCAGCCGGCCAATCATGTCCATGTTCAGGTACGCGTACACGTCGGGGCGCAGCGTCTCCGGTTCCCTCTGCGCGCCGTTGAACGTCTTCGTGAAATGCGAAGAGCCCAGCAGGCCCAACTCCTCGCCTGACCAGGCCGCGAACAGCACGTCGCGCTTGAGTGTGAGTTTCCCCTCGGCCTTGAGGCGCGTGAGCCACTCGGCAATTTCCAGGAGTCCGGCCACGCCACTGGCGTTGTCGTCGGCTCCGCGGTGGATGCCGCCTTTCTCGTCCTCGCGCGCCAGCGAGTTGTTGCCGATGCCGCGTCCCAGGTGATCCACGTGCGCGCCAATGATGAGCACGTTCTTCCCCGGCGTGGCGCCCGCGTTGAGTCGCGCCAGCACGTTGCGGCCGGTCCGCTTCTCCTGCTGCAGGTCCACCTGGGCGCCCACCTTCACGCCGGAGAGCACCACGCCTGCCACGGGGTTCCCCACGTCGAGCTCGTCCTGCCACTGCTTGAGGCTCTTGCCGGTGCCGGCCAGCAGCGTGTTCGCCACCTCGTCGGTGATGCTGATGGCGGCGATGCTGCTCCCGGCCATGGCGGCGTCGAACGCGAGCGGAACCAGCTGCTCCTTCACCTTCGCATTGGGCCCGCTGACGACGATGATTCCCCGCGCACCCTTGTCCCGCGCCAGCATGGCCTTGTGACGCAGTGGCGCGTAGCGACCCACGTGCAGCCGCTGCTCCGGCGTGAGGCTCTCCGGCATGTAGCGCAGCACCACCACCCACTTGTCCTTCACGTCGAGGTGCACGTAGCTGTCGTACTCCTCCATGCCTTCCGCGGCGGGGGCGCTGATGCCGTATCCCGCGAACACCACGTCGGAGACGGGGATGTTTCCGGTGACGGAGAAGGCCAGGGGCCGCCAGTCCTTGTGCATGGCCAGCTCACGCGCCTTCCCGTCCCTGCCGGTGACGACGAGCTTGTTGCCCGGACCGGGATTCAGCCCCGCGGTGAAGGGGAAGGACTGGAAGAAGGTCCCGTTGTCGCCCACGGGCTGCAGGCCCAGGGACTGGAACACGTCGGCCACGTACTGCGTTGCACGCTGCTCGCCCGGCGTCCCGGTGAGACGGCCGTCCATCTCGTCGGAGGACAACGCACGGATGTGCTGCATGAGGTCCGCGGCGCGCACGTCGGCGGAGGTGCCCGGCGTCTTCGTCGTCGACGTTACCGGTGCGGCCTCGGCCGTGCGGGCGGTCAGTGCTTCCCGCGCCGCGGTGTGATTCCAGTCGGCGATGAAGATCTGCGCCTTCTTGTCGGCGGTGCGGCTCGAGGTCCAGGACAGGCGCTTCCCGTCGGGACTGAACACCGGGAGGCTGTCGAATCCGTCGGTGTGGGTCACGCGCACCGGGTCGCCCTTGCCCTGCGCGTCGACCATGTAGAGCTCGAAGTTGGCGAAGCCCTGCAGGTTGGTGCCGAAGATGATGTACTCGCCCGACGGGTGGAAATACGGCGCCCAGCTCATGGCGCCCAGCCGCGTGACCTGACGGACGTCGGTGCCGTCGAGGTTCATGGTGTGGACTTCCGCGGTGGCGCCGTCCTCGGAGAACCGACGCCATACCAGCCGCTTCCCGTCGGGAGAGAAGAACGGGCCGCCGTCATAGCCGTTGTGGCTGGTGAGGCGCTTCACGCCCGTCCCGTCGGCGTTCATCACGTAGATTTCCATGAAGTACGAGGGGTCCTTCTCCAGCAGCTCCTTCTCGCGGTCGCTCAGCTTGGCAGCGTAGGCGTGGCGGTTGGACGCGAACGCGATGAGCTTTCCGTCGGGGGAGTAGGAGCCCTCGGCGTCGTAGCCCTTCACGCCCGTGAGGTTCTTGTAGGTGCCGCCCGCGGTGGTGGTCTCGTAGATGTCGTAGTTGGCGTCGAAGTCCCAACTGTAGCGGCGCTGCTTGCCGCTGGCGCGGAAGTCCAGCTCGTCCTTCTGCTTTTTGCGTGCGTCCTTGTCGTCGTGCGTGGAGGCGAACATCACGCGTTTTCCGTCGGGGTGGATCCACGCGCACGTGGTCTTCCCGTGTCCCGGCGAGACGCGGTGGGTGTCTCCCGTCTCCAGGTCCATCAGGTAGATCTGGTAGAACGGGTTGTCCTTCTCGCGTTCGCTCTGGAAGACCAGCTTCGTTCCGTCGCGGGAGAAGTAGCCTTCACCGCCACGCGTGCCCTCGAACGTCAGCTGGCGCACGTTGGAGAGGAAACGCGCTTCGGGGTTGGTGTCGACGGCGGATTCGTTGGCCTGGGCGCTGACGGCGAGCAACCCACCGGCAGCCAGGGCGAGGGCGATGAGACGTGGGCGGGGATGGTGCATGGTCCCTCCGATGAAGCCGAAGGGACGTGCCATAACGACGTCAGGGATGCATTGTCCACCCGTCGGCCTTCCATGACAGCGGTGCCGCTGGGGTTGACGGTGGCGCCCGGTGAAAACAACGATGACGACGTGAACCCATGACTGCGCACCCGGGCCCCAGCACCCGGCCGACACGACTGCGCGGAAACGGAGCAGATACCCTCACTACCAGTCTCCGCGCAGTTTCCTTGGCGCGGGCAACATGGCAGGCCTGACGCTGGACTCCACGCCCTGAACGGAGAACCTCAAGGCAGCGTTGTCCACCGCAGCGTGTACTGCCCACCCACGTTCTCGTCGTCGTACCAGGAGGTGATCCGGAACAGCACGTTCCCCGACGAGGTGCCTTTCAGCACGTAGGTGCGGTCCTTGGGGTCCAGGTGATGGGTCTGCGGGTCGTAGATGAACCACTCACCCACCGCGGTGTCGGCGCCCACGCGCGGCTTGGTGTTGGGACGGCACTCGTCGGTGATGAGCACGTCGGTGGTGTAGCTCAGCCCGGGCAGCTGGTCGGAGGTCACGTCCTCCAGCGCCACCCCGTCCAGCCACGCCACCTCCACGCTCCCGCTGCCCGACTGCCCGCCGTTGGCGCGCACCACCGCGTTCTTGAATCCCAGGTCCCAGCTCGTGTCGGTGAAGCTCTGGCGGTCGTGGATCTCCACCTTTCCCGTCGGGGAGAAGCGCAGGTAGGTGAAGGGCGTGGTGCTCTCGTTGGAGAAGTCGGTGCGGGCGCCCACGGTGGTCTTCTGGATGGCGCGCCCGTCGGGAGTGGTGCCGTCCGACGTGGTGGCGACGGCGTAGGTGCTCACCGTCTCCACGGTGCCCACGGCGCGGTCCCGCACCAGGTCCTCGTTGCAGGTGTCGACGACGACGCCGCCATCCGGGCTCACCGTCACCTCGGGCGGTGGGGCCGGCTCGGTGCCCCCTGAGGAGCAGGCGCACACCGCCGCCAACAGCAACCATCCCGCACGACCTGACCTCAACACGCGCGACCTCCAGCCCTTGAGCGTCCCCGGCGCTGAGGCTAACGCTATTGCCATGAGCCTCCCAAGGTCGCGAGTCCCCCTGGCCGCCAAGGCCCTGTTCTCCTCATCCCTGATCGTTGCCTGCAGCGTTCCCGGCACCACGCCGTCCGACGCTGGCACCGCCACGGACCCGTGCGCGGGTGAGACGCAGGCCGGCCGCTGCGACGGCGATACCATCGTCCGCTGCTCGAACAACCAGGTGCAGCGCGAGAACTGTCGCGAGACCGGGCGTCTCTGCGAGGTCAGCGCGGGCTCCGCGGTGTGCGCGCCGGATCCCACGTACGTTCCCTGCGTCTCCGCGGACTATCCCACGCGCTGCTACGACGAGGAGCACGTGCTCTGCGACGGGACTGGAACCATCCGCACCAACTGCACACTCAGTGGCCAGGTCTGCGGCCTCCCCGCCACCGGCGCCGGTGACCCGGTGTGCCAGGCCCCCTTTGACACGCTGCCGACGGGCGCACCCATCAACGGCACCAACCGCATGCCGGCGCGCTCCAATTCCCACTCCGTCTACGACAGCGTGAACAATCGCATCCTGTTCCTGTTTGGCGACGAGGGTCAGCGCATCAGCGCCACCGAGCGCCTCCAGGACATCTCACTGACCGCATGGGCGCTGGACCTTGACGACGGGAGCTGGACCGAGCTGCCCGAGGGCCCGCTGGGTCGTACGCGCGCCGCCGCGGTCTGGGATGAGGCCAACCACCGCGCCATCCTCGTCGGTGGTCGTGGGCATCCCTCCGGCGGGTCCAACTGCCAGGACGGCCTGGGGCGCCGTGCCAAGATGCTGAACGACGTGTGGGCCTTCAACGTCGACGACGACACGTGGGAGGAGCTGAGCGACGGCACCGGCACCGCCCCCGACGAGCGCGAGGACTTTGGCCTGTGGCTGGACGCCGAGAATGAGCGCCTGGTGCTGTTCGGCGGCAACGCCACGTGCAGCTTTGGCAACGACGTGCGCAATGACATGTGGCAGTTTGACCTCCTCACCAACACGTGGAGCGCGCTCACGCCCAACGGCACGCCGCCGCGCGCGCGTCAGGCCTTCGGCTTCGACGTCATGGGCCGCAAGGCGTACCTGTTTGGCGGCGCGTTCGGATTCTTTGATCCGACGCTCAATGACACCTGGGAGTTTGACCTGGATACCGACACGTGGACTCAGGTGGCGGTGACCGGCACGCGGCCGCAGCGTCGGTTCCGCGGCAACTTGGTGGCGGACATTGCGCGCAACCAGCTCATGATCTTCGGCGGCCATGACTTTGGCGCCAGCGGCGACCAGCCCGACGCGCCCGAGTTCGAGGACGACCGCAATGACGTGTGGATCCTTCCGCTGGACAACCCGCAGTGGGTCTGGGCCGTGGCTGGCGACGAGCGCCTCAAGGAGCCGGACTTCCGCTCGCCGGAGCGTCGGGAGCAGCACAGCATGACCCGCATCAGCGACGACCTCGTCGTGATGGCCTACGGCGTGGGTGACTGCGGCCTGCTCAATGACGTCTGGTATTTCAACCTCGCTGGTGAGTACTGGTTCACGCCGCTGGATCCCACCACCGGCCTCACCTGTGAGCGCAAGCAGGACGCGGACACCTGCACCAGCGACTGCGGCGGGAACTGATGTTGTGCCGTCGTCACGCGGCCGGGTTGTTCGCGTGGTTTCTCGTTGCGTGCAGCACCACCGGGCAGACCCCGTCGGATGCGGGCGCGGCCCAGCCGGACGCGGCCCAACCGGACGCGGCGGTGCCGGTGGTGTGCAACGACGAGGACGGGGACCGTTACGGCGCGGGTTGTGACGCGGGCGCTGATTGCGACGACACCGTGGCGTCGATCCACCTCGGCTCGGTGGAGAGCTGCAACGGCGTCGACGACACCTGTGACTCCGCCACCGACGAGGGCTGCACCAACCCCTGCGCCAACGACTGCGGTGAGGACGTTCCGCTCCCGGCGGGGCAGAGCTACCAGGGCGCGCTGCCCAATGAGGGCTTTGCGCCCATCGACGAGCCTCGTCGGACGGTGACCCTCAGTGCGTTCCGCCTGGACCGCTACGAGGTCACCAATGGGCTCTACAAGCGCTGCGTGGCCGCGGGGATGTGCACACCGCCCAATGACCTCACCAGCGAGACGCGCGCCGACTACTACGAGGACGCGGCGTACGACGATTACCCCGTCATCAGCGTGACGCATGCGCAGGCGGAGCGCTTCTGCGCGTGGGCGGGCAAGCGCCTCCCGACGGAAGCGGAGTACGAGCGCGCGGTGCGCGGCCTCATCCCCTCCGACCGCGACTACCCCTGGGGCGACGCCGAGCCGGACTGCAACGTGACCACGTTTGGCGCGCTGTGCGTCTCGGATACGCAGCCCGTGGGCTCATACCCGACGGGAGCCACGCCGGAAGGCATCCACGACCTCGCCGGGAATGCGTGGGAATGGATGCACGACTGGTACCGCGGGAGCCCGGGTCGCGACGGGGACGCGGTGAATCCGCAGGGGCCGCTCACGGGCGAGACGCACGTCATCAAGGGCAGCAGCTGGACGTTCTCGACGCCGGGCTATTACCGCGCCACGTCCAGGTTCAACGTGGCCGACGGTGCGTACTCGTACTTCCACGATCGTTTTGTGGGGTTCCGCTGCGCGCGTTGAGTTGCTGCGCGTTGGCAACAGTGCGTACGCTCGGCGTCATGAGCGCCATCCAGGACTTCGTCCCGCCCGAGGTTTTCAAGGCCTTGCAGGAGCGTCGCACGGACTACGTATACGTGGACATCACGGAAGTGGAAGTGCGCAACGCGGCCAATCCCGACGCGCCACCGCTGCGCTTCAAGGTGCGTGAGCTGAACGTCAGCGACACGGGCCGGCTGAAGCTGGCGGGCCATGTGCTGCGGCCGGACCTGCTGGCGGACGACCGCAACGTCGTGGTGTTGACGGTGGAGCGCGGTGAGGGGCAAGCGGCGCCGGCGGGACCCGTGGGCGTGAAGGCCAAGTAGGCGCGTTGGGTGCCGGGTTTGCGTGGTGGCGACGTGGCCCCCCCACCCGGCCGCCTCACGTTTCGCTGATTTCTCGTCGTGGCGGCCGACCTCCCCCACGGCGTGGGGAGGCGTAGATGTGCCGCCTCGGTTGAACCATTGCGCGCAATGGGCGGCACGGGCTCAATGATGCCTCGTGCCGCGCTCAGCCCACTGCGGAACCCGGCGCGGCACATCTACGCCTCCCCACACCGTGGGGGAGGTCGGCCGCCACGACGAGAAATCAGCGAAACGTGAGGCGGCCGGGTGGGGGGGCCACGTCGCCACCAACCCAATCCCGGCACCCACGCATCACCCACCGGGATGCGTATGTCCCTCGTGCTCCAACGCCAGCAGCCCCAGCCTGCGCAGGTTGATCGCGTTGATGGTGGTGTGCGTGGCCACCGCAAAGAGCACATCCTGCGTCGCCAGCGTGGCCAACCCGAACCCCAGCCCCATGACACCGGCGCTGATGGTCCAAGGCCAGAGGTCCCTGTGCGGCGGCAGGTGCGCCAACGTGAAGAGCACGCTGGCCGTTCCCAGTCCCGCCGCGGGCTGGATGGCGCCACGGAACAACACTTCTTCCGCCAACCCGCTCAAGAGCGCGAGGATGAGCGCGTCAGACCCGCCAATGGGCCCCACCACCCCGACGAGCAACGCATCCACCCGGCGCGCCGTGGGTGAGAACCGCGCCGCCGCCAGCCACGCCGCCGCGAGCATTCCTCCCGCCGCCACACCCGCTCCCAGGCGCAGCAGGATCTCCGGCGGGGTGAGGTCGTGGAGGGTGATGATGTTGGGAACGTCGGCAAGTCGCGCCACCACCACCGCCAGCAGGTAGATGCCGGCATAGAAGAACGCCACGCGGTGGATGCCGTACTGCGCAATCATTCGTCGACCATCAGCCCCAGCGGGGCCTGTGAGGGTTGTATTCACCGCCGGAGGGTTCGTCACGCGAGAACCCCGGTTGACACCCGTATCCCACCGGTCACGTCGACGATGCGCGCGCCGCGGAAACACGCGGAGTTACGCCTGGCACGGCTGCTGCTCATGGAAGGGGTGCGCGGGTGTTGGGGCGGATGTCCGGGTCGGGAACTCCAACCCACGCCCAATTGACGACCCGGTCCGGCCATCCTCCCCGCACCCGCGCCATCCTTTCACCGCTGCGTCTCACAGCAGGTGGCCAGCCAATCCCGTTCCACCACCACTTCCTTGTTGCGGCGGTCGCGGAAGGTGGCCTTGACGTGGAGTGGCGTGTCGTCGGCCCAGCCTCTGGGGTCCACGCCGTCGGCAAGGAACATGGTGAGGCCCACCGCTTCATAGACACCCGGTGAGACCTGGCGCAGCGGCATGTTGCGCCCACTGCTATCCCCGGCCACGGCGTTGTTCGCGGTGAGCTCGTAACGCGCGTACATGCCCTGCGGGTCCATGTTCTGGATGCGCACGCTGCCCCAGACGTGCCAACCGCCCTGCACGCCAAAGATCACGTCGACCGGTGCGTTGTCGGGCGTCTCGACGTGGGTCTCGCTGGGGCCCGCGTTCCCGAAGCTGACGATGGGGTCGCCGGTGGGTCCCGCGTCAGCGGCGTCTCCGCTGGAGCTCCCGGTTCCCGGGCCCACGCCGCAGCTCACCAGCGACAAGGTCAACACGGCCACCAGCAGGCGGGCGGAGGAGACGGCAGGCATGCCCGTTGGATTAGCCCCCCCGGCGGGCCGTCTCAAGGCGTCAGCTCCCAGAGCACCCGCGCTTCGCGCGTCACACCCAGCTGCGCCGCCCGCGACGCACATGCGTCGACCTCGCTGACCCGCACCTGCACCGCGGCGCGCGCGGGCATCTTCCACATCCAGCGGGCGGCCACACCCGGGAGCAGCCGGTTGTCGTCGAGAACGCGGTCCGCTTCCCAGGGCAGCGCGCACCCGCCCGCCGTTCCCCCGTCAAACACCCGACGCAGCTCCACGCCCGGCTTCCCCTCGGCAAGCACCGGCCCCGACGTGGGAACGCCCGCTCCCACGATCTCCACGCGCCACGCCCGCAGCGGCGCCACACCCGGCAGCGCATGTCCCGCCCCGTGATTCACCGCCTCCACGACGAGGTCATTCCCCTCCCAGCCCACCTTCCAGGTCACGCTCTCACGCAACGCGGCATCCCCGTCCACGGGTCCCGCGTGGCTGCGACGCGGCGCCTCGGTCCGGGCCACGCCCCACAGGGCGCGCGCGTGTCCGTCGACGAGGTACGCGTCGTCCGTCCTGGGCATGTGGCAGTCCTGGCAGGATCGCGTGGCGTTGTCGGGGGTGCTGCGCTGCCAGGCCAGGTGTTCCGTCGTGGTGGGGTCCAGCACCACCGACCCGCGGCTCCACGCATGACACGAGGCGCACTGCGTACTCTGGTGCATTCGCGGCCAGTACCCCACGGCCATCGCCGGAGAGGCGGAGTCGGCGCGCGTGCCCAGCGCCACCCGACGCGTGTCCGGCGGAGGCAGGACAAAGGCGCCGTTGTTCGCGAGCCCATTGCCGGTGACGACGTCATTCGCCATGAAGCGGTGACACGCACTGCAGGAGAAAGCAGCCTCGTCGGAGATGGGGGCGCGCAGGTCGGGAGCGCGCAGCGCGGCCACCGGCGCATGGCAGCCCGCGCAGGAGTTCGCAGCTTCTCCCGCGGCCTGGGCCAACGCCCGCAGCGAGGGAGAAGGCGCGCGCCCGTGGCTCTTCCGGTGCTCCTTCACGACGCTGTCATGGCACTGCGCGCAGGTGGGCGCGGGCCCGTCAAAGAGCGCAAAACCGTGCGGGGAGGCGGCGCCCATCTCGCGCACCAGGCGGGTCTGCTCGTCGGTGGCGGCGGGTGGGAAGTTGGGAGCGGGTGGCGGGTCGGCAACGTCCAGCGGCGGCGCGCGGGTCTCCAACGTGATGCCACGGATGAGCAGCGTCTTCTCGCGCGAGCGCACGCCCTGCCGATGCGTGAAGCATCCCTCCGCCGCCACCTGCAGCTCACCGTTGAAATCGGGCGGCGTGGGGTAGGGCAGCTCGACGGTGAACTCGCCGTTCTTGGGCGTCACCTCGGCGTCCAGGACCTTGCCGGCGCGCTCCGGAGGCACGCTGAGGGCGGGGCGCAACGTCACCACTGCCCCCTCCGCGGTGCGCTCCCGACAGAACACCTGTCCCTGCACCGTCTGCACGTCGCGGGCGTCCGGTGAGGTGCGCGCGTTGTGCTGGCGTGCGCGGTCCAGCACCAGGATGAAGAGCACCGCCGCCAGGCCCACCATGGTCCAGCGCACGCCCTTGTCATAGAGCAACCGCGTCTTGCCCCGGCTCATGACAACGCGATCTGACGGAACGCCTCGTAGGTGGCAATCCCCACGCAGGTGCTCAGGTTGATGCTGCGCACGGCGCTGCGCTGGGGGATGCGCACCAGCTCGTCGCGGTGGGCGTCCAGCAGTGCCTGCGGCAGCCCGGTGTCCTCACGGCCAAAGACCAGCACGTCGCCACGCTGGAATCCCACGTCGTGCAAGAGACGGTTGGTCTGCGCGGTGAAGTAGCGCCAGCGGCGTCCGGGCACCAGCGCCTCCACGTCGTCGAGCGAGGGATGCCAGTGCAGGTCCACGCTGGGCCAGTAGTCCAACCCGGCCCGACGCAGCGCCGCATCATCCAGCGTGAACCCCACATTCCCCACGAGGTGCAGCGTGCAGCCCAGTGCGGCGCAGGTGCGCGCGGCGTTCCCGGTGTTCGCGGGAATCTGCGGCTCGACGAGAACCACGTGCAGCAGCGGATCCAGCGCGGTGGGCAGCGCGGGCGGCTGGGCAACGGAAGGAGTCACTTGCGCTTGATGGTGAAGGGGAAGATGAACGTCTTGCGCTCGCCGGAGAAACGCTGGAAGCGCAGCGCGCCGACCTTGGCGCCCAGGCAGGTGGCCAGTGGCCCGGAGCGGACCTCCCGTTCCTGCACCTTGAAGTCGCCCGTGCTTCCGTCGTTGCGGATCACGAACTCCACGGTGACCGTGCCCGGCATCTCCGGGTTCCGTCCCGCCTCCTCCTTGATGCACGCGATGTAGCCGGCCTTCTGCGAGAGGAACGTGGCCTTCATCTGGTCGGCGGTGAGCTCGGTGGGGATGCCGGCTTGCGCGGGCGCGCTGGTCTTCAGCCCGTCATCCTTGGCCTCCGGCTTGTCGTCGTCCTTCTTGCCGGCCTGCTTCTT
>JBFMGU010000054.1:0-48257 GCA_040752415.1 Myxococcota bacterium
GCCCCTTCATGGCTTGCTCCACGACGGCCTTGGTGGCGTTCTTGAGGTTCAGCGTGGTGTCCAGCGCGTAGAGCTTGAAGAAGTAGCGGTGACGTCCCACGGGAGGACACGGGCCGCCGTACGCGTGTTTCTTCCAATCGTTGAGCCCCACGGTGCCGCCGCGCGGCGCGCTGCCTTCCTGCGCCTCGGTCACGTCGGGCGGGATGTTGTAGACCACCCAGTGCACCCAGGTGGTGCGCGGGGCGGCCGGGTCGGGGGCATCCGGGTCGTCGACGATCAGCACCTGGCTGCGCGTTCCCGCCGGCGGCTTGCTCCACTCCAGCGGGGGCGACAGGTCCTGGCCCTCACAGGTGTACTGGCGGGGAATGTTGCCGCCGTCGTGGAATGCGGCGGACTTGAGGGCATAGGCGGGCTGTCCTGAAGGCTGCGGTGTGGGCTGCATGGTGTGGTTTCCCTCCTGCGGCGCGGCCGCCGTTCCAACGGAACCAAGAACGGACAGAAGCGCCACCGTCGTCATGGCTCTGCGCGACATGCAGGGCTCCAAGCGAATCCGCAGCAGAGGTAACGGCGCAACGGGAGGGTTGCCTCCGCGTCCGTGTCCGTGGCCACGTGTTTGGTGCGGCTCTTCCAGGACATCACTTGCCGTGCAGGGCCTCTTCCTCCGACGCGCTGGCAATGCCCAGCCCCGCGTAGCCCACCAGCCCGGCCGCGGCCATGACGCCGACCAGCAGCGCGCCCACGGTCATGGCCAGCTCGCTGCGGACTCCCAGCCAGGCGTAGCGCGGGTCCACCTCTTCACGCCCTTCCGGAATCCCGCGCAGGTACACGCCGCCAATGAGCGCCACCGCGCCGGCCAGGAAGGCACCCAGCCCCACAATCGCCGCCAATCCCGTCGTGGCCAGGCCCAGCGGGTAGAGCAGCTTGCGCGGCAGGAACCGTGATTCCGGCGGCTCGGCGTGGGTGAGGCCGGGCGCGGGAGTGGGCACCGCCCAGGGTTGGCCCTTGTCCGCGTCGGCGCTGGTGCGGGGGGAGGTCTGCAGCAACAGCGTGGATCCCGCGACGCCCGACGGCTCCTCCATGTCCGGGGCCTGTCCAAGCGAGGCGAGGAGAAGGATCTGCATCAGCATGTCTGGGAGATATCCACCGGCGCGCCAGATTGCCGTGCAGGCGACGCTTCGTGACGCGCGCGCCCACGGATCCGCGCCCAGGCACAACCACGGACATCCTGTTTGTCGACGGTGCGTCCGCGCTCAGCCCAGGTCGCCCGGCGAGTCGGAGAGGCCGGGATGGAACGCGGGAGAGACCACGTGCACCTCGTGACCCTGCGCCGCCGCGACGAGGTTGGGGGCCACGTCCATCAGCAGGTAGTAGCGCGGTGCGCCGGTGGGCGCGGGCTCGTTCTTCACGCGGAAGGTGCCCACGTGCGGGACGTTCAGCGTGGCGTGCGCGTTGATGTGCTGCTCCACCACGAGACGCAGCCGCGTCAGCGTCTTCTCCACGCGCTTGCTTGGCTCATGCAGTCGACGCGTCAGCTCGCGGTTGAGCGCGCGCAGGAACTGGCCGCTGAGCTGCACCGGTTTTCCCTCGAAGAGCGCCTTGCGCACCTCCAGCGGCACGTGCCCCAGTCCGGCCTCCACCACCTTGCTCCCGTCGGAGGCCAGCCGCACCGCGGCCTTGGTGGCGCCCAGGATGTTGCTGGTGCCGTGTTTGCGGAGGTCCTGCGCGAACTGCGCGCCCACGGCGGAGAGGAACCGCTCGGCCTTCACGCGGGAGAGTCCCAGCGCCTCACCCCAGTCCACCTCGCCGGGCTGCGTGGCCTGCGTGACGACGCGCGTCTTGAGGATGCGGTCCGCGAGCGGCGGCAGCGGGCCCAGGCTCGTGGCGTCCCACGACGAGAGCGCCGCGCGCGCCCCGTCCTCGTCGCCGGCAATCACGCGTGCCTCGGCCAGCGCCAGCGCGGCGCGTCCCTGCGGCTGGCGGTCGCGCAGCTCGGTGTGCAGGCGTTCCATCTGTCCCAGCGCCACGGCCTGACCCAGCGGGTAGGCATTGCGCCAGTCAATGGACAGCGGCGACTCCATGGCGCCCGGCCCCGCCGCCAACGCGCGCGGCCCGTTCCACAACAGGCTCCAGTACGTGGGCCAGCGCGCAAACTGCTCGATGAACGGCATCCACAGCGACTTGTGCCGCTCCTTGGCCGCCTCCAACGCTCCCGCCAGTCGACTCTCATCCTCCGCGCTGGGACTTCCGGCCGCCGCGCCCGTCGAGGACTTCATGCCGCCGAAGGCCGCTTCCAGTCGCGCCAGCGCGTCGTTGCGGGCACCGCCCATCACTTGCGGTCGACGCGAGCGCAGCTCCTTGAGCTCGGCGGTGAGTCGCTCCACCTCCTTCTCGGCGTCGCGCGCTTCCTCGCCCGCGGTGTAGAGCGCGAACGCATGCACCAGCTCGGTGCCGCGCGGGAAGATGGGCGTGGTGCTGGCGGTGAGTCCGAGGGTGGGGCTGACCAGGTAGACCGGCGCATGGCCGCTGCGGTCGACGAGATCCAGGCACAACCGGTTGCCCGCCACGTCGGCGGCCACCGCAAAGAGCCCCAGCCGACGGGTGGTCCAGCTCACCGGGTCCACGTCCTTCACGCCGGGCAGCGCGTTCATCCTCGCCAGGTCGTCGCCGGCGAGCACCTGCGCCGCGCCGCCTTCCAGCTCGAAGCCGCACAACGCCACCAGCACCCGACGCGCCTCCTGCGGCATGGGCCAGCCAAACGCCTCTTCCAGTCGGGCCAGCTGCTCGTCGGACAGCGAGGGGGCGGGCAGGGCGGGGAGGCGTGCCAGCGCTTGAGCGAAGGCGGGTGCTGCCGGCGGCGCGGGCCGGGGTTTGCGGGCGCGGGTCTTGGGTGCGGGGCGGCGTGCGGGGGCGCGCTTCTGGGCCATGGTGCCGTCTTCCTTGACGACGGTGCCGCGCGGAGGTCCGACACCGTCTGTGCCCGGGCGGGGACGCATCTGTCCCGTCGTCTTCCGGGGCATGGCATGGATACTCCGCGGGGGGCGGGCGCGCCACCTCGTGACACGCGGGGGCGCTGCGGCAGACAACCGGTCCGGTTGATGACGACGAACTCCCAAGCCCCCACGTTCAAGCCATGGCGCCCGCTCGCCCCCCCTTCCAGACCGCGTTTCCGTCGTCACCGGGAGCGGGCGCAATGGCTTGGACGTGGGGGGTGTTCTCCATCCCGCCAGGATTGCGCGACCCTCCCTCGGTCGCTTGTCGTATGGGGCAACGTGGCGCGGGATGCCGGACGGGCTCTTGACCGACGGGCGGGCTCCTACAAGCATCCCCGGCCAGGCCCGCGCGGATAAACCGGGTTGTCACTCCCCCAGGGGCGCTTGCCCGGGTGGGGGCGGTGTGAGGTGTTGCGATGCGTCTGACCCGTCGACTGACCGTGTTGTTGCTGCTCCCCTTCGGTTTCGCACGTTGCGGGTGCGAGGAACCCACGACCATCGAAGGCGCACCGGGCTCCCTCAAGGGCAAGCTCTGCGACATCCGCACCGGGCAGGGCGCTGCCGGTGTGCAGGTTGCGCTGCAGGTCCCCGGGGAGGCCGGCGGCAGCCAGCGCGCGGAGAGCGTGGCCGGCGGGGACTTCACCCTCGAGAACGTGAAGCCCGGCGCCTACGAGGTCATCATCACCCAGACCTTCAGCAACGGCGGGGACCAGCGCGTCATCCCCGAGGTGCTGGTCAAGAGTGACGAGGAGACCGAGGTCAAGGACCCCGCCTGCATCGCCGGGCGCGTCCCCGACGGCACCGGCTGGGTGCGCGGCCGCGTGTGCAACCGCCACACCGGCAGCTGGGTCACCAACGCCGCCGTCACCATCACCCTCGCCGACGGCACCCTGGCCCAGACCACCACCAACGCCGAGGGCGACTTCCTCCTCGAGGGCGTCCCCGAGGGCGACCACACCCTCTACATCCAGAGCTCCAACTACCAGCGCGCCTACGCCATCACCGTCATCGCCGGCCAAGAGACCCTGCTGCAGAGCAGCGCCGAGTGCCGCGGCGTGGATCCCAACAGCGGCGGCGTGGAGGGCCTGATGTGCGCCCCCAACGGCACCGGCCCGCTCGCCGGCGCCACCGCGTACATTGACGTCGGGGAGCCCCCGGTCCGCGTCGCCGACGTGCTCGACAACGAGGGACGCTTCATCCTCACCGGCCTGCCCCCCGGCGTGCACCAGCTCCACGTGCAGTTGGGCTCCTATGAGCGCGTCTACGACGTCACCGTCAACGCCAATGAGATCGTCCGCGTGGGCCCCACGGTGTGCAACGCGCCGGACCCCGACACCACCGGCCGCATCCAGGGCATGTTCTGCAACCCCAACGGCGGCCCGCTGGTGGACGCCACCGTGCTGGTCGACGTCTCCAACGGCACCCTGGAGGACAGCACCGACGAGCTGGGCCGCTTTGCCTTTGCCGGCGTGGAGCCGGGGGACCGCGTGGTGCGCGTGCAGCACGTCAGCTTCACCCAGCAGTTCCCGGTCACCGTGGTGGCGGGGCAGATGGTGGAGGTGGTGCCGCAGCAGGTCTGTGAGCAGAACAACAACGGCCCCACCGGGGAGATCCGCGGCCGCATCTGCGCGCCCAACGGCACCACCTGGCTGGCCAACGCGCGCGTCTGGGTGGACCTCCCCACCGGCGGCGTGGTGGAGACCCAGACCGACCCCGACGGGCGCTTCGTCCTCACCGGCGTGCCGGAGGGCATCTACACCGTGCACGTGGCCGCCGGCTCCTTCACCACCGACATCCCCAACGTGCAGGTCCGCCCCAACGAGATCACCGAGGTGGGCGACAGCGCCGACCAGTGCGTGCCCATCGAGGACCGCAAGATCGCCGTGGTGAGCGGCCGTTATGACCGCGTGCAGGACGTGCTCAACCGCCTGGGCCTCAATGACATCGACCTCTACGACGGCGAGGGCGGCGGCTACCAGGGCAGCCTGCTCGAGAACTACGACCAGATGCAGGAGTACGACGTCATCTTCTTCAACTGCGGCATGGATGACAGCTTCCTGTCCAATCCCGCGCTCTACCAGGTGGCCGTCGACAACCTGCGCGCCTACGTGGCCAGCGGCAAGAGCGTCTACGCCTCCGACTGGGCCTACGACATCATCGAGGTGGCCTGGCCGGACCACGTGGACTTCTACGCCGACGACGGCACGCGCGACACCGCCCAGGTGGCCAGCGACGGAGAGAACCTCCCCGCCACCGTGACCGACGCCGCGCTGCGCAACGCGCTGGGCACGCAGAACGTGGCCATCAACTACAACCTGCCGGCGTGGGCGCTGATGAGCGGCGCTTCCAACCAGACCACCGTCTACATCCGCGGCACCGCGGAGGCCTGCCTGCAGTATGACATCTGGACCGGCACCTGCGCCGACGCCATCACCGCCACCAACGTGCCGTTCACCGTCGGGTTCCATCCCTCCGCCGACAGCGGCAAGGTCATCTACACGTCGTTCCACCAGGAGCAGCAGACCACGCAGGACATGGACACCATCCTGGAGCTCCTGGTGTTCGAGCTGTGAGAGGAAGCATGCGCCTCGCCAATCCCGCCCCCACGCGCCTGTTCACCTGGGCGTTCCTCCTGCTGGCCCTGACCCGCTGCAGCGACTGCGAGACCGAGAACATCCAGGAGAATCCCGGCATCCTGCAGGGCACGGTGTGCCACCAGGTCAACGGCCGCCCCTCCATTGGCGCCAAGATCACCGTCACCGACGAGTCCGGCGCCACCGTGCTGGAAGGGCTCAGCGACAACCTGGGCCAGTACGAGATCGGCAACATCCCGCCGGGCACCGCCAATGTGACCATGAACGGGGAGGGCGTGAACAACGTGAAGTTCGCCGTCCCCATCAAGAGCGACCAGACCGTGGTGCGCAAGGACCCCGCCTGCATCGACCCCACCACGCAGGTGGGCAAGGGCTGCGTGGCCGGCCAGGTCTGCAACAAGCACACCGGCAACTTCGTGGGGCAGGCGCAGGTGGCGGTCATCCTGTCCAACGTCAACTACAGCGGTGAGACCGAGCTGGAGGCCACCACCGACGACAACGGCGTGTTCCAGATCTGCGACGTGCCGGAGGGCAGCCACGTGGTGCAGGTGCGCGCCAACGGCTTCCAGAAGGCCTATCCCGCCAACGTCACCCAGGGGCAGACCACCGAGGTGGTGAGCGCGCCGCAGTGCCAGGCGTACGACCCCACCACGCACTGTCGCGTGACCGGCCGCATCTGCAGCGCCTCCACGCCGCCGGAGTGGCTGGCCGACGCGCGCGTCACCGCGCTGAAGCTGAACGCCGACGGCACGGTCACCAACCCGGTCATCTACGGCGAGGAGGAGGAGTTCACCGACGCTGACGGCAACTACGAGATGTTCCTGCAGCCCGCCGGGAAGTGGCGCATCCAGGTGGTGAAGGGCAATTTCATCTCGCGCACCGACATCGACTGCCTGGCCAACGAGACCACCGCCATCCCCGAGGGGACGCAGTGCGTGTCCGCCAGCGAGTGTCGCTTCCTGGTGGCGCAGGGCATCTTTGACCGCGTGGAGCAGGTGCTGGGCCGCGTGGGCGTGGACGCCGAGGACGTCGAGCTCATCAACGGCAACCCGGCCAACTTCAACGAGGACTGGGCGTTCAACGCCTTTGGCGACTACAACCGCTTCGCCGGCGTGTGTGGTGTGTTCTTCAACTGCGGCATCAATGAGAGCGCGTTCTTCGGCCCCGGGAAGAACCCGGTGGTGATCCAGAACCTCCAGCGCTTTGTGCAGGAGGGCGGCACGCTCTATGCCTCCGACCAGTCCTACGACGTGGTGGAGGCGCTCTTCCCCGAGAAGGTGGACTGGTTCCGCAACGACGACATTGCCTCCGACGCGGAGTACGGGCTGTGCGGCATCAAGCAGGCCAACGTGGTGGACCCCTCCTTGTCCGCGTACCTGGCGCAGGAGAACCCCGGGCAGAACACCGTGGAGATCAACTTCGCCTACCAGAGCTGGAGCGTGGTGCAGGCGCTGGACGCGGACGTGCAGGTGTTCCTGCGGGCCAGCATTGACGCCTGCTCCGACGGAGACGCGTGCAGCAGCAGCGTGACGCTCAACGACACGCCGCTCACCATCCGCTTCCCGGTGGGCACCCAGGGCGGGCAGGTCATCTTCACCAGCTTCCACGTGGAGGCCGGCGGTGACGAGGAGACGTGCTCCGGGTCACCGGTCTCCACCGAGGACACCGACCGCGTGATGCGGTTCCTGATGACGCTATGAGAGGCCGCGCGCTCGTCGTGGGGGTGATGCTCCTGGCGCGGCAGGCCGTGGCGCAGGACGCCGGACCGGTCGATGCGGCGGTGGTTCCCGACGCGGCGGTGGAGGATGCCGCGGTGGCCCCGGATGCCGCGCTCCCCACCGACGCGGCCGTGCCGGCGGACGCCGCGCCCACTCCCGACGCCGCGCCCCGCCCCGACGCCGCGCCTCGTCCCGACGCCACGGTGACCCCGGATGCCGCGGTGCCCGCGCCAGATGCGGCGGAGCCACCGGATGCGGCGCAGCAGGAGGAGTGCATCCCGGGGTGCATTGATGCTCGTCGGGCGCGGGTGTGCGTGGAGGGGCAGCGCTTCGTGCGCGAGTGCGAGGTCGACGAGGAGTGCTACCTGGGCCTCTGCTACCAGAACCCGCGACCCGACGCGGGACCGCAGTGTCAGCCCGGCTGCGTGGGGTCCACCACGGTGCGTCGATGCGTCAACGATGAGCCGGTGGACACGGCGTGCCGGGAGAACCAGGTGTGCGGCGCGGGGCTGTGCCTCAACGTGGATGCCGGCACCACCGGCGCGCCCGACGCGGCGGCCCCCTGTCAGAACGTGTGCCTCGACGACAAGACGCTGGAGGCGTGCGCCTCCGGGGTGAAGCTCACGGTGACGTGCAACGAGGGCGAGACCTGCACCGGCGGCGCCTGCGTGGCCCCCGACGAGCCGAAGGCCGACGGAGAGGGCGGCGGCTGCAACTGCAACAGCGCGCAGGCCGCGCTGGGGCTCGCGCTGATGGGCGTGGTGCTGCGGACGCGACGACGCCGCGGGTGAACCGGTTCGGGGTTGGTGGCGATGCGGCCCCCCCACCCGGCCGCCTTCCAATTTCACCGGTTTCACGACGACGGCGGCCGACCTCCCCCACGGCGTGGGGAGGCGTAGATGTGCCGCGCCCGTGTTCACAGTGGACTGGTCGCGGCACAAGGCCTCATTGAGCCCGTGCCGCCCAATGCGCGCAATGTTCCACCGAGGCGGCACATCTACGCCTCCCCACGCCGTGGGGGAGGTCGGCCGCCGTCGTCGTGAAATCGGTGAAACCTGTGAGGCGGCCGGGTGGGGGGGCCAACTCGCCACCACCCGGGCCCCACGCTTTCCTCGTCGACGCCGACGCCACCGCACCGCGACCGCAGAGTTCCTCGTCGAAAAACCACGGACGCAGCCGTGGGCGCCGCGGATGTCCCCGCGCCAAATCGGCACCTCCGCCATGAGCATGCGTGTGCGTCCTCGTCGTCGACTTCACCTCCGACGGAGGCGCAGGTGGTCAGAGGTGCGCCGTGCGTCGTGACACCGTGGCGGACAGGACCGCGGACCGCGTGCTAGCGTCCTCGCCGCTGGCCCACCCCAAGTCCTTGGGGTCCCCACGGAGAGCATCGCTGCATGGGTGAGTCGGACAGTCGCAACGCCTCGGGTGCGCGCGCACGTCGCGTCCTCCTCCTCGACGATGAGTCCTCCGTCCTGGGCGTCCTCTCGGATTACCTGCGTGCTCCCAACCTGGAGATCGTGACCTGCCAGGAGATTGAGGCGGCGGAGGCGCTGCTGGAGCACAGCCGTTTTGACGTCGTGGTGACGGACCTGCGCGTCAGCGAGCTGGGCGGCCTGGAGGGCATGCGGCTCATCCGCTTCGTGGCCACGCATTTCCCGGAGACCATCGTGCTGGCCATGAGCGGCTACGTCACCGACGAGGTGCTGGCCATTGGCAAGGCGGTGGGCGTGACCGCGGTGTTGGAGAAGCCGCTGGACCTGCGTCGTCTGCGCCAGTGGGTGCAGGGCCACCTGGGCCGCGACGGCAAGCC
The DNA here is from genome assembly GCA_040752415.1 of Myxococcota bacterium. Taxonomy (GTDB): domain Bacteria; phylum Myxococcota; class JACRCW01; order JACRCW01; family JACRCW01; genus JBFMGU01. The sequence goes on from JBFMGU010000054.1 coordinate 9,113, forward strand.
GGTGACGCCTCCGCCCGCCGACCCCGCCGAGGGCGCCGACGACGGTCCCGTGGAGGGGATGGACCTGCTGGACGAGTTCATGGCCCGCAATGCCATGCGCTCGGTGTTCCAGCCCATCGTCGACCTCGCGCTGGTGGGCCCCGACGCGGGCGGCATCGTGGGAGAGCACATCCACGGTTATGAGGCGCTGGCGCGCGCGCCCGCCGGCACTCCGCTGCGCAACCCGGAGATCCTCTTCGAGTACGCGGCACGCAAGGAGCGGCTGCTGGAATGCGACATGATGTGCTTCCGCGCCGCCATGCGCGACAGCCAGCCGCTGGGCACCACGCGCCTCTTCCTCAACATCCACCCGCGCAGCCTCACGCCGCCGGAAGCGCCCAAGGTCATCCTGGACACCGTGACCGGGGCGGGGAGGCACCCGCGTGACGTCGTGCTGGAGCTCACCGAGCACCACGCCATCGTCAATCACAGCGCGTTCGGGGCCAACCTGCAGACGCTGCGCTCCTGGGGCTTCCAGTGCGCGCTGGATGACTTTGGCGTGGGGTACGCCAACCTCAAGCTCATCAGTGAGATCCGCCCGGACTACCTGAAGATCAGCGGCTACTTCTGCCTGGGTGTGGGCAAGGACCCGTACCGGCAGGTGCTCATCCGCAACGTGGCGCGCCTGGCGGAGGACCTGAAGATGCCCATCATCTGCGAGGGCATCGAGACGGAAGAGGAGCACCGCATCGTGCGCTCGCTGGGGGTGACCTTCGGGCAGGGCTACCTGTTCAGCCGCCCGCACCCCGGCACGGACCTGGCCAAGCGCTACCTGACGCCGGAAGGCACGCCCACGCCCATGAAGGTGACCTGATCACGGCGTGGGGGTCCCGCGACACGTCGACGGGGCGCTCACCGTGCACTGCGGCGTGAAGGTCTCCCCGTTGACGCGCGCCTCCAGGAAGTCCGCAATCTCCGCCAGGGCCCAGCTGGTGGCCTGCGTGTGTCCCGCGCCCGCGCACTCCAGGTAGGTCAGCGGCACGCCGGCGTTGCACAGCTCCGCGTACGCCGCGCGCTCAATGGGCGTGTGCACCAGCTGGTCGTTCTCGCCCAGGATGACGAGGAGGCCGTAGTCGTTGGCGTCATCCTGCAGGCGCGGGATGGACGTGGTGGTCAGCCCGTTCTCGACGAAGAGGCACCCGAACGGATCATTGGCCAGGTTCCCCGACGAGGCCGCGGTCAACAGCTGCGGTTGGAACACGTCCGTGAGCTGCCCCTCGGTGGGGATGCCGTCGGTGGGGTCGCAGGAGGCGGCCAGCGCGGCGGGGATGTCCACGTCGTACGGGGAGCGGAACACCTCGCCCAGACGGCTGCCAAGCCCGTACCAGGGGGCGCTGGCGCCCAGCACCGCAATCACGTTCCCGGTGGCGTCGACGAGCTCCGTGAGCGCGCGCTCCGCCTGGCCCAGCAGGTCCGCGGGCGGCACGGTGGCCACGCCGCCCAGCAAAGTCAGCTCCCGCGCGTAGTAGGGCGCCAGCCGGTCCACCCACAGCGCCGCGTGTCCGCCCTGGGAGCCGCCCAGCATCACCACGCGCGGGCTCACCACCACGTCGTCCATCTCGTCCGGCGGGGTGCGACCGGTGGCGCGCACCGCGTCGAGCGCGGCAATGGCCGTGGCCTGGCCCACCAGGTACGGGTGCGGGAAGCCGGTGGGCGGACCGGAGGCCTTCAGCCCCAGGTAGTCGGGCGCCACCACCACGTAGCCCAGCGTGGCGAAGTAGGAGGCCAGCAGCTTCCCCGTCGCGTCGCGGTCCAGGGAGCACCCGTCGGTGAATCCCTGCGTGCCGTGCAGCACCAGCAGGACGGGCGCGGGTGGAGCATCGCGCGGCAGCCCGAAGGGCCAGGCCACGAGCGCGGTGGCCTCCAGCATCACGCCACGGTCCTGCGTGCGGTAGGTGATGGTGGTGACCTTGGCGTCGTAGAACGGCGCGTTCGGGAGGGTGAGGTCACCGGCGGCGGCCAGGCCGTCCAGGTAGTCCGCGGTGTTGTGCACCGGCTCGGTGCGGGAGACGGTGGTGCCCAGCTCGTCGGAGCGCAGCCACACGTGCGAGGGCTGACCGCAGCGCGCGGGGTTGTTGGCCAGCGCGTCGGTCTCCGCGGTGCCCGCCACCTGCGGCGCGGGGAATCCCACGGGCGCGGAGGCATCCGGAGCCCCCGGCTCCGAGGGTTGACTGCACGACGCCACCAACACGGGCAGCAGGGACTTCCACCAGCTCGACATGGACATGCGCACGAACCTCGCTCAGGCGCGGGAGACAGACCGCCTGCCCGTCGCGGTGTCAAGGTCCGTGCGCGGTCCGTCAGCAGCCCTCGTTCACCAGGCCGTCGCAGTCATTGTCCAGCGCGTCGCCGCACTGCTCGGGCCCGGCCGGGATGTTCTGCACGCAGCTCAGCGCGCCGCCCACGCACGCCGTGGTGCCCGCCGCGCACACCCCGGGCCGACCGGTGTTGCACGCGCTCCCGCCGCCCGGGTTGCCCTCGTCGACGGTGCCGTTGCAGTTGTTGTCGCGCCCGTCGCAGACCTCCGGGGAGGGCTGGTTGGTGGCCACGCAGACCACCGCGCCATTGGAGCATTGCGTGACACCCAGCGAGCACACGCCCAGCTGGCCGGTGCTGCACGAGGCGCCTCCGCCCGGGTTCCCGTCGTCGATGACCGCGTCGCAGTCGTTGTCCAGGCCGTCGCAGAGCTCGGGCCGCGCGGGGTTGATGGACGCGTTGGTGTCGTTGCAGTCCGCGCCGCCGCAGGTGCTGCTGGTGAAGCCGTCCTGGTCGTTGTCGAAGCACGCACACACCGCGTCCTGGCCGTCGCAGTCCTGGTCCACGTTGTCACCGCAGACCTCGGGGGCACCGGGGAACCGCTGTGCGTTGTTGTCGTCGCAGTCCCCGCCGCCGCAGGCCAGCTCCCCGAACCCGTCGCGGTCGACGTCCTGGCATGGGCAGGCGAGGTCCACGCCGTCGCAGTCCTGGTCAATGGTGTCGCCGCAGGGGTCGGGCGCACCGGGGAAGATCCGGGCGTCGCCGTCGTCGCAATCACCGCCGCCGCACACCGCGTCACCAAAACCGTCCCGGTCCACGTCGGCGCAGGCCCCGGTGCACACGCTGGGCTGGCCGGTGCAGGTGAATCCCGGCTCCACCTGGCAACGGAACGAGCAACCGTCGCCGCTGGTGAGGTTCCCGTCGTCACACGTCTCATCCGGGGACTCCACCACGCCGTTGCCGCAGTCGACGAAGTCCGCCGTCACGTTGACCCGGCCATTGCGACGCAGCTGGAGCGTCACGCTGCTGGGCGGGCTGTGCACCACGTACGCGCTGACCGGATCCCCCACCCAGGTGGGCACCGAAGACGACGACAACGTGGAGCACCCGCCCTGGAACGCGTTGCCCGTGAAGTCCACCTGTCCCGTAGGCAGGCCGCTGAGGAAGAACTCCGTGGAGGAACCTGGTTGGACGTCGAACGACCGGGTCACGGTGCGCGTTCCCTCCACGGTGACCTGCACGCAGGACACGTCGGAAGGCGCCTGGGAGAGCGCCACCACCGCGGTACCGTTGTCCACCACGTCGACACCGTCGCCGCGGTTGCCGCAGCCCATCGTCGTCAGCGCGGCCAGCAGGAACGCGCCAGGTGCAATTCTCATGTCTTCCCCCGTTGGTCCGTGATCCCGGCGGCCCGTAGACCCCGGACGCGGTGATGGTGCGCGTCACGACGTGGAGGTCGTGTGCGGCGACACCGTTGGATTGTGGGCAGGTCAACCACGAGGGTCCCCACACGGGGTCGCCCCTCGGGATTCAGGGAATGCGGGGTTTTGGTAACCACGGCGCCACGGCGTCGCAACCGCTGTGCAACCGGCGTGCGGTTGTGTGCGCGCATTCCTCCGGTGCACCCTGCGCATCATGGCCAGGGCCACCAAGCTGCCGCGTGAGCTGCGCGAAGCCCGTCGCCGCGTGGAGCGCGCGTTCTGTGCCGCGGAGCGCGCGGTGTTCGGCGTGGGTGACGACGAGAGCCTGGCCCCCGACCCCATCTCCTGGCTGCGCGAACAGCTCACCGCGCTGCACCCGGGTGACCTGGCGGGCCGGGAGATGCTGACGCGTCGCCTGCGTGAGCTGGAGGGCGCCGCCACGGAGGAATCCGCCCGCACGCGCTACCGGGAGGCCCACGGCGTCTCGGAGGTGACCTGCACGCGCTCGTCGGGCGGTGCACGCATCTATCGCGTGGTGGCCACCACGTTCCCCGGGCACGAGAACTACGTGTACCTGGTGGTCTCCGACGCGGGCGTCATCCTGTTCGACGTCGGCAGCGGGCCGCACAGCCGGGAGGAGATCCTGCGCGGACTCACCGTGGTGCAGCGCGTGTGGGGCGAACGCGTGGCGCTTGCCGACGTGAAGGTGGTCTTCATCAGCCACGCGCACATCGACCACTTTGGCGACGCGGCCTTCTTCCGCCAAGCCACCGGCGGCCGGCTCATGGTGCACGAGCTGGATGCGCGCGTGCTCACGCGGTTCGAGGAGCGTCGCGTGGTGGCGGCCAAGGACATGGCGGTGTTCCTGGCGCGCGCGGGCCTGGGCCTCAACGAGCGCGAGCGGCTGGAGCGCATGTACCTGCGCGGCAAGGGCGGCTTCGAGGGTGTGGAGGTGGACCGTCGGCTGCGCAGCGGGGACCGCATCCTGGGGCGCTACGAGGTCATCCACACGCCCGGCCACTGCCCCGGGCACCTGTGTCTGCGCGTCGACAACGTGCTCCTGGTGGCGGACCAGGTGCTGGACCCCATCACGCCCAACCTCTCACCGCAGCATCTCACCAGCTTCAATGGGCTGGAGAGCTACCTGGGCAGCCTGTTCAAGCTGCGCACGTTGGAGGGGATAGAGCACGTGCTGCCCGCGCACGCGAATCCCATCCCGTCGCTGAGCGCGCGCATCGACCAGATCATCGAGCATCACCAGGAGCGCCTCATGGCGGTGCTGGAGGCGTGCACGCAACGGCCGCGCGTGCTGGCCGAGATTGCCGAAGTGCTCTACGGCCGCCAGGAGGAATACAACGTGATCCTGGCGCTGACGGAGGCGGGCGCGCACGTGGAGTACCTGCACCAGTACGGCCGGCTGCGCATTGCCAACCTGGACGCGGTGCGGGAACAACGCGACCCGGTCCTGGAGTACGTCACCGATTGACGTCGTGACCCGGGCACCGTCGCGGACGCGGAATGTCCAAGGTTGTCCGCGTGGCGCGGGCCAATACACCAGCCGTGAGACACCCCTTCAGATGGCGCATGTGGCGCCTGCGCAGGGGTACCGCTTCCGGGGAATCCCATGGGCAGAACAGGAATCGTGCCTCGCTTCCGTGGCATTGCATTGTTCTTCGTGTTGATGCTGGCGCTTGTTCCCGCCGCCCGCGCCGACGAGGGCGTGAACCCGGACGAGCTGATGTGCTCGCCCGTCGTGAAGGCCGCGCGCGCCGCCGCCCACGCCACGTTCACCAACGTGTCCGACTCCGTGGTCCCGCCCCGCTCCGGCATGGGTGGTGGCGCCGGTGGTGATGACGTGGACTGTGACTGCTGGTGCGACGACGACGATTGTCACTGCCGCTGCGACGAGGATGATGACGACGACGACATCGAGTGCCGCTGCGAGTGCGATGATGACGACTGCGACTGTGAGTGCGATGAGGATGATGACGACGACGATGATGACGATGATTGCTTCTGCTGGTGCGACGACGACGATTGCCGCTGCCACTGCGATGACTGACGCGTGGCCTGGTCCAGCATTCCCACCAGCGTGCGCGCCACGGCGTGCATGAACGGGCCGTCGAGGGTGTCGGCGGTGTCGGTGCCGCGGTGGTAGTGCGGGTTGCGGAAGTTGCCGGTGTCGGTGAGGAACACCGCGGGGATTCTCCGACGCCAGAGCGGTCCGTGGTCGCTGCGCCAGAGGTCGGGGAGGTGCTCGGCCACCATGCGGGGCGCGGCTGCGGTGAGGAGCGGGAGCTCCGGCGCGTGTGCATCCCGCGCGTCCACCATCCTCCCGACGAGCTCGCGGCTCTCCCACAACGTGATGACCGCCAGGAAGTCGCCGCGGTCGGGCATGATCCAGTGCAGCGGGAAGGGACCGCGCTGGCTTCCCGGTGACTTGTTCGTGAACCCCACCACGTCCAGCACCACCACGCCGGCGATCCTTTCCGCCATCTCCTCGGGCAGCGCGTCCGTCCACGCGGTGCTCCCCGCCAGGTACACCTCCTCCTCGTTGAAGAAGACCCAGATCACCCGGGAGGCGCCCGGTCGCTGTCGCAGCTCTCCCGCCGCTGTCACCGCGACCGCCACCCCGCTGCCGTTGTCGTCGGCGCCGGGGCTGCCTTTGACGCTGTCCAGGTGTGCGGCCACCAGCCACAGCGGTCCGCTCTCGACGAGGGCGTGCGTGGCCACCAGCGTGTGCGTGGGAGGATGCGGCGCGTGACGTCGTGCTTCCGGCAACCTGGCGTGGTCCACCGCCACGCGTTGCACCTGGTAGCCGCGCTCCTCCATCCACCGCGACACCAGGTCCTCCGTCTGCGCCAGCGCGGCCCCGTTGAAGGGAGAGCGCGAGGGCGGCAACGCACGCACCAGCGCCAGCAGCCCTTCCACCTCCGCACCCGACGACGCCGATGTGCCCACGCCGGGCCGGTACGCGGGCAGCAGGACGTGGGCCGCTCCCGCCAGGAGGAGCAGCAGCACGAGCACCACGACGGGCCAGCGACGTCCACGCGTCAGCACGGAGCGCATTGGGCCCGGACGGCGCGCGAAGGTCAACGGTTGCCGGCGGGAACCCGTCGCCACCTCGTCGGCGCCGGCGGGAAGTCCGCGCAGGTGAAGGAACGCGGACGGGGTGCTATCCGTCGCTGGTTCCGACGGTGGATGGAGGCGCGGATGGGTCTTGAGCGCAAGCTGCGGGAGTGGGAGCGCGCGGGACTGCTGGAGCACCACGTCGTGGAACGCATCCTCAGCTACGAGGAGGAACGCTCCCGCCCCTACGCGCTGTACGTCGTGGGTGGGCTGGGCGCGCTGGCCATTGTGCTGGGCGTCATCTCCGTGGTGGCGGCCAACTGGGCGGAAATTCCCCGCGGGGTGAAGATGGCGGTGGACCTGGCGGCCGTGGCCGGTTTGGCCTGGGCGGTGCACCGCGCCCACGACGGGGGCAAGCCCTGGGCCCACGAGGTGCTGCTCATCCTGCTGCAGGGCCTGGTGCTCGCGTCCATTGCGCTCATTGGCCAGACGTATCACCTGGGCGGAAAGCCGTGGCAGGCGCTGCTGGCGTGGGCGCTGATGACGCTCCCCGCGATGTTGATGGGCACCTCGCACGCGTCCGCGCTGGCATTGCTGGTGGCGCTCAACGCTGGCGTCGTCACCTCGACGGTGGAGTGGCTGGAGGGGTTGCGCTGGTCGCGACTGTGGCTGCTGGTGCTGGGGATGTCCCTGCTCGGCACCTGGCCCCTGCTGCACATCCTGGTCTCGCGCATCCGCGCGCTCACCACGTGGCGACCCGCGCTGGCCGAGGTGCTCTCCGCCGTGGGCTGGGTGACGGTGTTGTGGGGTGCCGTGGTGGGCCAGCACCTGTGGTACGCACGGCTCACCGGTGACAACGTGGAACGCGAGGCGTTGGTGCTCTCCCTGCTGCCGGTGGGCGTGGTGGCGCTGGCGCTGCTCCTCACCCCGCACGACGAGGACGCGCCGTCCCCCGCCCACCGCACCGAGCGTGCGCTGCTCCTCTACGCGCTGGTGACGGGCTACGCGCCGTTGGTGATTCCCCATGAGCCGCTGGGCGTGCTGGCGGCGCTCTCGTTCCTGGGATTCTGCGCGCTCCTGGCCTTCCTGGCGTACCAGCGACGTCAGGTGTGGCTCTTCAACCTCGCCACCGCGGGCATGGCGGTGCGACTGCTGGGAATCTTCGTGGAGCTGTTTGGCAGCCTGATGACCACCGGGCTCGGGCTCATCGTCGGGGGCGTGGTGGTGCTGATGGTGGCACGCTTCTGGGTCCGCCAGACCCGCCAGTTCCGGGAGCAGATGCGCGGAGGCGTGACGCCATGAGCCTCCTTCCTCGTCGTCGACGTTTGCTCGCGCTGGCGCTGCCCCTGGTGGTGCTGTTCCTGATGGTGGTGCGCGCGGAGCTGGTGCTGGCCACCGGCCGCCACTACGAGCTGGCCATCTCCGGCTACGACCCGCGCGACCTCCTGCGCGGCCAGTACCTGCGCTACCGCATCGAGTGGAACGCCAGCCCGCCCCCGTCGTGCGTGGAGGGCAGCGAGCCGCCGTGTTGCTTGTGTGTGGAGGCCGACGCCACGCCGGAGAACCCGCGCGTGCGCACCACGCCGTGTGAGCGCGTCAACGAGTGCCAGGCCTTCATTCGCGCCTCCGAGCTCTCCAACCTGGAGAAGTACTTCGTGCCGGAGGACATGGGGCTGCCGCTGGAGCGGGCCATCCGCGACCGGCGGGCCAGCATCCGCGTGGCGGTTTCTCCGCGGGGTGACGCCGTCATCGAGGAGCTCTTGCTGGATGGACGCCCGTGGCGTGAGGTGGTGGGCGAGGAGCCGCGGTGAATCAGAACACCGCCGACATCGGTCCGCCGCCGCGCAGCGCGGTGGGCACCAGCGTCGTCACGGGCAGGTTGTAGGGGAGCAGCACGCCGGGACGGAACTCAAAGCGGCACTGTCCCCACTCCATCAACGACTGGAACCGCGACACCGCGAACTGCTCCGCCACCTCGGTGAGCGCCGCCGGCCCCGCAATGGCCAGCCGGGCGAGCGACGCGGTCAATCCCTCACCACGTGTCAGCAGGTCGTTCACCAGGGCCAGCAGGCGCGCGTCACCCGTCGACTCGCGGTCAAACACCACGTCCAGGAAGTTGTCCTCCGCGGTGGTGACGCACACGTAGTGCACCTTCCCCTCGACGAGGAAGATCGCTGCGTAGCCACCGGTGTTGCTGGTGAGGGAGAGCGCGCCGGTCTCCCGGTTCTGCTCGAACGCGCTGAGCAGGCCCTCCATCCGCAGCGTGTTGGTGGAGCCAGCGTGACGGGGCGGGTCGCCCAGGCCTGGGAAGAGCGCCAGGTGATCCAGGGCCAGCCAGCGGCCCACGTCGGTGGCGGCGAGGGGATGGCCGCCCGGCGGGGTCACGGTGAACTCCCTCCCGGTGCGTTTGTGACAGACGAAGCGCAACAGGTCGCGCGCAGTGAGGACGCGACTGCCCGCCACGGCGTGGATCACGGTGAAGGCGTCCTCGTTCACCCTGGGCGGCGAGGGACGCGGCGCCGGCGGCGCGACGACGGGCGGGGGCGGCGGCGTGTACGTTGGCGGCGGTGTTGCCACCCGCGGTGCCGCGACGACCGGAGGAGGCGGCGGTGGTGGCGGCGGTTCGGGCTCGGGCTCGGGCTCGGGTTCCGGTTCCGGTTCCGGTTCGGACTCCACCGCGGCCACCATCTCGCCCAGGGCCTCGGCGGTGGTGGCGTCCTCGGGGAAGTCCATTCCCTCCTCGAGGCCCGAGGCCACCACCACTTCTTCCTCGGCGGCAACTCCCTCCATCAGCTCGGCGGGGTCGTCTTGCGGGATGGGGAATTCCAGCTCGCTCTCGTCAATGTCGTCGGTGGCAACGATCACCGACGTGGATTCGTCGGCGAGCTCGGGGTCGGCGTCGTCGAAGGAGAACAGCGGGAGGGCGCCCTTGGCGGGCGTGGGGGCGGGCGGTGCCGCGGGTGCGGTGCGCGCCGGTGGCGGAGGCTCAAGCTTCACCGCGCGAGGAGGCGGCGCCACGTTGCCACCCGGCGGAGTGCTCTCCCCCGGGATGGGCGTGACGTCATCCCAGGATTCCGCGCTCGTCACCGCCGGCTCCTCGCCGGGAACGGGCGTCTTGTCGTCCCAGTCGTCGGCCTTGGGTGGGGGCGGCTTGCCTGGAGCGGCGCGGCGCGGGGGAGGCTGCTTCATGGGGGAGAACGAAACGCCCCCACGATTTCCCAAGCCGGTGGCGATGACAAGCGGGGGGATACGCGACCACATCGTCGGGTGGGGGGCCCGACCGCCAGGGGCTCCCGTCGGTTGCGCAGCGAAGCTCAACACTGCCGGATACGCCCCAGCACACCGACGCCGGGACCCTCACATCCTGATGACTCGGTTGACGGTCTGCCTCGCCACACGGTTTCGTCCCAGCCTTAGCCGGGAAGCCCACACCTGACGGCGGTGGCTTCGCCAGGCTCACGCCCTCTTGAGCGGCCTGTCCGTGGTGGACCCTTCCGCTGCGCATCATTCACGCGGTCCTCGTCAATGAAGTGGGCCGGGGCGAGGTCATCGCCAGCGACACTGTCGTGACGTGCACGGGTCATCTGGGTTGCGCACTGCGCTGACCAGGTGGTCGTGATAGGGCTGCGGGTACGGAGAACCTTCATGCGCTTCCAGTTTGTTATCCCATTAGGCTTGCTGGGCTTAGCGTGTGGCACCGGATCCACCTCCTCCAGCGCCACAGCCAGCGGGTCGTCGTCATCCAGCTCGTCGGGACAAGCGTCCAGCAGCACGTCCTCCGCGGCTTCCAGCTCAAGCGCGACCTCCACGTCCACCAGCGCTTCCTCCCCGGCTTCCACCTCCAGCGGAACCGGCGGACCAGCCACCTCGACGAGCTCCTCCAGTGGCGCATTCCTTGGCGATGGGATTGCCGTGGGGGACCTGGTGATGGGCGCATCCTCGTGTCCCGCGTCCTCCGCCGCGGCATCATCCACAGGGGGCGCCCATGTCTGGTCGCGCGACCTCGGTGGGCCCGACGGCAGCGAGGCCCACGCGGTGGCGACCGACGGAACGGCGATGGCCGTGGCCGGGTACTATTCCGGAACGTTCAACCCCGGGGGCGGTCCCCTGGTCATCAATGAGTCGGGCCGGCAGACGGGATACGTCACCGCGCACTGCGGCGACGGGACCTTCAAGTGGGGCCGCGCATTTGCGGGCTCGTTGCAGACGGTTGCCCAGCGCGTGGTGGTGGACAGTGATGGTGGCGTTGTTGTGACGGGGTACTACAACGACATGACCGACACGGTGACGGAGGGGGCCGGTTCTTCCTGCTGCTGGGAACAGGGCTTCATTCTTTCCTTTGCCGCCGACGGGACGATGCGTTGGCAGCGCTCCTACGTGGTGCCCCGGACCAATGCCCTTCTCGGCGTGGGCGTGGATGGTGAGAACAACGTCTACGTTGGCGGGCATTTCTACAACCAGGTGGATCCCGGTGGGGGGATGGTCTTCTCAGACGGCACGGTCGACGTTGTGGTTGCCAAGTACAGCGCGGAGGGGACGCACCTGTGGACGCGTCACTTCGGCGGCGCGGGCTCCGCGTATCTGAGCGGGCTGCGCGTTGAGGGTGATTCCATCCTCCTGGCAGGGAACTATGACCAGGACCTGACGTTGGATTCCCACGTGCTCGGTGCGGGTGCGGGGGCAGGTGGCGGTTTTGTTGCTGCGCTCGACCATGACGGAAACACGCTATGGGCTCTCAGTGTCCAGGCGACGAACATGACGGTTTCCGCACTGGCCGCCAGCAGCCTGGGGAACGTCTACGTGGCGGGCGTGTTTGAGCAGGCCCTCACCGCCGGCGACGTGAGCCTGCAGGCGTCAGCAGCCGACGGGTTCTCCTATTTTGTCCTTGCCGTGGATGCGGCGGGAATCCCGTCGTGGGGGACCACGTTCGTCACCCGGACCTATGGCGGTGGCTTGATTGAGCGCGTCTCGCTCGCGGCCGACGCGGAGGGGAGCGTCTTTGTCGCGGCAGGCGTGGCGCAGGACGTGGTGATGGGTGAGCAGACGTTTGCGGTGACCGACCCCTCCGACGTGTTTGTGGCGTCTTTGACGTCGGCCGGAACGCTGCGCTGGGGACGTGTGCTTGGCGGGTCACAACAACAACACGCGCAGGACCTTGCAGTGAACGAGAGGTTGTACCTGGTGGGTGGGTTCAATGCGCCCATGGATTTCGGAACGGCCACACTGACCATCCCAAACGGATCGGACATGCATTCCTATGCCGCGGCTCTGGAGCGCTAAGCGGTCAAGGTGCGCCGGTACCGACGACAACGCGGGCGGGCCCCAGCTGAGCTGGAAGTGTTGCCGTGCGCAGGAGGGTTCCGTTGGTGGTGAAGTGAAAGACGGCGTGGACGTTGTCACCGGGGACGGTGGCGGTGAACATGGCCGGCGCGCCCAGGGCAGGAATTCCGTCGGGGAAATGCAGCTCGCAGCCGTTGGCGTGGGCCATCCACAGCCCGCCTGACCCCAGCTGAATGAGCACGGCGCTGCCATCCTCGGCCACGGCGAGCGGCTCCAGGTCAGGGCCGGTGGGGCACGGGGCGGGGACCTGGAACGTTGGCCCGTTGGGGCCCATCACGTGCAGCACCGGATGGGTCGCTGAGACGTCGGACCAGACCAGGGCGTTGCCGGCGGAAATCGCGCGGATGTCGCCTGACACCGACAACAGGGGTTCCTCCGGCGGTGTTTGGTCCCAGGGACGCCAGCGTCGGAGATTCCCCGCGCCATCAACGATGATGACGGGGTCCAGGGATGGGCGCATGCGCGGCCCGTCGTTGCGCCAGGGTCGGGTGGCCAGCCGGCCAGCAACGGACTGACGGACCAGCGCGGTGGGCGTATGCATCGCGGCAACGGTGGTGGCTGGGCCACCGTCATGATCGCCCAGCTCCGCCACGAGGACACGCGCCACCTGGTGGAAGTGCGCGCCGTGCATGGGACCGGAGAAGTTGGTGAGGGGTTGGTGCGCGTTGGTGGCCACGAGGACCCGCGCGAGGATCTCCGGACCAACGAACTGTTGCGGAGTCAGCAGCACACCATCCAGCAGCACCGAGTCATCATCCAGCGTCAGGATCTGGACCCGGCGATCACCAACGCCCACGTAGTTGTCGGCCAGCGCCCAGGCGTTCCCAACGTCAGCGCAGGAGGTGTGGGTCTCACCGTTGCGCTGAATGGCGGCGCATTGCCAATCACCGCTTCGCGTGGGGGCAAAAGACTCGAAGCGGTCGCCTTCCTGGGTCAGTGCGGCCAATGCGGTTCCTGATTGCAGGTCCACCGCGTGGAGAATGGTGTCGGCGGAAGAGGCGATGAGCGCGTTGTGATTGGAGAGATGGGCGTAGGTGTCGTGGATGGGGAATGGGATCGTGTGGGTGACCCATCCCCCGTCGACAGAGCGGGCCACCGTGGCGGAGCCGGGGGACCAGGCAAGGAGTGAGGCGGTGTTGTTGGCGGATCCGATGGAACACGCGGGTGATGCGTCGGGCAGTGTGCACGCGGAAACCGCGGCGTCGACGGCGGCGTTGGCGTCGGGGTGGGCAGCGTCAAGGCGGGACGCGTCCGTGCCTGCGGATCCTCCGTCGGGAGCGATGTGCGGACCGGACTGCGGAGAATTGGACGTGCTGCACCCGAATACCAGCAGGAGGAAGGTGAGCGTCCGGAACACGAATCTCATGGTCCAAGCCTAACGGGACCCGCGCCGTGTTGGGAAACCGACGCGTGCAACGCGTTGCGCTGCGTGATGGTGCGGGCCTTCGAGGGAGCCGCACCGCGCCACTGGAGGGCCCTCGTCGGGCGAGGCGTCAGGATGAGAGCCACTTTAGCCTTGTCACGCTTGCGCCTTCCGAACCACGCGCACCGCCCAGCGCAGCGTGACGTGCTCAGCGGCGCGTTGCAGTTGCGGGAGCAGCAGGCCGAAGAGCCACAGTCCCACAATCATCGGGATGAACGGAAAGGCAATGTGCAGCCAGACCACAAGCGCGATGATGGAGAGGCCCATCGTCGGGGAATCCCGCCTGCATGCCACCATGACGCGGCGGGGCGCGGTGACCAGCGCAAGAAGCATGAACGTGGGGACAACGGCCTTGAAACCCAGCCACGCGTACCAGGGCAAGCGGGAAACGTCCTCGGCGGCGCAGGCATAGGGCCGTTCGTATCGCGCAATGGCTCTCCCCACGTCGTGCTGGACCAGGTAGTGGTTCGCCGCCAACAACGCCAGGACCATGCTCCACGGAACCGGGTCCAACGAAGAGCGTTCGGTGAAACGCACCGCGTCAACCATCAGGACGCATGCCATGGGGAGCATGGTCACGTTCCATACCTGGCGGGTGGTGAGAACAAACCCCGCCGTGACGACGAGCTGCGCAACGGCAGCGCGGCTCGGGATGTCGGGGTTGCCAATGCTGCTGAGGGCAAACACGCCCCCGCTCAGTGCCAGGGATACCAGAAAGCGTCGGTGGGGCTTGGTGCTGGGGAAGAGATTGTAGAGGGGTTCAAGCATGTCCGGTTGATCATCCACCGGGTGCGTGATGGTCCTGAGCGCCCGACGGAATACATCAACAACGGGCGGGCTGAGGGCGGAGGTTGTCAGACCGACCCACAACCACTCCCAGGGCGACAGCTTCTCCCGCGCGGCGGCCAACGCACCCATGGCGGCAACACCCACGCCAGCGAGCAACAGGCGGAGCAGGGTGGCGACGGGAAAGACGTGCTGGCTCAAGCCCATGATACGCCCGGCCGCGGGCGACTTTGCCGTCTCAAACCGCCTCAGGAATGACGACCATTGACGGTTGAGCCTGTGCAGGAAGACGGTGGCAAAGAGGACGGCGTTGGTTGTCTTGCTCCACCCAAGCAACCCGGCAAACAGCGAGCCCACCCGCCGCTCTGCATCCGCCCACGCGTCGTCCTCCTGGGATGGAGACGCTGCTACGGCTGCGGCAATTGCAGCATGGTGTTCCAACGCGGCCTGGAGCTCATGATGGAGCGCAAAGCCCAGGCGGTCGGCCTGCCGAAAATCCACCCGCCAGCCAAAGTGGTCAGCCAATGCCAGCGCCAGGCGGGAGGGCAGTGCGGGGTTCTGGACAACCAACCTTGCGCACCGAACCGACACGTGCGCCTGGGCTCCAAGCGGCACCTCGTCCAGCGCCCTGCGCAAACGCGTCCACAGGACGTCATGGTCATGGGGTGTACCGTCCGCCAGCTCTGCGAGAAGCGACTCCAACTCCGGGGACACATCGGACCAATCCTGCTCATCCTCGTACGCTTCCGCGTCCTGGGCTTCTTGCTCTCCGTCGCCGCCTTGCTGCTCCTCCTCGCCATCTTGCGCTTCCGCGTGCTGTGCGGCAGGGCTTGTCGCGCCGAGGTGCGGCGTGGGGGTGGGGGACGTCGGCGGCTCCGACGTTGGGCATTCCGCTCCGGCCGCCAGGCGGGTCTCTTCCTGCTCTTCCGCAGTGGACGCTGCGGGTGCCTCTGCGACGGTGCGCCAACGCGCCTCCTCCAGTGCAGCGTCATAGGCACTGCGCAGCTTCTGGTAGGCGGCGGCGTCGTCATCCGGGCGGGTGTGCTTCAGCACGGCCGCGTACGCCTTCTTGATGCGAACCTTGTCGCCGGTGGGCTCCAGACCCAGCTCAGACCACGGCCAGGATGACGTCACAGGCGGAACCCCCGGTCCATCTCGTCGAGGAACTGCTGGAACTTCTCGCGCGCGGTCTGCACGGTGCGCGCGTCCTGCGTATCCAACGCCGCTTCAAATGCGGCCAACTGCATCCCAATCAGTCGGCGAACATCACCAAGGCGGTCCTCGTACAGTCGCTTGGCGCGCTCAATGAAGTAGCGGTTCTCCTGTTGGTCGCGTGGATGGATCTTCAGGCCCGCCATCCGCTTGAGCGCCTGCTGCACCTGCCCCGGCGTCATGACGCCCTGGCTTTGCATGATGACCTTGTGCGCCGTGTTGCCGCCCGCGTCCTCCTTGACGTCCACCTCCAGGATGCCGTTGGCGTCATAGGTAAAGCGAACCTGGATGGACACCTCCCCGGCCGGGCGGGGCGGGACGCGAACCTCCAGCTCACCGAGCTGCAGGTTCTCCGAGCCCACCGGGGACTCCCCCTGGCGGACGTCCAGACGCACCACGCGCTGGTCGTCTGAGACGGTGTGATAGGTCTCCACGCGCGACACGGGAACCGGCGTGTTGCGCTCAATGATGGGAGAGAACGCGTCTCCCACCTTGCGGCCGTGGATTTCCTGCATGGTGATGATTCCCAGTGAATAGGGCATCACATCCGTGAGGACCACCTCATTGAGCGCAGCGTTGCGCACCTTGAGGGCCGCCTGCACCGCGGCGCCTCGGGCCACCGTTTCATCCGGATTGATGAGCCGCAGTGGTAGGCGTTGGAACAACCGGGCCACCATCTGCCTCACCATGGGCATGCGCGTGGCGCCGCCCACCAGGACCACCTCCTGCAACTCGGACGGCTCAAGGCGGGCGTCCATGAGCGCGCGCTCCACCGGCCGACGCAGGCGATGCAGCAGCTCACCGGCGCACTGCTCAAACTGGTTGCGCGTGACGGCCGCGTGGTGCTCCACGCCGTCCACCACAAAGGTGGCGGTGGCGTCGTCCCGGTCCGTCAGGTCGCGCTTGAGCTGCTCCACGGTACGCCACAGGCTGGTCCCTTCGCGCAGCTTCTGCCGCTGCTTGTCAGACAGGCTCCGGGTTTCCTGGATCACCAGGTCCTGCAGCACGCGAACAAAATCCTCACCGCCAAGGCGCGTATCGCCCGCGCTGGCCCGCACCTCGACCACGCCCTCAAAGTACTCCAGCACCGAGACGTCAAAGGTGCCGCCGCCCAGGTCGAACACCAGGAACGTGGTGTGATCCGGCCGCTCCGCCAGCCCATAGGCCAGACCCGCAGCGGTGGGTTCATTGAGCAGGCCCGCAACTTCCAAGCCCGCCAGCTCCGCAGCGGCGCGCGTGGCCTTGCGTTGCACGTCGTTGAAGTAGGCGGGGACGGTGATGACCGCCTGCTTCACCGGCTCACCGAGGTGTGCTTCCGCGTCCGATTTGAGGGAGCGCAGCACCAACGCAGACAGTTCCTCCGGGCTGAAGACGCGCTTTCCCAGCGTGACGCGGTGGCTGGTGCCCATCCAGCGCTTGAACGCCAGCGCAGTGTCCCGCGGGTGGAGCGGCGCTCGTTCACGCGCCGGCAGGCCCACAAGCACGTCGCCCTGTTCATCCACGCTGACGGCGGACGGTGTCAGCACGTGGCCCAGCGCGTTGGGGATGAGCTGCGTGGACGGTCCGTCCTCGCCTTCACGAAAGACCGCCACCAGGCTGTTGGTGGTGCCAAGGTCAATGCCAACAATCATGATTGCATCCCGCCGGAACCAGGAACCACGCGGCGGCGGAAAGGTTAGGAAACGGGGGGATGCGGAAGCAAGGCGCGCTACCCCTCAACCGCACCATCCATGCGAGGTGGACACCGTGCCACGACCTGTCCGTGGCCTGGGATCGACTGCGCTCCTTCGCACGAACTTAGGATGACTGTCGTGGGGGCGCGTCTCCATCTCGTCGTCACGGGCTCCACTGCGCGGCGTGCTCGAAGGCGGAGGTGTTGAGGTCGGCCACGTTGGTGGCGGCGCTGTCCGCGCCGGTCACCGGGTCCACGGGGGCCAGGTAGATGTCCCAGTCACCCATGCCGCCACTGCGGTTGCTGCTGAAGGAGAGGAAGGTGCCGTCGCGCGCCCAGGTGGAGTAGCTGTTGGCGCCGTCCCCCGCCGTGCCGTTCAGCGTGGGCAGGTTCAGCACCGTCCCGCTGTTGTCGGCGCGCACCAGGCGGATCTGCGCGTCCTCGGCGGCAATGGTGGACTGCGCGGCGGCGGACTGCGTGAAGGCAATCCAGAGCGCGTTGGGAGAGAACTGCGGGTAGTAGTTGCCCTTGCCATTGGCGCTGGCGCCCACCACCAGCTCCGGCACGCCGCCATCCTCGTCGACGAGCAGGATGTCCGTGGGACCCTCCACGCCAAATCCGTTGCCGTTGGAGCTCTGCGCCGCCTGGTTGCCGCGCACGAACGCGATCTTCCCGTTGGTGCCCCAGCTCGGCATGGTCTGGATCACGCTCGTGTCGGCCGCGCCCTCCAGCTCGCGCAGGAAGCCGTCATACAGCGCCGCAATCTTGATGATGTTCCCGGTGGCGTAGGCAAACTGGTAGGGCGGGTTGGTGTTCACGTCGGGACGCCAGGAGAAGTACTGCGGGTCGGTGAACTGGTCGCCCAGGATCAGCTCCAGGCCGGTGTCCGCCTCCACGAAGCGCATGAACGCGCTCTCGGTCACCGCCACGTATTTCCCGTCGGGGGAGACGCTGTGGCAGCCCGCGCACTGCTTGCCGGTCCGCGGACCCCAGAACGGATCGGGCGTGGTGGCGCCCTGCAGCGGGAACTTCATGACGTCGCCACCCACGATGCTGGGGATCTGCCAGTAGTACAGGTAGCGCCCCGCGGAAGGCGGCACGATCTCCGGTCCGCCTGTCATGGTGACGTCGATGGCGGGGGCCGCGGGGTCGTTGCTGCGCACGGTCAGCACCGCGGTGTCGCCGTCCTGGTCGGCGGGCGCGTACTGGATGCGCACCGTCTGCGCCTGGCCCGGGTCCAGCGTGAAGGGCAGCGTGGGAGCCTGCGCCACGGTGAATTCCGCGTCGGGCTGGGTGAAGTCCAGCGCGTTCACCGTCACGGAGGTGGCGCCGCACGCGGAGACCTGGAACTCCTGCGTGGTGGGCGTGTTGACGACGCCAAAGTCCAGGTGGCGCGGCTGCACGCAGATGCCCGCCTGCCCGGTGCGACCCGTCAGCGCCACGGCGAAGTCCGGCGAGTCGGAGTCGTTGGTGGAGATGTTGAGCGTCCCGGTGAAGAAGCCCGCGGTGGTGGGCCGGAAGCCCACGGTGATCACCTTGGTGCCGCCGGCGGGAATGAGGCCAAAGTTGCTCGCGGTGTCGACGAACGCGGGGTCCGAGCCCGCCGCCATGTTCACGCCGTTGATGAAACAGAATTCGGAGGAGATGTTCTGCACGTTGATGGGCAGCGTGCGCATGGTGTTCACCGGCACCGAGCCGAAGTTCAGCGCCGCGGGGTCGACGATGATCTGGCACCCGTCGTCGCCGGGGATGTTGGCCTCCAGCGCCACGGAGAGCTCGGGGCGCACCGGGTCGTCGGAGCGCACGTCGAGGGTGCCGGTGAAGGAGCCGGTGTTGCCGCCCGGCGTGAAGGTCACGCGCGCGGTGGCCACCTGCTGCGGCGCCACCTGGTCCCCCACGTTCATGCCCAGCAGCGCCACGGAGAACGGACCGGCGGGAGCGCGCACCTCCACCGCGCTCAGCGTGCAGCCCAGCTCACCCAGGTTGGTCAAGAGCACGTCCTGGGTGCGCGGCTGTCCGTCGGTGACGGTGCCAAAGGTGATGGCCGCGGGGCTCACGTCCAGGATGCAGGAGGGCGGAGCCAGCCCGCGGCCCTCCAGGGTGATCTGGTAGACCTCACCCGCTTCCGACGTCAGCGAGATCACGCCCGCGCGCCCGGTGGCCTGGTTGTAGACGCCGGCTTCCGTGGGACTGAAGTGCACGGTGAGCGGCAGCTGTTGGCCCACCGCCAGCTCGGCGGGCAGCGTGACGGGGTCATGCGCAAAGGGCGGGAAGAAGTTGTTGGTGCTGAGGCTGGCCAGCGAGATGGGGCGCGTCCCGCACGAGGAGAGCGTCACGGTCTCCTGCTTGGTCTGGCCCACCTGCACGTCGCCAAAGTCCACCAGCACCTTGTCCACGCACAGGCGCGGTGCGTCGCCCTTGCTGGTGATGACCGCCTTGAGCTCGGCGTGCTCCGGGTCATTGCTCTGCACCACCAGCGTGGCGCACTCCGGCGCGCCGGTGCTGGGATGGAAGCGGACGGTGACGGGGATGTTGGCCCCCACCGCCACCTGCGCCTTGCGCGCGCCGCCGTTGGGCGCGGGCTCGGCAATGGCGAAGTTGGCGGAGGCCTGCGGGCACAGCTCGGGGTCGCTCTTGAGCACCACGTTGCCGACTTCCAGGGTCGCGTCGCCCTCGTTGCGCAGCTGCAGGGACACCTGGCCGGTCTCACCCAGCAGCACCGGCGCCATGGCCACCGTGAGATGTGACTCCGGTGGGGTGCTCTTGTCCTCGTGGGAGAGCACCGCCTTGGGCTGGGGCAGGTTGCTGAGGTTGGTCTCGCACTGGCAGCTCGCCAGCGGAGAGGCCAGCAGGCCGTAGAGGAGCCAGGAACGCTTCTGCATGTGCGCCACCTTCGTGCGGGGAGTGGCGTCTATTAGGGGAACGGTGGGGATTGCGCACCGTCGTGGGTTGGCCCGCGCGGACGGCACTGACGCAGTGCGGCAACGAGGTTGACAGACCCGCGGCGACCCTGGCCGGCACCTCGTGGCGGGAACGTCTCGTACCCGTTCAACGGGAGTCTGGTCCTTTGCCGTGGCGCCGTGCTGCCCTACCACGAGCTCATCAACCGTGAGCGGCTGGATGATCGCGAATGGCGTCACCTGCTCGACACCGAGCAACGGCCCTCGTCACCAGAATGGTTGAAGCCGTTTGTGGGCACCAACGTCGTGACGGTGCCGCCCCACGGTCCCTGAGCGGACTGGTGCGCAATCGCAAGGGAATCGTCGACGTCAATGGCGAACGCGCATACCCACGGCGCGGCGGTCCGTCCCGGTTGTGTTCACGGATGCCGCGTCTCGGGGTCCACGCTCACGGAGCGAGCGGATCCGCATCAGCAGCACGGCAAGCGGGTTGGAGGAAGAGGAGACCGTGAAGGAAAGGGCGGCGGCCCCGCCCGGACGGGGAGGGGGAAGGCCCGTCAAGCGGTACAAGCCGCCGCCCAATGTGTTCTAGCGCTGGGGTGCCGGTGCTGCCTTCGCGTTGTTCAGGGCAGCCGCCGCGCATCGCTAAATGCGGCGAAGCGGATCCGGCGGCCGCCGGACGGGGCGAGATGCCCCACTGCTCCTCGTGAGGCAGAACTCCCTCGACCCGGCGCGCGTGAAGTGGCGGGAGCGCCGGCGACCAATTGTCGCGTCGCGCCGACACCTTTGATTCGTGTTGTTTAGAAATGGATCAGCCCGTGGCTCAGCCTGCGCGCAGCCTGAACGGGGCCGCCGACCGGAGCGGCGGGTCGTGGAGCGCACTCGCTGCTCAGGCTCGGGCGGAATGCGCGTAAACGTCGTGACGTCGCTTCAATCCAGCACGTACGCGGAGGTGGGGCCAATGCCCCGGCCATTTCGACCCGAGGGCTGCACGTCGGTGGTGCTGAACTGGCTGTACCAGTGCGCGGGCGACGAATAGTTCTGTTCCCATTGCCCCCGCACCGACGAGTTCGAGTAGATCCCCACGCCGTCCCGCCCCACGATGCCGATGTGACCGCGGCCCATTCCGTCGGCGGTGCAGATGACGGCGCCGGGCGGGAGGCTGCGCGTTTCCGGCGTCACCTCGATGCGTCGCGCGGTTCCCTCCCGGACGCGTCGCTCCAATTCGCTGCGGGTCAGTGCCAGCGAGGCGCCGGGCCGTTCCCGGGAGCCCATGAGCGGGTCCACGCCGCCCGCGGCCATCATCTGGTTCACCGCCCACGCGCAGGCGCCGCGCCCTTCCCGACACGCAGCCGGCGAGTTGCTGCGCGAGTCAAAGCCCACGTTCCGCTCGGCGGCGAGGGCCAGCCGGTCGCTGGTGGTGCGGCAGCCGGCCAGCTCGGTGTCGGTGAGGTCGTGACGCGTCATGACGCGTGGGGATTCCTGCGCCGCCACGGCGTCCTCGGGCAGGTCCGTGCGCGACCTCGCCGCGCGCGCCTGGCGGTCGGCGTGGACGCGGTGCACGTCGCGACCGTCACGGAAGTGGGAGACCGAGCCGCCCGCGTGCCCACCGGTCAACGCACCCGTGCGTGCATGATCGGTCCCCGCGGTGGTGCGTGCGGCGCGCTCATGACGGGAGACGCGCGCGTCGAACTGCGCAGGGATGACGGTGGCGACGTCGACATCCGCGCTGGCGGGGCGGGGCGTGTTGGAGACGGGTGCGTGCGGCGCGCTGTAGGAGCCCACGCGGGCGGCAACGTTGGTACCCAGGACGGCTCCGGACATGACGCGCTCCTCACGCCGTGGTTGCGGCGTTTCGCCACCGTGCGCCCGGTGGGGCACAGCTGAAGGGGTTGCAGGAGGGATATCGGCCGAAGGGCGGAGAGGTTGTGTCCCGGCTCAAGGAACGCCGCGCGGGATGTGCACCTGCATCCCGGGGACACGCGTGTCCGTGGAACGCTCAGCCGCGCACGCACAACACCCGACGCTCCGCGGTGCGGGAGGTGCCGGCGGCGTTGCCGTCGCTGATGCGCACGGTGATGCCGCGTCCGTCGGAGGCAAGGCTGCGCGACCAGTAGTAGCTGGTGCCCACGTTGCTGATGTGCGTGCGTCCGCCGTGCTGGGCCAAGGCCGTCAGCTCGGCGCGGGTGGGCAGGCGCCAGTCGGAGTGGCCGCCCTGGATGAGCTGGTCGCAATACTGCACCGCGGCGGTGCGGGTGCGCGCGCTGGCCAGTCGGGCCCAGACCAGGTTGTTGGCGCGGTCGCGACAGCCGCCCCAGTGCGTGGAGAACCTGGCGTCGTCGTCACCGGCGCAGGAGCCGGGCGGGCTGAGCGCGCTGCGCGTGGCGCGGATCCACGGCGCAAACGCCGCCACCGACGTGTAGTACGCCGCCACGGCCCGGCCGCACGCCTCCCCGTTGCCTTCCGCGGTGGTGATGAACGAGGCCACGCCCGCCACGCGCGGCTGCCCCTCGACGACGCGGATGGAGGGACCGCCGCTGTCGCCGGGACAGGTCACCTGGTCGCTTGCGCGCGTCTCCAACGCCAGCAGGCTGTGGTGGTACCAGGAGTCCGCGTCCTGGGGCCCGTCGACGAGCGTTCGCACATCCATCTGCCCGGAGCGCTTGCGCCCCACGCCAGCCGTGCCGGTTTCATCCTGCCCGTACCCCATGATGCGCACCGCGGCGCCCACGGGAGCCTCGGTGGTGTCCAGGGCGGGGTATTCCAGCCCACCAAAGCGCTTGCCCAGCTTGAGCAACGCCAGGTCCGCGCCGTCATGCCAGATGCTCACCGAAGGGTGACCGTCCTCCTTCACGCTCGACCCGTCGGTCTCGCGGTACTCCGGGTGCACGCGCAGCGACGAGCCGCGGTGGAAGTCACCGGTGGCGTAGGGGCCCGCGGCCTTGGTGGTGAAGGTGAGCTCACGCGCCTGCGCGCCCGCCACGCAATGGGCGGCGGTGAGGACCACGTCGCGGTTGATGAGGGTGCCGGTGCACACGGTGCCCGCCGCCTCGTTGACCAGGAATCCCACGGCGGGGAGCGCGCTGGTCTCGTCGCCAAAGCGGATGGTGGACGCCTCACCGCTCTCCACGGTGGCGACGTCCGTCTCCAGGTCCTCCAGTGCGCATCCCGTCAGGGAGACGCACACCATCAACACCGCTCCGTTCTTGCGCATGGCGACGCACTATGGGGTCGTGATCGGGGCCGCTCCTCGGAGGGTTGGCGGATGGGCGCCAGGTGTCCGTCGGACGAGTGCCGGAGGTTGCACCACGTCGCGCGGCAGCACCCGGTCCCTCGACGAGGTGACCCGGCAGCCGCGCTGACTCACCGTCGTGGGAACGAACGCCTGTTGTTGGGGGGGCGGCGGGACCATCACGGTCTCCGAATTCTCCGTCGGAATGAACGGGAATGGCATGGCCAGCGTTGTGTGGTCCTGAAAGACGGGAGGGAACCCATGAAGCTGCTCCTGACGACGACGACTGCGATGCTGCTGGCGGCCGCGTGCAACGTCCTGTTGCCCGGGCAGTGTCGCACCACCGACGCACCCGCCAAGCACTGCGCCCCGCCCACCGCCCTGGCCGGCACCGCGCTCACCCTGCAGGTGCAACACGGTTGTCTGGGCTGCGGCGTCTCGGAATTCGCGTGCGCGGCGAAGGTAGACGGAAACCGCGTGGACCTTCACGCCACGCAGGAGGAATGCGGTCAGGCGCCCGGCACCGCGTGCCCCGCCATCTGCGAGATCCGCAACGCGCCGTGCAACGTCCCCGCGCTGGCAGAGGGCGACTACGTGGTCACCGTCAACGGCGGCGACGCGCTCAACATGGCGGTGCGTAGCAGTGGCGAGGTGTCCTGCAACGTGGACGGGTTTTCCGTCGACGGCGGGAGGTGAACGGTCCCCGTGAAGGAAGTTCAGGAGTCAGAACACGTCTGTCGAAGCCAAGAGTCAGCATCCTTCTGACTTCTGTATTCTGACTTCTGACTTCCTTTTGCCGGAATCCCGCCACCATCAGAACTTGATGATCCAATGCACCGCCGCGTTGGCGGGGCGGGTCTCGTCGGAGATGCGCGCGGGCGCGGCGGGCTCACCCAGGCCGGTCACCGCGCTGGCCACGCCCACGCCGGTGTAGGCGTTGTAGAGCGAGATGCCGGTGACCGCGGCGTAGGTGCTTGCGTTGGCTCCCGCCCAGGTGGGACCCGCGCCAATGCCGCCCGCGCCGGTGGCCGCCAGGAACGGGTAGATGTGCGCGTGTCCCGGGTCGGAGACGGCGTGGGTGTGGCCCGGGTCCGCCACGGCGTGGTTGTGACCAGGGTCGGTGTGCTGGTGGCGCTGCGTGGTGTCCTGCTGGATCGAGCCCACCACGTCGCCCGCGTTGCCGCCCGGCGCCATGGCCTGGCGTGTGGCGCGGTCGGGATCCCGGCCCGCGTCTCCGTCGACACCGCGCAGGAAGCGACCGCGGTAGTCCGGCAGGTTGAAGGTGCCCTCGTCGGGGGCGCCGTGCGCGGTGCCAATGGCGTTGAACAGCGCGGCGTACTGCGTGCGGCTCAGCGCGGACCCGTCGCACATGAGCCAGCCGGTGGGCGGCACCGTGCCCGCAAACGCCACCACCGTCCCCACCGGCACCAGCGCGTCCACCATCTGCTGCAGCTGCGCCGCCAGCGCCCCGGACGCCTCGGAGGCGCGCGAGGATTCCACCGCGTAGGGAACCGCGGTCAGGCGCGTGCGCGGCAGCGTGTCCCCGTCGACGCCCAGCTCCACCCACAGGTTCCCGTGGTCCAGCACCGCCGCCACGCAGGCGCCGTCCAGGGTGACGCTGAACCGCCCGGCGCTCACCGCCACGTCGGCGGGGCCCTGCAGGCAGGCGCGGTCGGCCTGATCGGTGGAGGTGCCGCTGCGCCACAGGGAGAGCTCCACGGGCAACGTGGCGTTCACCGGGGTTCCGTCGTCACTGGTGAGCGTTCCGCTGTAGACCAGTGGGTCATTGGGAATCCCCGCGGCATGCGCGCGACCGGCCACGTACGCCACCAGCACCCCGGCCAGCCCCACCGGCGCCAGGATCATCCACTTGCGGGCACGCTTCATGGCAGCAGCCCTCCCGTCACGCACCAGCGCGAGGAGCACGCCGGCGCCGCCTGTTCAAAACCCTGGTCCACCACCTTGAACCTCACGCCGTCATTCCAGCGCCGCTCCACCGTGCCAAAGCCCAGCCGCAGCGCCACCCCTCCCGTGGACGAAGACGAAGACGAAGAAGAAGAAGAAGCCGACGACGAGGAAGCGGACGACGCCGACGACGCAGAAGCGGACGCAGTCCCCGAGGACGCCGTGCTCGTGGTGGGTGCGCTGGACGCGCCGCTGGAGGAAGCCGAGGAGCTGGACGCCCCCCCGCCGCCCGACGACGTCGAGGTCGACAGGCTCCCCGTGGTGCCGGACGTGCTGGCCGCCGCGGAAGCGGAGCCGGTGGACCCGCTGCTGCTCCCGCCCGACGACGCGCTGGCCCCGGATCCCGTGCCTCCCGACGAGGAACCGCCGCCGCTCACGCCCAGCGAGGAGGTGGTGACGACGTGGCTGGTGGAGGAGGACGCGCTGAAGGTGTCTCCCGCGTCACGCGTGGTGAGCGGGTTGCCCGCCTCGCACAGCGCGTCCCCGCCGCAGTGGTAGCCCTCGGGACAGTCGTCATCCGTGGCGCAGCCGGCCAGCTCCGGACACGCCGTGGCGCCGGCCAGGGCCGCCAACGTCGTCACCAGCCAGGCCAGGTGCCGCTGCATGCGCGGGAGTATGCCCGGGCGCCTGACCCCGCACCATCCGGGGCTTTCCCGTGGTGGACCTCAGCGCAACAGCGCTTCCAGGTCATTCTGCACGCCCTGCTGCTTCTCCGGGCTGGTGAAGCGCCCCACGCCGGCCGCCAGGTGCGGAATCACCGCCGGCGCCTGCGCGGGGGTGAGGCTGCCGGGGTCCAGGTTGCAGCGCTTGCACTGCGCCAGCAGGATGGGCCACGGGAACGCGGTGTAGCGCGCCATCACCTGGAAGACCCGCACCGCGAACGGACTGAGGTTGACGCCTTCCGGCAGCTTCTTCAGGTCCGCGACCATGACGACCGCACCTTCGCTTCGTGCTCATCCAGCTTGGCCGCCGGGGCCATGATGAACTCGCAGGACGCGTCGCCCCGGCCCACGCAGCGCAGCTCGCGCCCGTGCACTTCCACCTCGAACGCGTCGCTGCACCATCCCGCCGAGTAGCCGGCGGAGAACAGGCACCCGCACCGGGTCAGCTTGCGCCCCTGGGCGCGCACCACCTCGGACTCGAAGGTGTTGGGATGGAAGTAGTGCAGGAAGTAGGCGTCGTCCTTGGACGGCCGGCTGTCCGCCAGGATGTCCACCAGCGCCCAGCCCGCGTGCGCGAAGTGGATGGGCCCCGAGGACAGACGGTCCAGCCCGTCGGTGAGCTTGAGCCGGGTGGAGAACGCGCGCGAGTCGCTGCGGCCAATCTCCCGCGCGGTGTTGTAGATGAACTCCCGCGCCGCCTCCTCGCCAAAGGTCTCCGCCATGGCGTCAAACCACGTCAGGTACAGGCTCTCCGCGCGCATCAACACGTAGCGCTCACCGCCCACGTGGATGGTGCCCTTCTCGGGCTCGCGTTTCACGTCGGAGAACAGTTGCTCCACGAACTTCTCCGCACGCGCGAAGGGGGGCTCGAAGGGGGGCGGGACACGAACGCTCTTGAGAGGCATGCCGGGGCTCCGTGGTTTGGCAGGCAGGTTGACGACAACAAACGCCCGAGAGCGCTGGCTCCGCAAGGGGGAGGGTGTGCGCGCGGGTGGGAACCCGGTGACGACGAGGGAGGGACCCGCCAGCACGCCCCACGACGAGGCCGCGGTGACGTGGTCGCGGCGGCGCGGGATGGCCCGGGGGCCAGGAGCTTGCGTGACGGGATTCCGCGGCCTATTGGCGGCCCGTTTCCGCGCCCGGGGTGTCCGGGGCGGAGGGATCCGGGAGGATGTGATGACCACTGATCGTGCTCAGCTGCGCAACGCGCCGGCCGCGGACCTGGCGGCCCTGTACACCTACAACGTGGCCTGGTCCTGGGAGGAGCAGTGCTACGTGGCCACGGTGGACGGCTGGGCGGGGCTCAGCGCGGACGCTCCCACGGTCAAGGACGCGCTCAAGGAGGCCTCCTTCCTGGTCCAGGCGCACATCGAGAACTACCGCACCCTGGGCATGGTCTTCCCGCTGCCCTCCGTCGGCGCCGCGCCGGGCCGGGCCACCAAGGCCGAGGTCCACGACGCCGCGAGCGCCTGACCCGTGCGAGCCGCGGGTCGCCAGAAATCACTCCGAACAAGATCGTGACACGGTCCCGCGCGCTGGTTACCGTCCGGTGATGGCCGGTCGGCATGCGTCCAGTGCCCATGGGTTCTGGGGCGCCCCGTGCAGGCGGCGGAGGCACTCGTGTCCGATCGCAAATGTTCCCACATGGACAACTGCGGCATGTACGCGCTGTTCAACTATTCAGCGACGCTGCAGGTCTGGAAGATCAACTACTGCACGGCCGACTATGAGCGATGCGAGCGCTACAAGCGTTCCCTGGAAGGTCGCCCGGTGCCGCAGAACCTGATGCCCAACGGCGTGCTGCTGCAGAAGACGTGAGGGAAGCCGCATGACCCATCTGCCTTTCTGGCTCGGGGGAATTGCGCTGGCGGCGGTGGCCTTCGGGCACTGGCTGCTGCTCCGACGGAGCATGGCGGTCTCCGGGCGCATCACCTCGTTGGTCAACCGCGTGCGCCACGGGCCCGAGCCCGAGCCGGGCATGTCCGTGGAGGAGCTCATGGCCGCGGCCGCAGCGGCCACGCAGGCACAGTTTGGCGAGGTGCCGCCCGCGCCTGCTCCCGCGGTGACGACGTCCGCGCCCGCTCGCGCGCCGGCGCCCGCGCATCAGGGCACGCTCACCCACGTCATCTGGTTTGTCGCGGTGACGACGGGAGGCGCGCTCTCCATGCTGCTCTCCGGCGGCTGGAGTGCGGAGGGCCTGCTGCGCGGGCAGACCTTCAGCGCGCTGTTCCAGGGCCCGTTGGGCGCGGCGGCGTTGTTCGTGGGCGGGACGCTGGTGGGGTTTGGCACGCGCATGGCCGGCGGCTGCACCAGCGGCCACGGGCTGGGCGGCGTGAGCCGGTTGCAGCCGGGCAGCCTGGCGGCCACCGCCGCGTTCTTCGGGATGGGGGTGGTCACCTCGTTCCTGCTGGGGAGGCTGCTGTGAGAGGCGCGGACGTGCTGGTGGGGGTGGTGGGGCTGGCGCTGGGTTTCTCCCTCAGCCGCATCGGCTTCAGCTCCTATGACGAGGTCCACCGCATGTTCACCTTCGCGGACCTGCGTCTCCTCTTCACGTTCATGAGCGGGGTGACGCTGCTGGGCCTGGTGTGGCTGGTGGCGCGCGCGCTGCGGCTGCCCACGCCGTCGGACCGGCGACCCCTCCACCGCGGCACCGTCGTGGGGGGCATGGTGTTTGGCGTGGGTTGGGCCATCAGCGGCGCGTGCCCGGGCATTGCCTTTGTGCAGGTGGGGGAGGGCCAGCTGGGCGCCTTGTTGACCCTTGCCGGGATGTTCGTGGGCAACGCGGTGTACTCCCGCATCCACGAGAAGTACTTCCGCTGGGACCCCGGAACCTGCGAATAGCGCACCGCGAAGCGCGACGAAACGTCACGAAAGGCTGGGCGTGGTGGGCACATCCGTGAACGGCGGGGGCGCGGCCGCCGCGGCGTGACGCAACAGCTCCGCCACCGCCGCCAGGAGCTGCTCCGCGCGGAAGGGCTTGGCCAGGAAGCCGTTGCAGCCCGCCGTGAGCGCGGATTCCCGCTCCGTGCCCGCGGCCACCGCGCTGAGCGCCAGGATGGGGATGCTGCGGGTCTTGGGGGCGGCGCGCAGGATGCGGGCGGTCTGGATGCCGTCCATCACCGGCATGACCAGGTCCAGGATGATGAGCGCGGGGCGGATGTGCAGCGCCAGCTCCAGCGCCTGGCGGCCATCCTCCACCTCCCTCACGTCGTAGCCCTGCGCCCGCAGCCGGCTGGTGACCAGCTTGCGGTTGAGGGAATTGTCGTCGGCCACCAGAATCGTTCCGCGCAGCGGATGAACCACGGGCAGCTCCCTTTGGCGCCACCAACGCTTCGGCACCTCACCTCGGGGGGCATCTTCCGCGAGCGGGCGACATGCTGCACTTCCCCCGCCTGACCGACCGGACATCCACCGCACCTCTCGCACACGGAGCCACCTGGTGGTGCTGCGCGCTTGCCACGTGGTGCACCTGAGCCATGGTCGATTGACCGATGGGGCACGTGACCACAGCGCGGCACAGCCCAGCCGTTGGATCCGCCGATCCGTGGAGAAGGAGCACGAAGTGGGCTAACACAGGCACCCGTCACAGGGGAGGCGCCGGTGTACCGCTTCCGAATCGACGTCAATGCCGGTTGCATGGTGGGGATGCACGAAGGGCCCACGGACACCGACGACGACTACGCCCGTGAGGTCCAGAGCCTGATGCAGCTTGCCGGCACGGGTCGGAAGTCCGCGCCCACCATCTGCGTGATGATCTACTCCCCGGAGACGCCGCGTCCGCCGGCGCACTGGCGACAACGCGTGGCGGACACCCGCGCGGCGTATGAAGGGCAGCAGCACTGCTTTGCGCTGGTGACGTCGCTGGTGGTGCACCGGGGCGTGCTCACCGCCATGAACTGGCAGCGCCCGCCGCCCGCGGGATTCCGCGTGGCCAGCTACACCGAGTTCGACGACGCCGCGGAATGGGCCGACCGCGAGCTGGGCACCAAGGTGAAGCCGGTGCTGGACCGCCTGCGCACCGAGCTGCTGCGGGAGCGACTGGTGCAGCACGCGTGAGCAGCACGCGTGAGTTCGTGGGGGGCGGGACTCCCAGAGGAGGTCAGAAGCGCCCGTGCCCCTGCCCGGTTTGCGGGTTCTCACAGCACAGAGGTGATTTCTGCGGGTAAGACCTCGTCAGGCGCTGGGCCCTCAAGCCGGGCACGGGCAGGGGCACGGGCGCCTTTGACTTCCTTTCGGGAAATCCCGTCAGAACCCGTCGCAGTCCTGGTCCACCGCGTTCTGCACGTCCACCACGTGGAAGCGCGGCTGATTGGACGCCTCGTCCACGGAGACCGTGAACACCGTCCCCTCCGACGTCACCGCGGCATCCACCGACGCGCCCGGCTCCCCGGTGGCGTCCACCGTCAGCGTCTCCCAGGTCCCGGAGACGTTGGTGGCCAGCATGAGGTCCCGCGCGTTCTGGTAGCGGTAGGCAATGTAGCCGTTCCCCGCGCCATCCAACGCCAGCGCCAGCTGCGCGCCACTGTCGTCGAGAGCGGCCACCAGCGTGGAGGTCCAGCCGCCGTTGCGCGTGGCCAGGCGCACGTCGCGCAGGTCCAGGTCATAATGGGCCACGTGCACGGTCCCGGCCGCATCCACGGCCAGGGACGCCTGGTAGCCCACGCGCCGCGTCACCTCCGCGGTCTCGCTGGCGGACCAGCCGGTGCCGTCGTGGAACAGGTAGCGCAGGTCGCCCGCGCCCACGTCCTGGTAGGCCACGTGCACCACGTCATTGCCATCCACCACCAGGGACGTATGCGCGCCCACGTCGTTGAGCGCGTCCACCACCTCCGCGACCAAACCCGACTCCAACGTGCCGGTCACGTGCCGCAGGTCCTTGGCGCTCTCGTCGCGGTGGGTGATGTGCACCGTCCCGTCGGAGGCCAGCCCCAGGCTGATGTCGACCGCGCTGCTGGTCTTGGCATCCGCCACCACGTGCGTGAAGACCCCGCCCTCCAGGCGGCCGTAGCGCAGCGTGTTGTTGGAGTCGTCCTGGTAGGCCACGTGCACCACGCCGCGCGCGTCCACCGCCACGTCGTCATGCGGGCCCATGGTGGTGGTGGCGTCCAAGAGCGTGTGGAACCAGACGCCTTCCCGCGGCCGCGCCAGGTGCAGCAGGGAGGTGGGGGAGTTGAGATAGGCCACGTGGGGAATCTCGCCCGGGCCCAATGCCAGCGTCGTGGCGCTCACGGAATCGGACTCGTCGATCAGGGTGCGGGGCGCCCGCAGGCCGGGGATGGCGTTGGTGGCGTGGCGCAGGTCATCCCTCCCTTCCTCGAAGTAGACCACGTGCCAGTTCCCGTCGGGGGAGACCGCCAGCGCGGTGTCGGCGGTGTCGGAATCATCCACGCGGATGACGCTCCAGTTGCCCGGCGTGCCCACCGCCACGGCAAGACCGTCGTCGTGGTGGCTGATGTACAGCGTGCCCGCGGCGTCGGCGGCAATGGAGGTGTACCAGCCGGCGTCGGGGGAGGTGCTCACCAGCTCGTTCTGCCACGTTCCCGCCGCGCCGCCACCGGTGCTCCACGCGTGGCGCAGGCGGTTCCCGGCGGCGTCGTAGTGGGCCATGTGCGGGTTGCCCAACGGGTCCAACGCCAGGGAGATGTGCCGCCCGCTGGAGCCGGTTGTGTCGACGGACTGCGGCGCCTCCCAGTTTCCCGGCGTGCCGCGCAGGTAGTTCAGCTCGGTGGCATCCTGCGCCAGGAAGGCCACGTGGAAGGTGCCCAGCGCGTCGCGCGCCAGCTTGATGTGATCTCCGTGGGAGACCGCCGGGCCGGGAATGTCCTCGGTGACCCAGGTGCCGCTGCCGTTGGAGGCCAGGTGGATCCTTCCCGTGCCCGAGGTGCGGTAGGCAATCCACGCGCCGTCGTCGTCGACCACCAGGGAGAGCGGATTGCCCGCGCCGCTGCCGGCGGCCACCGTCTCCCGCGGGGACCACGCGCCCGCCGCGCCACGCACGTACATCACCGCGTCCAGCGTGTCGGAGCGGTAGGCCAGGTGCACCGTGTCCTGCGCGTCCACGACGATGGCGGTGAACTTGCCCACCCCGCCCACGTTGTCCACCTCCTCGCTCTCCCAGGGTGCGCCCGGCGCCTTGCGGGCGTAGCGGAGCGCGGAGGCGCTGGCGTCGTAATACGCGGCGTGCAGGGTGCCGTTGGGCGTGCGGAACAGGGAGGGGTGCTCGCCGCGGGTGTTCAGACCGTCGACAATCTCCACGTGCGGCAACTGCGCGGAGGGCGCCAGCTCCAGGACGCGGTCGTTGTCCGCGTAGGAGAAGAGCACGTGCGGCCCGTCGCCGGCGGAGCCCACCGTGGCGCACGCGTGGTCGTTGAGGCCCACCTGCAGCACCGGCTCGACGAGGTAGTTGCCCAGCGTGCCCCACGGCCGCGCGGCGCCCAGGATGCGCCAGAGGGAATAGCTGGTGTTGCCCGTCGTCCCGTCCACGTCGGCGCGGAGGTAGCAGCCCACCAGCGCTCCCTCCGGCGTCACGGAGAGGGACCAGCGCACGCCGGCCTGCGCGCCATCATTCACCACCGTGCCCACGCTCCACACGCCGTTCTCCCGCCACGCGTGGCGCACGTCGTCGACGCTGTCCAGGTGGTAGAGGACGTGGACGCGCCGCTGCGCATCCAGCGCGATGGCGCTGCGCAGTCCGGCGCGGTCGGTGTCGTCGGCAATCTCCACCACCCAGGCGCCGGTGGCGTTGGTGGCGTAGCGCAGGTTGCGCGCGGTGGCGTCGTAGTAGGCCACGTGCAGCTTTCCCTCGGGATCCGCGGCCAGGGACGCGTACTGGCCCGTCACGCCGCCCTGGTCCACCACCGTGGCCGCCGACCAGGCCCCACCCGCCAGCGTCTGGTACAGGAGGTCGCCCGCGGTGGCGTCGTGGTGGACCACGTGCAGCGCACCGTCGGGAGTGGCGGCCGCCGCCGCGTACAGACCCACGGTGTGACCCAGCACCGCGGGGACCGTCTGGGTGGTCCAGGTGCCGGAAGCATTGCTGGCGTGTCGCAGCACCTGACCGGCCTGGTAGACAATGTGCACGTGGTCCAGCGCGTCCACCGCCAGCGTGGCGTAGCGTCCCACGTCGCCACTGTCGTCAATGCGCGCCACCTCCCAGCGGCCGCTGCGGTTGGTGGCGTACTCCAGGCAGGTCTGCACCGGGTTGTACCAGGCGGCGTGCGTGGCTCCGCTGGCGTCGACGGAAGAGGTCAGCCACTGGCCGCGCTTGCCCGCCAGGTCCATCGCCTGCGCCGTCACCTGGATGCCCTCCAGCGGGTCGGGCGCGCCTGGGACCACGGTGGCGTCGTCGTCGTTGCAGTCGGTGCCGCCGGGACATTGCGCGTCCACCACGCCGTCGGAGTCCAGGTCGCGGAACGCCGTGCCCACGCAGCTGCCGGCAACGTTGCACTCGCTGGCCAGTGAGCACGCGTCTCCGTCGTCGCACGGCGTGCCCGGCTGCTTGTTGATCCAGTCCACCACCGCCAGCTGCGCGCACACCTGGCAGAAGTTGTCCGGGTGGTCCGTCCCGGGCGGGAAGCACTGGTCCCCCGCGGAGCACCCGTTGGTGCACGTCACGCCGCCGCTGGAGCTGGAGGACAGGGTGACCCCGCCGCTGGTGGAGGTCCCGGTGCTGCCCAGTGACGACGAGGACCCGCCGCCGGTGCTGGTGCTGCTGGAAGCGGAGGAAGACGAGGAGGACCCGCCGGTCGACGTGGTGGCGCCGGCGCTCGACGAGGAGGAGCCGGTGGTGCTGGTGGAGAGGGAAGCGGCGGACGACGTCGCGGAGGATGCGCCGCTGGAAGTTGCCGACGACGAAGCAGCGGACGAAGACGCTGTTGACGACGACTCCGCGAGTCCCGCGTCGCCACCCCCGGCCACCGCGCCCGGCTCACAACGACCGTCCTGGCAGTGCTGATCAATGCCGCACTCCGCGTGGGTGTTGCACAACCTCACGCAGCGGTTGCCCTCCCGGATCTCTCCCTCCACGCACTCCACGCAGGCGCTGCTCCACGTCGATATCAGGCCCACCAGGAGGAGCGGCGGGGACAAGCGGTGGATGCGGGCAGCCATGCACGGTCCTCTCCGCCAGCAGCGGCGCAACCCGGAGGTTAGTGGGCGCGCTCCCCGCGTGTCACGGCGACGGCAGACACCCGTGTGCTCCAGCGCACCACACTCCTTGAGGCCGGGGGGCATCTCCGGTAGATGCGCGCCCGTCATTGCGGCCGGTGCGCCGTCGAGGAGAGAGCATGTCCAAGCAGTATGATGTGGTGGTGCTGGGCGCGGGTCCCGGGGGTTACGTGGCGGCCATCCGCGCCAGCCAGCTGGGTCTGCGGACCGCCATTGTCGAGAAGAAGTACTGGGGCGGCGTGTGTCTCAACGTGGGCTGCATCCCCTCCAAGGCGCTGCTGCGCAACGCGGAGCTGGTCCACATCTTCAAGCATGAGGCCAAGACCTACGGCATCAACGTGCAGGGCAGCGTCACGTTTGACTACGGAGAGGCCTTCAAGCGCAGCCGCAAGGTTGCCGACGGGCGCGCGCGCGGCGTCCGCTACCTCATGAAGAAGAACAAGATCGACGAGCTGGAGGGCTGGGCCACCTTCACCGGCCCCAACACCCTCAGCGTGGCGCGCAATGACGGCGGCAAGGACGACGTCACCTTCAAGCACTGCATCATCGCCACCGGCGCCACCACCCGCCTCATCCCCGGCACCAAGGTCACCGAGCGCGTGGTCACCTACGAGGAGCTCATCCTGCGCGACAAGCTCCCGGCCAGCATCATCATTGCCGGCGCGGGCGCCATTGGCGTGGAGTTCGCCTACGTGCTGAACAGCTACGGTGTCGACGTCACCATCGTGGAGTTCCTGGACCGCATGACGCCGCTGGAGGACGAGGAGGTCTCCGTGGAGCTGCTCAAGCAGTACCAGAAGCGCAACATCAAGGTGCTGACCAAGACCAAGGTCGACAAGATCGAGGAGACCGGCAAGGACGTGCAGGTCACGGTGACCGGCCCCGACGGAACCAAGGCGTTGAAGGCGGAGATGGTGCTGCAGGCC
Organism: Myxococcota bacterium; assembly: GCA_040752415.1. Taxonomy (GTDB): domain Bacteria; phylum Myxococcota; class JACRCW01; order JACRCW01; family JACRCW01; genus JBFMGU01. Next base: position 44,182 of record JBFMGU010000054.1, read on the forward strand.
ATTGGCTTCAAGCCGCGGGTGGAGGGCTACGGGCTGGAGAAGACCGGCGTGAAGGTCAGCGAGCGCGGCGCCATCGAGATCAACGGCCACATGCAGACCAGCGTGCCGCACATCTACGCCATTGGCGACGTCACCGGGAAGCTGATGCTGGCCCACGTGGCGGAGGCCATGGGCATCATTGCCGCGGAGGCCATTGCCGGCGAGGAGACCGAGGAGCTGGACTTCATCATGATGCCGCGCGCCACCTACTGCCAGCCGCAGATCGCCAGCTTCGGCTACACGGAGAAGCAGGCGCGCGAGAAGGGCTACGACGTGCAGGTGGCCAAGTTCCCGTTCATGGCCAACGGCAAGGCGCACGGCCTGGGCGACGTCACCGGCTTCATCAAGCTCATCAGCGACAAGAAGTACGGTGAGCTGCTGGGCGCCCACATGATCGGCCCCGACGTCACCGAGCTCCTGCCCGAGCTGACCCTGGCCCAGAAGCTGGAGCTGACCGCCGAGGAGGTGGCGCGCAATGTTCACGCGCATCCCACGCTCAGCGAGGCCATCAAGGACGCGGCGCACGGCCTGATGGGCCACATGATCAACATGTGAATCCCCTCGCCGCGACGCCCCCCCTCGCGCCGCGGCACCCTCTTCCTTCCAACGACAACATCACGAGACGCGTGGGCGGCACCGAGCCCGGTGTCGGGCGGCCGCGCGCCCTTCCGCGTGGGCGGAGCGCCGGTCCCGACCGCACGCGGCTCGTCGCATCTGGCGGACGCTCGCGCGGGGGTAACCGTGAATCCATCGCGGAATTGATCAGGGGGACCAGGAACCGCCGGGTGGCTTCAACAGTAGGTATGCGTGAATTGATGGATGGTTCATAGAGAAGAACCGAAATCCGGACGAAGCGTGATGAAGGAAAAAAATCACCGGATCCGGATCGACTTTGAAGCTTTCGACTTGACGCGCGTCTATCCGCTGCGTAGGTTGCATATCAGCTCATCTCAACCCGGAGCTTGGCCTTCCATGTTGACCCGTCGCTGTTCACACAAGTGGTTGCGGACGCCCAAAGGCGTCACGCTGCCCGTGTGCCCGCGGCAGGAAGGCGTGTATCTGGGTATTGGCAGCTCGGCGCGCAATCCGGCAGGGATGTTCCTTCGTGATTCCGCGTGTCCCGGCCCCTAGAGATTCCAAGGACTTGTCCTGTTTGGACTCTGGAGGCCGGGTGACCTGAGTGGTTCCCCGGCCTCTTTCATTTTCGGCCCTGCCACGGGCCATTTTTCGAGGTGGTTGCCGTATGTCGGTGACACAGACCCGGTAATACAGGTCGCGATCTGGGATCAGTGCGGTCTCCAAAACCGCGCGTGCAGGGTTCGATTCCTTGGCGGCCTGCCAGATGCCCTGATCGTCCAGTGGCTTAGGACAGCTGTTTCGTAATCAGCAGACGACGGTTCGAGTCCGTCTCGGGGCTTCGTGTTGCCTTCGTCCGCCAGACGAAGCGCGTGTGGTTGGAGCTCGGGCAGGAGAGCGCTGCGTTGCCAACGCAGAGGTCGCGGGTGCAACTCCCGTCAACCACTCCAGAACGGCAGTTTCCGTCGTCATCACCCGGTGACGAGGGGCAGGCGGTCCCATGTCCTCACGCGTGGGGTGGCATGGCTTTGACAATTGAATAGGGCAGCGATTCTGGGTCCGTGGTGAAACGGACGAATCATACCTGGCTCTTACCCAGCGAGTTGCGGGTTCAAATCCCGCCGGACCCAGCTTTTTCCCTTCGTGGCGTAATGGAGAGCGCACCCGGCTTCTAACCGGAGAGGTCCAGGTTCAACTCCTGGCGAGGGGATTTCTCGTCGTGCGGGACTGGCGTAGCGGAAACGTGCCGGTCTTCCAAACCGGAGTCGAGGGTTCGACTCCCTCGTCCCGCATGTTCACGGGTGATGGTTTCACCGTGGGCACACCCCGCGGAACTGGCGCCGTCACCTTCCACTCCAGCGTCGCACAATGGTCAGTGTACCCGCCTTTTAAGCGGAGAGATGCAGGTTCGAGTCCTGCCGCTGGAATTCCAGTTTCGTACCGGGTTCGTCCAACGGAAGGGCCGCTGGCTTTGACCCAGCAGACGTGGGTTCGACTCCCTCACCCGGCAGCTGTGTTCCAGCGTCGCATAATTGGCAGTGCGTCCGGCTGTTAACCGGAATGGTGCAGGTTCGAGTCCTGCCGCTGGAGCCATCCTCCTCGTCGCCTACCCAACCCGGTGAAGGGACCGGTCTGCAAAACCGGACAGGCGGGTTCAACTCCCGCGGCGACGTCCAACACGATCCCGTCGGCCAATGGTGAAGCTGCCGCTCTTTCAAAGCGGAGATGCGGGTTCAATTCCCGCCGGGATTACCAACGGTCCTGTCGGCCAACGGTCAAGCCGCCGCACTCTCAACGCGGAAATGCGGGTTCAATTCCCGTCGGGATCATCATCGGCGTGTGGCGCAGCGGGAGCGCGCCCGGTCTGGGCCCGGGAGGTCGGGGGTTCAACTCCCTCCACGCCGATCCACATTTTCTCGTCGGGCTGTAGCGCAGCAGCAGCGCACTCCGTTGGGGACGGAGGGGTCGCGGGTGCAACTCCCGCCAGTCCGACCAGCACCCGTGTGTAGCTCAGCCTCGCAGAGCGCCTGGGTCGGGACCAGGAGGGCGTCGGTGCAAATCCGGCCACACGGACCACTCCCTCGCGATGGTGGTCAATCGCAACCCGCGGCCGACGGCGGGTCCCCTCGTCGGCAGTTTCGCGCGCGTCTTCCAATGGCCAGGAAAGCCGCCTGATAAGCGGACAATGGAGGTTCAATTCCTCCCGCGCGCATCGGATGGTGGTCGTCGTCCAATGGTCAGGACACCTGGTTGTGACCCAGGAAATGCGGGTTCAATTCCCGTCGATCACCCCAGTCATGGCTCCGTGCGCCTCTGGTGAAGCGGCTGCCCTGTCAAGGCAGTGAGGAGGGTTCAAATCCCTTCGGAGCCGTTTTTGTGGGTCGTGAGCAGGTCTGGTGATTGCACGCGTCTGAAACACGCGCCAACCCGGTTCGATCCCGGGACGACCCAAGTAAACCATCACGGCGTTGAATGCTCGGGTGGGCCCGACAGCTGTCTGTAAAACAGCCGCGTCCCTGAGACGCAATGAGGGTTCGATTCCCTCCGACGCCATTCACGTGGGGCTGTAGCTCCAACAGGAGAGCGCCGCTTTCGCACTGCGGAGGTTGCGGGTGCAATTCCCGCCGGCTCCACCATCACACCCACGTGGCTCAACAGCAGAGCGCCGCCATGACAAGGCGGAGGTTGCAGGTGCGATTCCTGCCGTGGGGACGGGGCTGTCGTTCAATGGGAGGACAGCGGCTCGGCATGCCGCAGATGCGGGTTCAACTCCCGCCAGCTCCATTTCTCGTCGCCATGGCTCGAAGGTCGAGCACGCCCCTGGTACGGGCGAGGTCCGGGTTCAATTCCCGGTGGCGGCTCATGCCCACGTAGCTCAACAGAGAGAGCGTCCGGCTCCGAACCGGGAGGCTGCAGGTGCAACTCCTGTCGTGGGTGCTCGTTTGATTCCCCGTGGTCCAACGGAATGAAGACACCTGGCTACGAACCAGGAGATGGAGGTTCGACTCCTCCCGGGGAAATCTTGCTGCGGGTTGATCCGGCCGATCCCATGGGCCTCATACACCCATCGGAGGTGGTTCGACTCCACCGCCCGCATCCACGCAACACGCGCGGCGCATTGCGTTCGTCGTCGTGTGTTGTTCTCTCCCGATCCCGCTCCCGATCCCGGGCCGTCAGTGGAGCTGGTTGCCTGCGTTCCCCCTCAGCGCGCATGGGGAACCTGCGGACTCCGGGCGCACGGACGTCCCGCCCACGTGATGCGGATCAGCGGATGGCGGGGGGATCACCGGCAGCCAAGGCTGCACCTGGAAATGCACCAAGCCTGGCCTCGAAGCCCGCCTGCACGACGTGACTGCGCCAGGCTCCACGTTGGGTGTTGGTAGGAAGCGTGGTTGAGAGCAGCGACGGGATGGAGATCCTTGCGCCAACGTGGATACCGCACACCACGTGTCCTACTGCCA
>JBFMGU010000055.1:0-47828 GCA_040752415.1 Myxococcota bacterium
CCGTGACAGCGCCGCCCGCGGCTGACCCTTGCCGGCCACCTGCCCCGCTCACGCAGTGCCGGCAACGGGCAGCCCCTACATTGCGGACCGCTCCTCCGTCGCTTCGACCGCGTGAACGGGGACATGCGTGGACCGGTTTTCCGTCGTCGTCACAGCGCGGCCCGGGGCTGACCATTGCCGGCCATTGGGCCCACTCACGCAGTGCCGGCAACGGGCAGCCCCTACATTGCTGGCCGGTCCTCCAGCGCGTTGAACCGCTGGGTCCGGTCGCATCGCGTGCCGTTTTCCGTCGTCATGACAGCGCGGCCCCGGGCTGACTTCTGACTTCCCTTTGACGAGAACCCCGGCGCTTCCACGCCCTAGAGGATGGACTTGAGCAGCGCGCGCACCGCGTGCGGGTCGGCGAGCGTGAACCGAGCCTGGCTGGGCTTGGGCCCCACGTGCACGCTGAGGCCATGCTGCGGCAGCGCCGCGAACATGTCCTCGTCGGTGGTGTCGTCGCCAAAGGCGGCCACGCCGGGCGGATCCCCGTGGCGCTGCAACAGCGGCGACACCACCGCGCCCTTGTGCACGCCGCGCAGCCGCACCTCCACCACCTTGTCGGCCTGCAACAGCTCCACCGGCATGGTCCCGGTCAGCTCCTGCACACGCAGCCGCAACTGTTGCACCTGGAGCTGCGCATATCTCTGCTCGGCCTGGCGGTAGTGCCACGCCAGCGAGCCGGTCTTCTCCTCGATGAACGTGTTGGGCGTGGCCGCGGTGAAATGCTGCAACACCTCCATGACCGGCCCCTTCCACGACGTGGCGGGGTCCTTGAGCGGCACCCAGGCGGCGTTGGCGTCCCCGCGCGACCAGAACCCGTGCTCCGCGTGCAGCCCGATGGGGAGATGCCCCAGCCACGCATCCAGGGACTCTCGCGTGCGCCCGCTGACGACGTGCACGTGGGTGCGGGCCCGTAGCGAAAGCGCGTGCAGGAGGTCCAGCAGCTCGCCGTCGGGCGCGGCCAGGCCGGGCGCGGCGGCAAAGGGCATAAGGGTGCCGTCGTAGTCCAGCATCAGCAGCAGCGTGGCGGCGTGGCGCAACGCCTGGCGCAACGTCTCCACCTCCGGAGCCAGGGAGGGCAGGCGCGCGCGCGGCCGTCCCCCCGGCGGCTTGCGACGCAGGTTGTCCACCAGCGAGGCCGCCCACATCGTGACGTCGTGGTCGGTCACCCGCTCACGCATCCGCGCCATGCGTTCCCGGCGTTCCGGTACCGGAAGCGCCACGGCGTGACCCATGGTCCGCGCCAGCGAGGTCACCGCGTAGGGATTGCACAACAGCGCGCCGCGCAGCTCCGGGACCGCGCCGGAGAACTCGCTGAGGACCACCACGCCGTCACCGTGCACGCGCGTGGCCACGTACTCCTTGGCGCGCAGGTTCATGCCGTCGCGCGGCGGGGTCACGAGCAGGATGTCCGCGGCGTGGTACAGCGCGGCCAGCTCCCGCTCCGACGGCGAGGTCTCCACCAACGTGAGCGGCGACCAGGTGCGACGGGAGAACGCGTCGCGCAGCCGGCGCGTCAGCTCCCGCACCTGCACGCGACACCCGGCATCCTGCGAGGGCGGCCCGGGCGTGGCCACCTGCACGAGGTGGAAACGCCCCGCCAGCGAAGGAGCCGTGCGCAGCAGGTGATCAAGCGCCAGCAGCCGACGGGCGATGGTGCGACTCTCGTCGAGCGCGTCGATCCCCAGCAGCACCTGCACGTCCGCGCTGCCGCGCCACTCGCGGGACTCCTCCTGCACTGCGGGATCCCGCGCCAGCGCCTGCCAGCGCGCGGCGTCGACGGAGGCGGGGAACGCCGCCAGGTGGATCTCCCGTCCCTCCACCACCACGCGGTCGACATCCGCCTCCACGCCGAGCACGTGTTTGACGGCGGAGGCGAGGTGACGCACGTGCTCCGCGGTCTGCAGCGCCACCAGGTCCGCGCCCAGCATCCCGGTCAGCACCTCCGCGCGCCAGGGCAGTACCCGGAAGATCTCCGACGAGGGGAAGGGGATGGAGAGCGAGAGGCCGACGCGCGCTTCCGGGATGCGCTCCCGCACCAGCGCGGGCAGGAGCAGCAGGGCGTGCTCATGGACCCAGATGAGATCACCACGTTGGTAGCGGGATGCCACGGCGTCGGCGGCGCGGCGGTTCACCTCCTGGTAGAGCTCCCACTGCGCGTGATCCAGCGGCACCCGGTCCAGCAGGTAGTGGAACACGGGCCAGAGCACCTCGTCGCAGAAGAGCTGGAAGTGCGCGGCCTCGTCGGGGAGCGGCCCGCAGGACACCTCCACCGCGCCGGGCACGGGAAGCGGGATGCGCGGCCGATACGTGGCGGACAACACGCGCAGCATGGCCTTCCTCTAACGGAGCTCCTCCCGCAGCGCGAGGCTGGGGTCCAGTTGCCAGAGCGCGCCGAACACGGCGCCGTGCATCTGGGCGTCGGTCCCCAACGCGGAGTGCAGCAGCAGCGGCACCACGGGCAGCTCACGTTGCACGCGTTCCCGCACCGGCGTGAGGAAGAGCTCCCCACCCACCGCCGAGCCGCCGCCGAAGATGATGGCCTCCGGGTCCAGCAGCGCGGACATGTTGACCACCGCCATGGCCACGTGGTCGGCCACCTCGTCGGCGAGCTGGCGGAGGCGGGCGTCGCCCTGGGCCTGCTTGAAGAGCTCACCGGTATGCGACTCCCGGCCCGTGAGCTGCTTCATGCGCGCCCGCAGCGCCGGTCCGCCCACCAGCTGTTCCAGGTTGCCGTGCCCGCAGCGACCACCGCCGAGGTACTGCCGGCCCAGGATGAAGTTCCCCACCTCACCGGCGGCGTGATGGAAGCCCCGTCGGATGCGGCCGTTGATGACGATGCCCGCGCCCACGCCGGTCCCCAGCGCCAGGAAGATGAAGTTGTGCATCTCCCGCGCAATGCCGCGCCAGCGCTCTCCCAGCGCCGCGGCGTTGGCGTCCTGCTCCAGGAACACCGGCACGTGGTGACGCCGCTGGAGGACCTCCCGGAGGGGAACGCGGTGCCAGCCCTCGAGGTTGCCGGCTTCCAGGACGAGGCCGCGGTCGACGTCGACCTGCCCGGGCACGGCGACGCCGAGGGCGCGGAGCGCGGAGCGGGGACGGGAGGCCTGCCGCAGCAGACAGCCCACCCCGTCATCCACGCCGGCAAGGACCGCCTCGGGTCCCTCACGCGCGGGGGTGGGAAAGCGGTGCACCGCCAGCGTCTCACCGTGGGCCAGGTCGGCGAGCATGAGCGCCACCTTGGTCCCACCAATGTCCACGCCCACCACCACGCCGTCCGGATCCGCGCTCTCCGTCGGGGCCATGGACATCCATCTAGCGCCCGACGTCAGCGCGGGCCGCGCCCGCCCCAGGTCACGCCGCCGTGAGCACGCGCCTCAGCGCGTCACGGAGGGTGTGGTCGTCGAAGGGCTTCTCCACGGTGGGCGCGACCCTCCGCTCCAGGAACTCCCGCGAGCGCGCGGTGAACGCGCCGCCGGTGATGAACACCATGCGCGCGGCCTGCGCGGGATCCAGCGCCCGCAGGCGCTCATGGAGCTCCATGCCGGTCATCTCGGGCATCATGAGGTCGCACAGGATGGCGTCGAAGCGCCGGCCGGCGGTGCACAGGGAGAGCGCCTCCGCGCCGCTCCCCACCGCATCCACCACGTGCTCCCGACCCAGCATGCGCTTGAGCGCGGCCCCCACCGCGGGCTCGTCGTCGACCACGAGCACGCGCGCGTGGGGCGGCGGAGCGGCAACCACGCCGGTGGGCGCGGCCACGACGGGCGGCTGCTGCGCCGCGGGCAGGATCACGCGGAAGCAGGAGCCCTTCCCGGGCTGGCTCTCCACGGTCAGGTCTCCGCCCAGGCGCGTGACGATGCCGTGACAGATGGGCAGCCCGAGCCCGGTGCCCACGCCCACCGCCTTGGTGGTGAAAAACGGGTCGAAGATGCGCGGCAGCGTCTCGGCGGGGATGCCGCAGCCGGTGTCGCGCACCTCGATGATGGCCTTGCCGGCGCCGGTGCGGGTGGTGACGGTGATGCGGTTGCGGTCCACGGCGCCCTCGGGGATGGACTGCGCGGCGTTGACCAGCAGGTTCAACATCACCTGGCCCAGGCGCGACTCACTGGCCAGCACCGGCGGTACGTCGTGGTAGTCGCGGACCAGCTGCGCGCGGTGGCGGATCTCATTCTGCGCCATGCTGATGGACGACTCGATCACGGCGCACACGGCCACCGGACCGGTGCGCTCATCCACGTCATGGCGGGAGAAGATCTTGAGGTCCTGGACAATGCGTCGCACGCGCTCACCGCCGGTGCGGGCGTCCTCCAATCCCTGCACCAGGTCGGCCAGCGCCGCGGTGGCGGGCAGCTCGCGCAGCTGCTCCAGCGCGTAGTTCACGTTGGCCAGCACGAAGGCAAGCGGGTTGTTGATCTCATGCGCCACGCCGGCGGCCAACGTGCCCACCGAGGCCATGCGGTCGGAGAGCGCCAGCTTCTGCTCGATCTCCCGCTGCTCGGTGATGTCGCGGGCGAAGATGAGGGAGGCCGGCGCACCGTCGAACTCGATGCCCATGGTGGTGGTCTCCGCCAGGCCCACGGTGCCGTCGCGCCGCAGGAAACGCGTGACCCGCAGCGGCATGCGCGAGCCGCTGACCGCCTCCCTGGCACGACGCACCGCCTCCTCGTGCTCGTCGGGGTGGACGAACTCCAGCAGGGAGCGGCCCAGGAACTCGCCGGGGGAGGAATAGCGCAGCAGCGAGGCCATCTCCGTGTTGCAGTAGATGAAGCGGCCCTGCCGGTGGATGGCCACCACGACGGGAATCTGGTCCAGCACCGCGCGGAACTGGGTCTCCGAGCGCGCGAACGCGGTCTCCACCTGGCGCAACCCGGTGACGTCCTCGGCCACCAGCAGGAGCGCGTCGCCGCCTTCCGGCGGATGGATGGGCACCACGCGGCTCTGGAACCAGCGTGTCCCGCTCCCGTGGAGGTGGATCACCTGGTCCGCCACGCCGTGGACCGAGGAACGCGCGGCCCCCAGCAGGTCCGCCAGGACACCTTGGGGACCGTGCAGCTGCAGGGCGGAACGGTTGGCCAGCAACGGCGTGCCGTCCCGCATCACCGCCACCGCGGCGGGAATGGCGTCGACGACACTGCGCAGGAAGCGCTCACTCTCCACCACGGCGCGGCGCGCGCGCACGGACTCGCTGACGTCGCGGAAGGTCCAGATGCGACCGTGGTGGTTGCCGTCGTCGTCGCGCACCGGCGCGCTGTAGCGGTCCAGCACGCGCCCGTCCTTCAGCACCAGCTCGTCGTGGAGGCGCAGGTCCGGCTGGGCGGCCACCTTCTGGAGACCCACCCGGAAGGCCTCCGGCTCCAGCAGCATCTCCTGCAACGCCTCCATGACCGCGTGGTCACCCGCGGCCAGCACTTCCGGACGGAGGCTCCACATCTGGCGGAAGTGCCGGTTGTGGTTGGTGACGCGCCCGTCGTTGGAGACCACCAGGATGGCATCGGGGGAGGCTTCCCGCTGGGCATGGAGCAGCGCGTTCTGGTAGCGCAGCCGTTCCTCGGTCTCCTTGCGGTCGGTGATGTCGGTGTTGACGCCAAAGAGACGGACCAGCGCACCATGGGCGTCGCGCTGGGCATGGATGCGCATCACCATCCACCGGTACGAGCCGTCACCGTGGAGCACGCGCCCTTCCAGCTCCACGCGGTTGTGATCCGGGGGAAGGCCCGCCAGCGCGGCCTCGATCTTCGGGATGTCCTCGGGGTGCACCAGGTGGGTCAGGTCCGTGCCGACGAGCTTGTCCGGGTCATGGCCCATGCGCCGCATCGCCTCGTCGGCGAAGATGGTGGTGCCGGTGGCCACGTCGGTCTCCCACAGCCCGTCGGTGGCGGACTGCATGACCAGGCCCAGGCGCTCCGCGGCGTCGCGCGCCTCGCGCGTGGCGGTGACGTCGACGGCAACGGCGATCACACCTTCCACGCCGCCGGGACCAAGCAGCGGCTGACCCGTCACGTGCATCACGCGACCCGCGAGGTGGATCTCGACGGAGGCGGGGACGCCCGCGAGGACCCGGTCCAGGCAGCGCAGGCCTTCCGCCTGGTCCGCGTAGAGCTCGCGCAGGGACTGGCCCACCAGCTGACCGGGCTGAAGTCCCAGTGCGGCCAGGCCCGCGCCCTCCGAGAGCGTGATGATGCCCTGCGCGTCCGCCGAGAACAGGATGATGGGCGCGTGGTTCACGACCATGGAGAGCTGTTCCGCCAGCTTGCGCGCCGTCACCTCGGAGGCGCGCGCCTGGCTGATGTCCAGGGAGATCCCCACGGCGCCGACGACCTGGTCATGCAACCGCAGCGGCGCGACGGCCAGGTGTGCCGCCTGCTTCTCGGACTGAAGTCGGACGTACCCTTCTTGTCCCGCCAGCGCCGCGCGCAGCACCGCCACCGCATCCGGGAACGCGCGCACCATGTCCCAGACGCTCCGACCCACCAGGGTGTCCACGGGATGTCCGCCGAAGGACCGGCCGTGGTTGCCGAAGAAGACGCGCAGCACGCCCTCCCGGTCCAGCATGAAGCACTCCGCGGGAAGCTGCTGGAGGATGGGCCCCAGCGTGGTCTTGAGCGAGCGGCCCACCTCGTCCAGGGAATGCGGCTCCTCCCGACCACTCCAGATGAAGCGTCCCGCGGGCATCTTGCGGATGCGCCAACGCATGCTCCGCGCGGAGCCCGCCACGTCGAAAACCGCGCACACCTCGGCGGTGACGCCGTCCCGCGCCTGGGTCAGCGCCGCGGTCATCCGTGCATGATCGGCGGGCCGCACCAGCGTCGTCACCGCCCCACCCCGCGCCCGCGGCGTCAGGCCCAGGGTCTCCTCGCACGCCGGGTTCAGCTCAAGGAGCGTGCCGTGCTCGTCGGTGATCAGCAAAGGGTCGGGACAGCACGAGAACACCCCTGACTCGGCGACGCCAGCCTCCGGTGACTGCGACATTCCAAACCCTCCACGCGGGGAATCGGCACGTTCCGCGCGGAAATTGAGGGCGCCGTCGCGGGGGGATCCTGATCCCAGTGGGCCGGGGTGGGCGCGAATCGCGGAGATGACGTCGTCCGCGGGCCTCAGCGGAGGTGTGCGCGGTAGCGCTCGCGCAGGCGGTCATCCAGGAGCACCTCCCCGCACTCACCCAGCACGGTGGCAATCTCCTGCAGCGCGCCGGTGAGGTCGCTGAAGGCCGCATCGGCGTAGCGCTGGGGGTCCATGGCGTCGCGGGTGTGGTCCAGGGCTTCCAGCACCTCGGCGCGCGTGGCGTCGCGGGTGAGCCCGAGGATCTGGAAGTAGTCCGCTTCCCGACACCGGGTGCGCATCTCCAGGATGCGGGACCGGTCGATCTCCACCTCACCGCGCGCGCCGGCGGGACGCACGCCCTCCAGGCCGCGGGCGGAGATCTGCGCCGCGTCCACGGTCACGAGGAGGAACGCCACCTGGTAGACGGTCTCCTCGTGCACGCCCATGGAGAGCACCGCGTCCTCCAGGGTGTGCGCGCCATCCAACGCGCCGGCGGCGCGCACCTCCGCCTCACGCAGACCCAGGCGGGCGAGGTCCACGCCCTCGACGGGCGTGATGATGGTGGAGGGACCACCCAGCAGCGGCAGGATGCGCTCCAGCGGATACTTGCGCTTGATGGCGCGCCACAACAGCTGCTCGGGGCGTTCATCCAGGGCCACGCGCTCGGCGTCGGAGATCTTGTCCGGGATGAAACGGAAGCGCCCTTCCGCGAGCTCACAGAGCGCCAGCACGCGGTCCTTGAGGTGCTCGCGGGTGAGCAGGAAGACCTCGCGCGGCTTGAGCAGGCCCTCCTCCGCCAGCGCGGCGGCGAGCCGACGGGGTGAGGCCAGGTTCTTCACGCGCGCCTGCGTGGCCTGCGCGGCGCTGATGAGGCCACGCGCGTGCAGGAACTCCTCCATGCGGTCCTGGCGCAAGCGGCTGCGCAGGTAGACGGGGTGTCCCTCCTCGAGGAAGAGCTGGCGTTCAGGCTCGCCCTCGTCGTGGATGTCGCGGTGCAGGTCCAGCCGGCCGGTCACCGCCTGGGACATGCAGGCCCACAGGAGGCTGGGGAACTGACCCTCCTCGAAGCGCCCCTCCGACGGAGAGAGCATCCTGATGGGTGCGGCGGAGCCCAGCTTTCCCGTCGGGGAACGGGTTTCCGCGGCGGCGCGCGCAGGCGGCTCCACGCGGGCCACCGCCGGAGGATGCCAGGTGGCGGCGGATGGCTCGGCGCGCGGCGCGCGGGGCCGGGGCGGCGGCTCCGACGAGGAGTGGAGGCGCGTGGCGGCGTCCTCCAGGTCCAGACGCGCCATGACCTGGCTGAGGTCCTGCGCGCTGGTGGGCTCCTCCACGGGCTCACCCACGCTCAACCGGCGCGGCATGCGCGTGAGTCGGCGCCGGGTGATGATGCCCTCCTCCTCCAGCGACGCGCGCGACTCCCTTGGCGGCGCCTCCTCCCCGAGCAAATCCCCGGGACCGGGAATGATCTCGTCGGGGGGATGGCGGGACAGGACGTCGGCGCCCAGGTAGTCGGCCACGCGCTCCAGCAGCTCCGCAGCGGAGAGTGGGCGCACCAGGAAGTAGTCACCGCCGCGTCCCAGCGCGTCGGTGGCGCTGCGCACCGTCTCCCCTCCGCTGCCCAGGAACACCACCGGCACCGTGGCGCTGTCGGGCACCGCGCGCAGCGCCTCCACGCCGGCAAGCACCGCACGCTCACCCGAGCACAGGTCCACGAGCAGCAGGTTGGGACGCCAGCGCGCAAACGCCTCCGGCAGGGGCGTGGCCGGGCCCGTCACGTTCAACCCCACGTCCACGCTGCGCAGCGTGGTGCGGACGGCGGCCTCCAGCGCCGCGTCGTCGGTCACCAGCAGGACACTGCCAAGCATGCGCGCGAGCCTAACGCCGGCGCACCCGAGGGGGCCAGAATCCCGCCACGCCCTCCTCGCCGGCGCTGCCACGCCGCGGCATCAGGCGTCATCCGACGCGGTCCCGGACGCTTCCGGCCCCTGCAGCACACCCACCGCCTGGCTCACGAGGTAACCGAACACCGTCACGCCATACGCGGACATGATGATGCTGAGCAGGCGCCCGGCAAACGTGACCGGTTCGATGTTGGCGTTCATGGTGACGGCGATGGACGCACTCCAGAACAAGGCGTCGCTCCAGTTGCGAATCACGCTTCCCGGCGCGTCGCGCTCCAGGAAGAGGATGCCGGTGGCAGCCACCAGGACCACAAAGCCGGTCAGCAGGACGACGTAACCCAGCCGGCTGCGGCGACTGAAGCGCGCCAGGCCGTGCGCACCGCGGTGCACCACCTCCCCCAGCTCCAGCAGGTAGGTGAGCCGCAGCGCCTCGAGCACGCGCACCGCCTCGAGCGCCCGGAAGACCCGCAACATCGGGACCATGAGGACCAGGACGTCAAACCAATGGCGGCGGAGGAAACGACGTCGATCCGAAGCGATGAGCCACCGCAGCGCGAATTCCACGATAAAGAGCGACCAGATCGCGAGCGTGGACTCCTCCAGCCATGCCCGAGCCGGCGCGTCCGGGCCCAGCGACACATCCGCGATGACCAGCCCGAAGAACACCAGGGAAAGGATGGCCATCGGCACGTCGAGGGTTCGCGCCACGCGCCGCGCGAGCTCCATGCGATCGATGCCCATGAGCGCATCTTGTTCATCCGCGGGGATACCCGCCACCGCCTGCTGAGCACCACGGCTGTCCCAGTCCGCGTCCGCGGCGAGCACACGACGGAACGCGGTGGGCCCTCACAGCACCGCGCCGGGATCGACGTCGACGATGAGCCGCGCTTCGCCCTTGGGCCGGACCGGGTCCCGACGCAACGCGGCCAGCACCTGCGAGCGCGACGCCGCACTGGGCGCCTTGACCAGCACCTGGTAGCGCCAGATGCCCTTGAGCCGCGCCAGGGGTGCGGGGGCCGGGCCCAACACGCGCGCTTCCGACGCCGCGCCCACCAGCGACTGGCGCAACAACGCCGCCACGTGCTGGGCCAGCTGCACCGCCTCCTCCTCGTGCGGACTCTCAAAGCGCAGCAGGCACAGGCGGGAGAACGGCGGGTAGCCCAGGTCCTTGCGCACCTGCAGCTCCACCGCGGCAAACCCGCGCACGTCGTGGCGCGCGGAATAGGTCAGCGCCTCGTGCTCCGGGCAATACGTCTGCACAATCACCAACCCCGGCGCGTCGCCCCGCCCGGCGCGACCGGCCACCTGCGTGAGGATCTGCACCGTCCGCTCCGCGGCGCGCCAGTCCGGCAGGCGCAGGCTCATGTCCGCCGCCACCACGCCCACCAACGTGACGCCGGGATAGTCGTGTCCCTTGGCCAGCATCTGCGTGCCGACGAGGACGTCCAGCTTGCGCGCGGCAAACGCCTTCAGCGTGCGCTCCAACGCGCCCTTGGCCTTGACGGCGTCGCGGTCGAGTCGACCGATGCGCGCGAGGGGAAACTGCGCCGCCACCTCCGCTTCCACGCGCTGCACGCCCAGGCCCAGCGGAAAGAGCGTGGGCGCATGGCAGGACGGGCAGGACTCCGGCACCGCCTCGCGGTGGTCGCAGTAGTGGCAGCGCATGAAGCCCGCGGGGCGTTGGGCTTTCTCGTCGAGGACGGTGCGCGGCGCGTGGTGCGTGAGGGCCACGGCGCAGTTGGGACACTGCAGCGCCAGCCCGCAGTCCGTGCACAACACCGCCGAGGAGTAGCCGCGACGGTTGAGGAAGATGAGCGCCTGCTCCCCGCGCGCCAGCGTGTCCTTCATGGCGTCCTTGAGGCGCTCGGAGAGGATGGGGACCTTGGAGCCCACGGTGATGGGTTTCTGCTCCGCCTTTGGTTTCTCGTCGGTACCGTCGTGGCGCTTGCGTCGCAGGTCCACCAGCTCCACGCGCGGCAGCGGCCGGTTCGAGGGTCGCTCATCCAGGCGCAGCTCCCGCAGACGCCCGGTGCGCACGCCGTGCACGCTCTCCAGCGACGGCGTGGCGCTGCCCAGCACGCACGGCGCCCCGGCGGCCTTGGCGCGGTAGAGCGCGAGGTCGCGGCCCTGGTAGCGCGGGGACTCGTCCTGCTTGAAGGAGCCGTCGTGCTCCTCGTCGACGACGACCAGCCCCAGGTTCCACAGCGGCGCGAACACCGCGGAGCGCGCCCCCAGCACGGCACCCACGCGTCCATGTCGTGCAGCGTCGTAGGCCGCGCGCCGCTCCGACTGGCTCAGCCCGGAGTGCAGGATGGCCACCCCGCCGGGAACCCGGCCCCGGAAGCGCGCGGCGAGAGCGGGCGTGAGCGCAATCTCCGGCACCAGCACCAACGCGGTGCGACCCAGCGCGCGCACGTGCGCAATGGCCCGCAGGTACACCTCGGTCTTGCCGCTGCCGGTGACGCCCTGCAGGAGGAACGCACGGAAGGTGCGCTCATCCATGGCCGCGCGGATCTGCGCAATGGCGCTGCGCTGGGCGCCGGTGAGCTGGCTCTCGTCGGGAGCGGCGGGGCTGGGGAAGCTGGCGTAGGGATCCTGCAGCGTGGCCGCGCGCTCCTCCTTGCGCACGCGCCCCAGTGTCTCCAACCGCTGCAGGTGCCGCGCGGCCTGGGGAAAGCGCGCATTCAGGTCCGCCTGCGACGTGGCACCGTTGGCGCGCAGGAACGCATCCACCGCCACCAGGGCCTTGGCGCGCGCGGGCACGGGTGAGCTCGTCTCCGGCACCGGGTGCCAGAACACCTCCACCGGCGCGCGACCTCGACCGGTGACCTCCTTCTCGTCGGCCACCAGGCCCTTGGCGGCCAGTCGGGCCATGCGCCCCGGCGACACCTTGAGCGCATGGTGCAGCGCCAGCGCGGTGCGCGGCTTGTCCTCCAGCATCTGCAACACCGCGGTGTCGGCGGGCTGCAGGCCGGTGACGTCGGGAGAATGCAGCGCCATCCGCCCGGCGATGGTGATGCGCCACTGTCGCACGCTGCGCGGCGCCAACCCCGGCGGCAACGCGGCACGCGCCACCTCACCGACGGGAGCGAGGTAGTAGTCCGCGCAGAAGCGCACGGTGTCCATCAGGTCCGGGCTCCACAGCGGCTCACTGTCCAGGATCTCGCTGATGGGCTTGAGACCGTCGGTGTCCGAGGGCGGCGCGCGCTCCGGGAGCACCACGCCGGTGACTTCCCGGTTCCCCAGCGGACAGAGCACGCGTGTTCCCGGCGGCGGCGGGGTCCAACCCTCCGGCACGCGGTAGCTGAGCGGATGATGGATGGGCGCCAGCACCGCCACCGTGACGACGGAGCCAGCCGGTTTCTCGTCGGGCGCAAACAGGAGGGTCTGGGTGCTGCTCAGCTCGGCCACGGGCGCAACCTAGCGCAAACTGGAGCGGGGTGAAGTTCTCCCGCCGCCCGAGGCAACCCTTGACCCCGTGCGCGCGGCCCAGCCGCGGTGGCGCGTCTCGCCAACGTTGCGATGTTGAGCCTTGATGGACGAACCGCCGCATGCGCCACGGGGGCGGGAAGCACGGCCCGGGCTCCGTCACGCCGCCGCCCATGCACCGGGGCCGGCGGGACCAGGCGTTCGCTCCGCAAGTCCGCGAATGGACTATGGTTACGCTATCCTCTGACGAAGTTTGGACGTCGGGCTATCCTCCGTCACCGATCCTGGATAGAGTGAAGTCCATACCCCTGAATAGAGCGGGTTTCGCGACCACTCTAACGGACAATCCCATGAACTTGCGGCTTGCGCTGTCGCTGGCACTTCCCATCCTCGTCCTCCCGGTATTGGGATGCACCGCCACCGGGGGCTCGCAGGGCAACGGCTCCTCCTCGGGTGCGGCAACCTCCGGCGGCACCGGCTCCACTGGCGGTGGCTCATCCAGCGGCTCGGGGAGTGGCTCCACATCAGGGACATCCTCCGGGGCCTCCACGTCCGGCACATCCTCGTCGGGAACGTCCACGGCGGGATCATCTTCGTCGGCGTCATCCAGTGCCACGTCGTCCAGCTCGTCCTCCTCGTCCGGCACCGTGGTCGACCAGGGCACCGCGGAGGTCACTGCGGCCGAGGGAGGCACCATCACTTCCGACGACGGCATGGAGCTGACGGTTCCTCCCCAGGCGGTCTCCAGCGACACCAGCCTCTCCGTCACCGTCATCGAGCGGGACGTTCCCGGACTGGAGACCGCGTCGCCGGTCTACGAGTTTGGGCCCGCGGGTCTGACCTTTGCCCAGCCCGTGCGGGTCTCCATCCCCACCAACGCGGGAGAAGGCTTTGTGGTGTGGTGGACCCGGCCCGGCAGCGACACCGAGTTCGAGCCGGTCCCCACCATCAGCGGCAACGGTTTCAAGGCCGCATTCGTCACGCATTTCTCCTATGGCGTGGTGGCCGCTGACGCCGACCCGGCCTGCGACAACGTGACCTGCCCCGCCCAACCGCCCTCCTGCGACGGCAACCGCCTCAACGCCACCGGGGAGGGGACCTGCGTGGCGGGCCAGTGCCAGTATCCCGACCTGAGCACGGAGTGCCTGCAGAACAACCTCTACGGCGGCCAGGGATGCGTGGCGGACACGTGCGCCGTGGCGTGCGCGTCCGCCGTCGACGACCAGGGCAACGCGCTGCCCATGGTGGGAGACTGCGACGGAATCTCCCAGAACGGCTGCGAGGCCCGGCTGGACCGCGAGGAGTTCCATTGCGGCGCCTGCAACAACCGCTGCAACGCCACGGAAGAGTGCATCAACGGGGTGTGCACCGGCCGCGCCGCCTGCGGGCTTGCCGCGGAGGGCTGCGTGTACCCCTGTCTGCAAGGAGGCGGTTCGGTGGCGTCGTGCTTTGACCAGTGCTCGGGTTCGCTCACGGGGAATGACCTCCAGAACGCCCAGGACCTGCGCGCGTGCATCGACGCGGTGTGCGGCCTCAATCCCGACCTGCAGTGCATCAGCGGTGCCACGTTCATCGAGTGCGACGTCATCTACGAAGACTGCGAGAACGGCACCACCAACCATGAATGCGTGCCCGTCCGCGACGACGCGTTGTGTGCCTCCACGCACTGCGACGGAAGCACCTGCGGCGACGGCGGGCTGTGCGTGGAGCCGCCGCCTTCCGGCTGCGCGGATACGCAGGGGGAATGCGCCGCTCGCGTGGCCGAGCCCTCCTTCCGCACCTGCATCGAGGACGTCATGGCCAACGGTACAGGGTCCGCGAACCCGTGTTGTGAAGGGCTCACGGAAATCCCCGGCGACCTGAATGAGTGCCAGGCGCTCCAGGACTGCCTCCTCCGCGACCTCCCGGCAGATTGCTCCGCCGACGTGGCGGGTTGCTACGACACGCAGTGGAACGCCTGTCGCGTCCCGGTTGCGCTCTGCGAGGCGACTCCCGGCGTGTGCGTGCGCGGTGTCCACTTTGGCGTGACCAGCGCGGGGTTCCTGCTCACCCCGGAGGACGTGGCCGACTTCAACGCCAACTGCCAGTCCGTCGTCGGGAAGGTCGGGGTGGGCGGCCCCAGCGCCACCATCACCGCGCTGGACCTCAGCGTGCCGGTGATCGACGAGCTGGAGATCGACAACCTCGCCACGCTCACCGCCAACAGCACCATCCGCATCCGCGGCCAGGTGCGCAGTCTCAGCGTCTACCGGGTGGACAACCTGGCCACGTTGCAGCTCGACGCCACCTCGGGCCTGGAGGAGCTCTCGGTGATCAACTCGGGTGAGCCGGGATTCCAGGTCGTGGCGCCCGACCTTGTCAGTGAGCTGGCTTCGCTGCAGCTCCGCTCGACGGGCATCACGGCCTTCAGCGCCCCCGGATTGACGGCGGCCCCGGGCGGCTCCATCCACATTGAAAGCAACGCCAACCTCTGTCCCGAGGTGGTGGCGGAGCTCGCGGCGCAGTTCCCGGGCGCGTTCCTCAACGGCAACGGCACCGACCCCAGCTGCCCACCTCCGCAGTGCGGCAACGGCGCCACCGAGTACCCGGAGGTCTGTGACGACGGAAATCAAGATGAAACGGATGCCTGCCTGCAGAGCTGCACCGCCAATCCCTGCCTGGGCAACAAGACGGTGGTGACCGGCTTCGAGCCCAGCTCTTACCCCCACCTCTCCACGCTCTCGGCTTGCGCGGTGGTGGATGGAAACGTGACGGTGTACCCCAACACCAGCGAGACGTTCACGCTCGGCGTCGACGTGACGGGGACCCTGCGCATTGACGGCAGCCAGTATCCGCAGGTTTTGGGGTACGCCGTGGTGGTGGAGGGCGTCGACGCCGACCGCATCGAGTTCGTGAACTTCCTTGGAAGCATCTCGCAACTGCAGGGCTCGGCAAACACGCTGGCGATCATCAACGCGCCCACGTTGAGCAACGTGTACGCCAGCGGCTTCACCGCCAGCGCCGTGGAGCTGGTGGACCTGCCGCGCTTCTGTCAGGGCCAGGTGAACGCGCTGCTCACTGCGCTGGGGCTGACGGAGAATGACGCCACCATCACCAACGTGGGCACCGACGCGTCCTGTCCGGTGGACTGCCCCACCACCACGGTGACCAGCCAGGCGGAGCTGAATGCGCTGTCCCAGACCTGTTTCCGCATTGTCGGAGATCTGACCGCGGTGGGCGTTTCCTCCGCGTCGGCGCCCGTGCCGGTGACCGGTGTGTTCACGGTGGATGGCCTGACCGGCACCTTTGTGTCCGGCGACGTGGGTGGTCTCCGCGTGCTCAACTCCCCCAATCTCACCTTCGTGCGCGTCGAGTCCGACTCGCTGACCATCTTCGAGCTCGACACGGTGGCCACGCAGTCCGGGTCCATGAGCTTCTCCCTGGCGCCCACCCACTACGACACGATCATCCTGCGCAACACCGGCGCGACGAATGTGGGTGGCTTCGCGGACTCGTTCACCGCGGGCGCGTTCACCATCGAGGACAACGCGCGGCTGTGCGACCCGGAGATTGACGCGCTGTTGGCCAAGGCCAGCTTCCCGCGCGCCTCCGCCACCATCTCCAACAACAGCACCGACGCGAGCTGCCAGGTCAATCCGTAACCCACGGGGCGCCCCCGACCCGACGCAGCGGGGACGGAGCTGCGGGAAGCGTTCGAGGCGTGCTGCAACATCGCGCTCCACGTGCGTGGCCACGTGGTCTCCTGCGAGCCGCGCGGGGGCGACGCATGGTCCTGCGAATGCGGGGCACCGACGGAGGCGACTAATACTATCTGGTCACCTGACGTCGTCACCGGAGTGTCCCCGGAGCAGTCACGCTGGTGGTATCCAGCCGGTATCCACGGCGTGAGACGACGCCGCAGCCGTAGGGGCTAATTAGGCATTCCAAGTCGTGGCGGCGACGAGAGCGGACGGAAATGCCTCGCCCGGGGCCGACGGATCCACGCCGTCAACCCCAACGTCACCCATGCAAGCGGGGGTGTGTGCTGAGCATCCTTCTTGGACACGTTGGGTCACCCGAGGAAGATTCGTGGCCCCGGGCTAAGCATTTCCTTCCGCTTTGGCCGCTATCACGACGTGGAAATGCCTGGCCCCTACGGCTGCGGCGCCGGCTCACGCCCTGGATACTGGCGCGAGTCCTCCCCTGCCCTTGCCGTGACGACGTCAGGTGACCAGGTAGCTACCAACGCTCCGCAAACCACTGCGGGGCCAGGTGACACGCCGCCACCAACGCCGTGGTGACGCACAACATGCTGAGCAGGATGGGCAACGCCACCCGACGCTGCGACACGTTCGCGTAGCGCATGAACGCCATCACCATCCACGGGCCCACCACCGGCGCCAACGTGAAGGTGGCCCAGAACGCACCTCCCGAAGCCATCAGCCGCTCGATGCGCGCATTGCGTCGTCGCCGCAGCACCCCCTGGAACCAGGGCCAGCGCTCCAGGCGGCTCCACGCCACGTCGACGACGATCACCTGCACGTACGAGAGCAGCGGCCCCAACAGCAGCAGGACCCACGCCGGGTATCCCAACTGGAAGACCGCCAGCGGCACGGCCACCACCAGCCCGCCCACCGGGCTCACCGCCAACGTCACGAAGGCCAGGTCCAACATCGTTCCCGCGGAATGGAATTGAACGGACCGGCTGTCAAGACCCGGTTCCCAGGCCGTCTGCGCTCAGGGATGGAGCTTCTCACCCCGCGCCAGCATCGCCACGAACTCAGCGATGCGCTTCGCCCGCGTTTCGGCCTTCTTCGCCGTCTGGATGCGGTAGAGGATGGCGTAGCGGTTCCGACTGTTCAGCGTGGCAAAGAACGCCTTGGCCTTGGAGTTCTCGTCGAAGGCCGCCCGC
The DNA here is from genome assembly GCA_040752415.1 of Myxococcota bacterium. Classification (GTDB taxonomy): domain Bacteria; phylum Myxococcota; class JACRCW01; order JACRCW01; family JACRCW01; genus JBFMGU01. Next base: position 17,308 of record JBFMGU010000055.1, read on the forward strand.
AGGTCTTCCGGCACCGCGGCACTCCTGGGCGAGTCGTACGCCGCGTCCCAGCGACCATCTGCCTTGGCTTTCTCCACCGCCGCCAGCCCCGCGGGCTCCATGTCCCCTGAGGCGATGAGCGCCAGCGCCTTCTCGCGGTTCACCTTGGACCAGATGCTCCGCGGCCCGCGCGGCGTGAACTTCTGCAACCACGTGGCCTCGTCGTGACTCTTCTTCTGTCCGTCGATCCAGCCGTAACTGAGCGCCACCTCCAGCGCCTCGGCGTACGTCACCGACTTCTCCGCCGACGAGGTCCGCGCGAGCTGCAACCACAGACCGCTGGAGGCCTGGTGGTTCTTGGCCAACCACGCGGCCCACGCACGCTTGGAGTGGAAACCGAGGATCAGCGTGTCCGTCTTCTTCGTCGCCATCCGCCTTACTCCTGTGCCACCACGTTGCTCAGCCGCTTCAGTCCTTCGTCAAACACGGCTTCCGGCGTCAGCAGACTCACCACGATCACCGCGTCCAGCTGGAAGTCGAAGAAATACCCGGGATGCACGTGCACGCCTTCCTGTTGCAGCAACAGGAGCGCCCATTCCGCGTCGGTGCGGGTGCGGGGGAGACGGATGGGCGCGCTCCAACCGCCCTCCACGCGCATCACGCTGGCCGGGCTGTCCCGCAGCGCCGCACGCAACGTGGCCAGGTTCCGACGACACCGCTCACGGATGGCATCGCGCGTGCTGGTCGATGCGCGCAGGAGCGCGGGCAGGCCCACCTGCACCGGAGTGGCCGTCGAGAGGAAGCTGTCCGCCATCAGCTCCAGTCGACTGAGCGCGTCGTCGACCAGGGGTTGCGGCCCACCCACCGCCGTCCATGCCAGCTTCACCTGCGGGAGCCCCGCCTGCTTGCTGAGCCCGCCCAGCGCAAACACCAACGTGCCCTGCTCCTCCAGCACGGTGCGCATGCACGTGTCGTCGGATTCCAGCGGGTAGGCGCTGAAGACCTCGTCGCTGACAATGGGAAGGCCCAAGCTGGCCAGCGCGTGCAGCTCCGCGCGCTTGAGATGGCTGCCGGTAGGGTTGTTGGGGCTCACCACCAGCACCGCGCGCGTGCGCTCCGTCCGACGAGAACGCAGCTCTTCCATGTCCAGGTGCCAGGTGCCGTCGTAGCGCAGGTGATACGGGATGAGCCGCACACCCTCGTAGGTGGCCAGGTGCTCGAAGAGCGGATAGCTCGGCGCGGGGATGAGCACGTCGTCACCCGCGTCGCAGAGGAGCGTGAAGAGGTAGGAATAGGCCTCGCTCGTGCTCGCGGTCAGCAGGATGCGCGCCGGGTCCACGGTCACGCCGTCGTCGAGATACAGGCGCGCCACCGCCTCCCGCGCGCTGCGCAGCCCAAACGGGTCGGGCTGGTAGCTGAGCGCCTCCGGCTGCGCGAGCGCGGCGAGGACCTCGTCGGCACGGTAGGGGATGCCGGCTTGCGTGGGATTGGAGACCGTCAGGTCCAGGACCGGCGCACCCGCATCCCGACGTTGCTCCAGGGCGAGCGCGAGCGGATTGGGTGTGGCGTCGTAGTGGCTGCGACGGGAGAACACGCACCGGGGTATCCCCCGACTTCCGCGCACCGCGCAATCCGACGCGCGCGTGGTAGACAGGCCGCGGTGTGATGACGGAGTGAGACCATGGCATTTCCTCCCGGCCCGTCGCTGGCGCTCTTGCAGAGCTACAACTGGATCACGCGCGCGTATCCGTACCTGGATGAATGCGCGGCGAAATACGGCGACCCGTTCGCCATCGAGTTTCCCGGCTTCGGCAGGTTCGTGCTGGTGTCCAACCCCGAGGCCATCAAGGAGATCTTCCTCGCCAGCCCGGAGGTGATGCGCGCCGGTCAAGGCAACGAGATCCTCCGTCCCGTCCTCGGCGACAACTCGCTGCTGCTCCTCGACGGGGAAAAGCACAAGCGCCAGCGCCAGCTCATGACGCCGCCCTTCCACGGCGCCCGCATGCGTGCCTACGGCGACGACATCCTGCGCGTGGCACGTGAGCGGCTCTCCCGGTGGAAGGCCGGTGAGGAGCTGAGCGTGCATCCCACCATGCAGGAGATCTCGCTGGAGGTGATCCTGCACGCGGTGTTTGGCGTGGGAGATGACCCGGAGTACCCGCGGTACAAGGCGCTCCTGGCGCGCGCGTTGGAGTCGTTGGGGTCGGCGGCGTTGTTCATCAAGGCGCTGCAGGTGGACCTGGGGCCCATCACGCCGTGGGGCCGCTACCGCGACGCCGCCGAGCAACTGGAGCGCATGTTGAACGCGGAGCTGACGCGTCGCCGGGAGACGGGGCTGGCGGAGCGGAAGGACATCCTGAGCCTGATGATGTCCGCGCGCGACGAGAGCGGCCAACCCATGACCGACACCGAGCTGCGCGAGGAGGCGTTCACGTTGCTCACCGCGGGGCATGAAACCACCGCCACCGCGCTGGCGTGGGCGCTGTTCTGGATCCACAGCGTGCCCGGCGTGCGGGAGCGCCTCGTCAACGAGCTCAAGGCGCTGGGAGAGAATCCCACGACGGAAGCAGTGACCGCGTGCGCGTACCTGGACGCGGTGTGCCAGGAGACGTTGCGCCTCTACCCCATCATTCCCATCGTGGCGCGCAAGCTCTCCACGCCTTTCACGGTGATGGGCTACGAGCTGCCCGCGGGCGCCACGGTGGCGCCGTGCATCTACCTGACGCACCGTCGGGAGGACCTCTATCCCGAGCCCACCGCGTTCAAGCCGGAGCGCTTCCTGGCGCGCAAGTTCTCGCCGTACGAGTACCTGCCCTTTGGCGGCGGGGTGCGACGCTGCATCGGCGCGCCCTTCGCGCTCTACGAGATGAAGCTGGTGCTGTGGGAGGTGATGCGGCGCTTCGAGCTGGAGCTGGACATGAGCCCGGAGCCCAGGGCGGTGCGTCGCAGCGTCACGCTGGCCCCCGCCGAGGGAACGCGCGTGAAGGTGCGACGCGTGCTGACCACGTAGTTACGGCATCGCGCGGATGACAACGACGCCATGGAACTCCGTGTCGCTCACCAGGATCTCCGGGGCTCCGTCGCCGTTGAGGTCCTTCACCGCCAAGTCGCCCGCGCCCCCCACCCGACCCAGGCTGTAGGCCGCCTGCAGCGTGGCATCCCCGTTGCCGAGCAGGATGTCGACTCCCACCGTGTCCGGCGTGGTTACCACGTCAAGGTTGCCGTCGCCGTCCACATCCGCGAGCTCCACGTCGTAGGTGATCGCCGACGTGGGGTAGCGCACCAGCGGCAGGAACGCGCCGTTGCCGTCGGCACGCAGCACGTTCACGCCCGGCTGGACGTCGTCGCTGCTGGTCACCAGGTCCAGGGCGCCGTCGCCATCCAGGTCGCCCAGGGCCAGGTCCTGCGGGGTGGAGCCCAGCGTGTACACCTGCGCCGCGCCCAGCGTGCCGTCGCCGTTTCCAGGCAGCACCTGCACCTCACCGGTGTTCATGCAGCCCAGCACCACGTCCCGGCTCCCATTTCCGTCGACGTCGTGGATGGCCACCGGGCCCGGCCCCGCGCACACCGCGGTGAAAGCCGCCGGGGCGAACGTCCCGTCGCCATTGCCGGCCAGGAAGACCAGCTGGTTGTCGGAGAAGCTGGTGACGAGGAGGTCCAGGATGCTGTCGGCGTTGACGTACCCCAGGGCGAGCTGGAACGGCGCAAGACCGGCGGCGTAGGACTGCTGCGGAGCCAGTGTGCCGTCGCCCATGCCGAGGAGAACGCTGATGGTGCTGGCGGAATAGTTCGTCACCACCACGTCGAGGTGGCCGTCACCGTTGAGGTCACCGGTCACCAGCCGCAGGGGCTCCGCCTGCACCGCGTAGGTCTGACGCAGGGTCAACACGCTGCCGTCGGAGCCGAACACGTGGAGAGTCCCCTCGTTGTACGAGACCACGAGCACCTCCGGGTATCCCACGCCGTCCAGCTGGGCCACCGCCACGCCGAAGGGAAGGTCATCGGTGGCCCAACCCTGACGCGGCGGGAAGTTCCCGTTGTTGCGACCATGAGCCAGCGTGATGCCAATGGAAGTGGTACTGAACGCCAGGTCCGTGACGCCGTCGCCATCCCAGTCCCCGGTGACCAGGTCCTGCGTGCCGGCGGGAACGTTGGTGACCACGGGCGCGGCAAAGACGGCGCTGCCGTTGTTGATGAGCGTGTTGATCATCAGCGGGCCGCGCGCCAGGAGGTCCAGCGCGTTGTCGTCGTCCACGTCGGCAGCCACCAGGCGCACCGGTGCGGTCCCCGCGGAGTAGTCGACGGAATCCACCAGCACACCCGCATTCATCCGGATCACGGTGACGACGTCATCCGTCTCCGCGGCCACGGCCACGTCGAGGTCGGTGTCTCCGTCCAGGTCGCCAACGACAATGCCACGCGCACCCGCGCCCACCGGGTAGCTCACCGCCGCGGCAAAGGCGTTGCTGGAGATGGCCTGGTTCACCATCAGCTCGTCGGTGTTGCCGTTGGTGGTGAGCACGTCGAGCAGACCGTCGCCATGGAGGTCCGCCACCGCCACGTCCTGCACGCCGGGTGCGCTCAGCGTGATCGTCTCGCCCGTGCGGAAACCGCCGGTGCCGTCGGAATACAGGATGGTCACCTCGTTGGTGCTGCCGCTGGCGATCACCACCTCGTCGAGGAGATCGTCGTCGAAATCCCCCGTGGCCAATGCCACCGGTGAGGCCACGCCCGGCTGCGTGACCGGGGCCAGGAAACCTCCGCCGGCCATGCCCAGGATCGTCGTCACCGTGCCGTCAGTGGAGCCCACCGTGACCAGGTCGGGAATGCCGTCGCCGTTGAGCTCGGCCACCGCCACCTCACGTGGGAAGTCGCCCACGGTCAGGGTTGCCAGCGAGGTGAAGTTGCTGGCCGGGCCACCGCGCCAGACGCGCAGGCTGCCCACGGCGCCGTTGCCCGCCACCAGGTCCTGCCACCCGTCGCCATCCAGGTCCGCGGAGGCCAGCCCCGCCGCGCCCGGCGCATCCAGCGTGGCGCGCGCGTAGCACGTCTCACCGTCGGTCAGGATGCCGTTGCCGCACGCGGTGGGTGTGCAGTTGCTGTCGCAACCGTCGCCGTTGTCCAGGTTGCCGTCGTCGCAGCGCTCACCGCTGTCGGTGACGTCGTCGCCGCAGGCCGCCAGGGTACAATCCATCCGACACGCGTCGGGCACGGTGTCACTGTTGCTCCCACCGTTGTCGCACGCCTCGCCCGGGTCCAGGAGCCCGTCGCCACAGTCGGGCACGTTGTTCACCGTCACGTTCACCGTCCCGGTGTCCTGCCCGCCGCGCCCGTCCTCGACGGTGTACGTGAACGTTGCCGAGCCGAAGAAGTCCTGCGTGGGGGTGAAGGTGATGGTCCCATTGGACAGCGCCACGTCCCCGCCGGTCCCGGGCTGCACCCCGGTGAGCTGCAGCGTGTCCAGGTCCGCGTCGGTGTCGTTGGCCAGCAGAGCGGTGTCGCTGATGTTGAGCGCCATCTCCTCGTCGGTGGTGAGGGCATCCACCGCGGCCACCGGCTCGTCGTTGACCTCGGTCACCGTGACCTGCACCAGCGCGGTGGCACGGGCCGTCCCGTCGAAGATCGTGTACGTGAAGCTGGCGGCGCCGGAGAAGTGGGCGTCGGGCGTGAAGGTGATGGTCCCGCTCGCCAGGTCCACCGTGCCATTCACCGCGTCCTGCACGCTCTCCACCACGAGGAGGTCGTTGTCCACGTCGGTGTCGTCGACGCTGAGGTCGGTGTCGGCGAGCACCAGTGGCTCATCCTCGTTGGTGCCCAGGCTGTGACCGGTGGCCACCGGCAGGTCATTGACCGCGGTGATGTCGACGCGGACGTGGCCCACGTCGGTGAATTCGCCGTCGGAGACCTCGTAATCAAAGCCGCCGGCGCCGGTGCCGTTGAGGTTCGGGTCCGGCGTGAAGGTCACCGTGCCGCCCACCACCTCCGCGGTGCCGCCGGTGACATTCGAGATGGCGCCGAAGATGAGCGAAGCGGTGTCCGGGTCAGCGTCATTGCCCAGCAGCGTGGTTCCCGCCACCTGCACCTCGGTGTCCTCGTTGGTGGTGACCACGTCATCCACCGCCACCGGCGGGTCGTTGACGGCACCCACCGCAACGCTCACCTGCGCGGTGTCGGTGGTGATTCCGTCGGAGAGCGTGTAGGTGAAGCTTGCGACGCCGGAGAAGCCCGCGGTGGGCGTGAAGGTGATGGCGCCCTGCTCCAGGCTCACCGTGCCGTTGAAAGGCATGCTCACCGCGCTCACCGTCAGGGAGTCACCGTCCACGTCGGTATCGTTGGCGACGAGGTCGCTCGCCTGCAGCTCCAGGCGCGCATCCTCCGCCACGTTGAAGGCGTCGTCGTTGGCCACGGGCGTGTCGTTCACCGGGTTCACCGTGACGGTGACGGTGGTCTCCACGGTGTTGTTGACGTCGTCGGCCAGGCGGTAGCCGAAGCTGGCCTCGCCGTGGAAGTCGGCTTCCGGCGTGAAGCGCAGCTGGCCACCGGAGAGCGACACCGTGCCGTGCTCACCCGGCACCGCGGCAATCACGCGCAGCGGCGCACCCTCGGGGTCCAGGTCGTTGGCGGTGACCACCGTGACGTGCACGTTGACCGGCGTGTCCTCGTCGGTGGTGGCGGTGTCGGGGTTGGCCACCGGCGGGTCGTTCACGCGGGTATAGGTGACGCGCACCAGGCCGGTATCCTCGGAGGTGCCGTCGGAGATGACGTACTCGAAGGTGGCATTCCCGACGAGCTCCGCGGTGGGCGTGAAGGTGATGTCCCCGTTCTCCGCCGTCACCGTGCCCCCGATGGCGTTGCCCACCGAGACGAAGCTGAGCGGGTCGCCGTCGGGCTCGACGTCATTGGCCATCAACTCGGCCACGGTCACCGTCAGCGGCGTGTCCTCCGCCAGCGTGAACAGGTCATCCACCGCGCGCGGCACGTCGGGCAGCGGGAGCACCGTCACCGTCACCACGCCGGTGCTGGTGGCGGGCGTGTTGTCCTTGACGCTGTATTCGAAGCTGGCCTCCCCCACGAAGTCGGCTTCCGGCGTGAAGGTGATCTGCCCGGTCACCAGCGTCACCGTGCCGTGCACCGCGTTGCCCACCGCGGTGATGCGCAGGTCATCCCCATCCAGGTCGGTGTCATTGGCCAGCAGCGTGGCGTCGCTGATGAGGAGCGGCGTGTCCTCGTCGGTCTCCGCGGTGTCATTGGCGGCCAGCGGGATGTCATTGATGGAGGTGACGGTGATGTTCACGGTGCTGGTGGCGCTGTCCTGCCCGTCGCTGATGGTGACCTGGAAGGAGTCGGAGCCGTGGAAGTTGGCTTCCGGCACGTAGACCACCCCGGTGTCGGCGAGCGTGGCCGTCCCGTGCGCCGGGGTGGTCACCGCGGTCACGGTCAGCTCGTCGCCGTCTTCGTCGACGTCGTTGGCGGTGAGCTCGGCGGTCAGGATGCTGATGCGCCCGTCCTCGTAGACGGTGAACTCGTCGTCGGCCACCACCGGCGGGTCATTGGCGCCCACCACGTTCACCGTGACCGCGCCCTGGTCGGAGGCGCGACCATCCCCCACCGTGTACGTGAAGCCGCCCAGGCCCTTGAAGCCCGGGTCCGGCGTGAAGGTGATCTGTCCACCGGACAACGCCACGCGACCGTTCTGCGCGTTGCCCACCGCGTTGATGCGCAGGTTGTCCCCGTCGGGGTCGGTGTCATTGGCGGTGAGCTGCGCGGGGGTGAGCACCAGCGCCACGTCCTCGTTGGTGTTGAACGTGTCGTCGCCCGCCACCGGCGGTTGATTGCTGCCGTTGCCGCCGTCGCGCCCGGACTGGCACCGGATGTCGGAGGCGCAGTCGCTGTCGGCGCAGTCGCCCTGGCCGTCGCCGTCGTCATCCTCCCCGTTCCAGCACTCCTCCAACGGCTTGCCCGCGTCGACGGAGCTTCCGTCGGTACAGGCGGCCAGCACGGGCAACAGCATCAACCCCAGGACACGGAGCTTCACGGCCATGGCAATCCTCATGTGTTGGAACACCGACGCGCCGATTTGGGCACGAGCACGAGCGGGGCGTCAATCCGCGGTCCTTCACCGTCAGCGCAGACGTGGGACGCGGCTCAGTCGTGGACGCAGCGGTAGTAGGTGCCGGTGGAGTAGGCGGTGGTGCCGATGGTCCCGTCGCTGAAGCTCACCGTCCAGGCGTAGTTGGACTGGCCCACCGCCGGCGTCGACGTCCAGTAGTTGGAGGAGATCGTCCCGGTGAACGCGGTGGTGTCGATCCAGGGACCCGAGGTGGTGCGCACGTCCACCAGGGTGGCCAGCTCCTTGACGCGCGGCACGCGCCAGCCGGAGGCGTACTCCCCGCCGAGGTTGAGGTTGGCGCACGCACCGGACGCCTCCGTGTAGTTGCCGTAGCCGCCGTGCGCGCGCTGCCACTTCAAGCCGGTGACGTTGTCGACGGTGATGGTCTGGCCGTTGAGATAGGAGTAGCGGTTGGGGGGCGCGGCCCCGCTGAGCAGCGTTGCAATGGCCACCGCGGCCAGGGACAACGGCGGGGCTCGACGTGGATGGGACCTCATCTTCTCCTCCTCATCGGACACAGCGGACGTTGTAGACGCTGGTGCGTGACTGCTGCGTGCTCGCACCGTTGCTGAAGTTGATGGCCAGCCCCTGCGCGCTGTTGCGCGGATTCAGCGTGGCAGTCCAGTACTGGGCACTGGCCGTGTCGGCAAAGGCTCCCAACGCCACCGCGGGGCTCTGCTGCGTGTGGTCGACAATGGTGAACAGCTCGATCCGCGTGGGCACGCGCCAGCCATTGGCGTCGCCGGTGTCCAGCGCGGCGCACAGGCCCGCGGCGTTGTCGAAGGTGGAAGTGCCCACGGTGTTGCTCCACTCCAGACCGGTCACCTCGTCGGTGATGACCGGGCCGTTGACGGTGAACACGCCGTCCACCGCCGGAGCGTTGGCCCATTCCACGTCGGGCGGATCCGTGCAGACCGGCAGCGGCGCGCCGCTTCCTCCTCGAGGAACGTGCCGCACACACCGCACGCCGCCGGTATTCGACGTGTACTGCGGCGTCCACGCGCCATCATCCAGCTCCACGCGCCAGACCCGGGTCCCGTCGCGGGCGGTGGCGGTCCAGAAGCTGGCGGGCTCGGTGGCGGGGAACACGTTGAGGTCCACCGCCGGCTCGCTCAGCGTCAAGGAGACCGTGGTCATCAGCTCGGCGCGCGTGGGCAGGACCCAGTCGTCATGTCCCTCCAGCACCAGGCCTTCGCACGTCGTCACCGCCACCGCGTGGGTCACCGCGGGGAGCGCCAGGCGCGTCCACATCAGGCCCGCGTGGTGGTCGGTCACGGTCTCACACGTGGCGGACAGCGTGCTGCGCTCCACGTCGTCCCACTGCACCCACTCGCGGTCATCCCACGACGTGTAACAGGCCCCGCCGCCCACGCTCCCCGGCAGCTCCTGCAGGTCGGGCGCGGGACCGCCGTCCGTGTTGGTGCAGGTCCGGTCGCGCACGCACACGGCGTAGGTGCCGGAGCTGGGCAGGCGGTTGCGGACCGCGCCGGTATCCAGGTCCACCACGCGCTGGTAGCTGCCGCTCTCGGTGGCGGTCCACACCTCCAGCGCGCGCGCCGAGGGGAAGTGGTTGAGGTCCAGCGCCGGGTCACGCAGCGTGTGGTCCACCAGCGAGAACAGCTCGACCTGCGTGGGCACGCGCCAGTCCGTGTAGCCGTCCGCCTCCGACGAGGAACAGAAGCTCACCGCCTGCGCGTAGGTCACGGTTCCGTCGGAGAACGCGCGTTGCCACATGAGGTCGGTGCGCTCGTCGTGGACGGCGTTGCAGTTGGCGCGGAACGTGGTGGCAACGGACTCGCTCCAGCGGCTCCACTCGGTGTCCCAGGGCGGGGGCTCCACGCAGCCAAAAGGTCCGCCCGCGGAGCTGCTGCTGCTGCTGGAGGAGGAGGAGGAGGACGTGGAGGAGGATGACGACGAGGACGACGTGCTGGAAGCGCTGCTGCTGGAGGACGACGCGGTGCTCGTGGTTCCCGCCGCGGACGACGACGACGACGACGTGCTCGCCGATGACGACGTGGTGGACGCCGACGAGGTGGAGCCCGAGCTGGAGGCGCTGGTGGAGGTGGAAGTGGCCGAGGACACGCCGCTGGAGGAGGAGGAAGCGCTGCTCGCGCTGGAAGACGAGGTGCTGCTGGTGGACGCCGTGCTGCCCGACGAGGACGACGACGAGAACGACGCGGAGGACGCCGTGGACGAGGAGCTGGTCTCGAGCGTGGCCGCGTCGGGAGATGTTCCGCTGGTGCAATATCCGTCGGCACCACAGGTGTAGCCGGTGGGACAATCCTCGGCGGAATTGCACGCGGTCCAACCCGGGCAGCCGCTGGCGTGCACGGCCACCCCGACGAGGACCAGGCCGGCCAGCCAATTGCTCATCCGCTGAGCCATGCCACGCCTCCCAGCGCCACCGCGGCCGCCACGCCCACCAACGCCACCACGGAGGATGCCACAGCCCCCGCCGCCATGGTTGCCGCTGGCGTCCACAGCAACGCAAACCGCGGGGTCCCGCCCAGTCCCGGCGACGGGATGGCCGCGACGAAATGACGGTCGCGCAGGCCCATGGTCCACAGCACCGCACCCTCACCCAACGCCCCGGTGGCCAGCAGCGCCGCCACGCCCAATGCCACCGCCACACCCGCGCCCACCACCGCCCCCAGGCGCATGGGCGAAGCGCTGGAGGGCTCCTCCTCCGTCGTCGCGGGAGCCGGAGGAGCGGGTGGTCGCGTCAGGTCCGTCTGGGCCAGCAGGTCCCACGCCCCGTCCACCAGCACACCGGGTTGCGCCCTGGGCACCGCGATCCCCGTCGTCACCATGCGTCCCGTGCTGGCGTCCACCAGGCGCAGCGTGACCTGGTGCCCTTGCGGGTCGGAGCGGTCCAGCGTGCCGTAGAGAACCCGACCCACGCCCAGGGGTCCGAGCAGCGTCGCGTCGACGAGGGTGTTGGGATCCAGCAGCGTGGCCAGCAGGCTCTGTCGTGCCGTCAAGCCGCCCAGGCGACAATCCACCTCCAGCGGCCCCAGCACCTGCGCAAAGCTCCGTGAGTCCCGCAATCCCTCGACGAGAATCGCGGTCAACGTCTCCGCGCGCGCGCCTTCCTGGGCTTCCAGCGGCACCAACGGGAGCACCGCCACCGAGGGGCGCAACGCGTCGGCGGGCGGGTTTGTCGTCGTGGGGGACGTGGGCTCCGTGCTCAGCGGAACCAGGGCCAGCACCAGTGCGCACGACGGGAGAAGCACGACCCCAGTGTGCCGCGCCGGGGACGTCCGAGGCAACCGCGCTCAGCTGGACGCACTCGCGGCGTGCGGTCGCGCTGCGCTGGCGCCGGAAACGCGCGAGCGGGGAGGCCCAAGCGGCGGAGAGGTGGGCCGCTGCGGGGATTGAACGTGTACGCATCACCGCTCATCGACGGTGGTGACCGGGAGACGCTCGAACGCATCTGTCGCTACCTGTTGCGCGGGCCGATGGCGCTCTCTCGCGGCTGCGGATGCGACCGGACGGCATGGTGGGGATGCTCGCCGCGCTGCTCTTGGCAGGGTGCAACGCTGGCGATCCCCGGTTCGCCGCGGAAACACCCCCCGGGTTCTGGATGGGCCTGTGGCACGACATGATCTCGGGCGTGACGCTGGTGGTCGGAATCTTCAGCGACACCGTCAAGGTCCAGGAGGTCCACAACGCCGGCGGGCGGTACGACTTCGGATTCCTCCTCGGCGTGACGTGCATGTGGGGTGGTGGCTCCCACGGCTATCGACGACGGACCTTCAAGCGTCGCGAGGACAAGGAGTGGGAGGAGATCGCCACGAAGGTCGAAGCGAAGCTGAGAGAAGAACCGCCGAGTGGGCAGAGGCGGAGCCCGACGAGGACTGGAAGCTGGTGGAAGCCAAACTCAAACGCAGGCTCCGCGAGTGGGCCGACGAGCCCTGAGCAGTGTGACGCCGTTGTGTTCCTGCGGTGGGCGGTCCGGCCGTTCCCGCGTCAACGACGCACTCTCCCGTCCTCGTCGCTGGGCAACCCTCAGGCCTCTGTGGCACGGTGTGCGGAGCCGATTGGTCATCCCCACGAGGTTCCCGTGTTCAACCGCACCCGGTCCGCTGCATTGCTGGCATTGACGCTGTCGACGTTCTCCTCGCTCACCCACGCCTCCAGCCACCGCGAAGCCCCGGCGATGCTGGAAGACCCCGCCGCGGATCTCACCGACGTGTACGCGTGGGTGGAAGGCAGCAACCTGATCGTCGTCGCCAATACCATGGGCATGGAGGCGCCGGAGGGCGGACCCAATTGGGCGAACTTCTCCGACGACATCCTCTACGAAGTCCACATCACCGGCGGCGGCAACACGCTGCTGGACCGACTCACGTACCAGTTCCGCTTCACCACCAGCCCGGTGCCCTACGTGGATCCCGGGAACCTCCAGGTGCCGCCGGGCGGCGGCAAGGAATTCTTCTCGCAGCTCGCCGGCGTGTTGCAGACGTACACGGTCACCAAGCTGACCAACGGCGAGAATCCCGTGGTGGTGGCCACCGGTGCGCGGGTTCCGCCGCCCAACGTGGGCGCCCGGACCAACAACCTTGTCAACGCCATCCCCCCGGGCCAGACGTATGAGCAGTTCTTCGTCGACAACGCCGGCACGAGCCGCATCCACGACCTGAGTGGCGGTGGCCGCGTGTTTGCCGGCCCGCGCGACGACCCGTTCTTCGTCGACCTGGGCGCGACCATGGACCTCGCGGGACTTCGCACCATCATCGGCGGGAACCCGCGGGATAGCCTGGCGCACACCAACGTCCACTCCCTGGTGCTGGAAATTCCGCTGACGGAGGCCAACGGCGGCACTGCGGTGGTGCCCGGCACCTCCAATGCGCAGACCGTGGGCGTGTGGGCCTCCACGAGCCGTCGCAAGGTGACCATCCGTCGTCGCGACGGCAAACCCGAGCACACCGGTCCGTGGGTGCAGGTTTCACGACTGGGTTTTCCGCTGGTGAATGAAGTCTTCATTGGCCTGCAGGACAAGGACCGTTACAACCAGCTCTCTCCCCTGACGGACGTTGCCAACTTTGCGGCGTACTGGCTGAGCCCCATCCTTGTCCGGGATGCGGAGCTCCTGGGTTTCTACGCACCAGGCGGGCCGCTGGCGGGGTGTGGCGACATCAATCTCCTGAAGTCCAACCGCGTGGACATCCTGGATGTCATGACGCTCAACGGCGCGCTGGGGCACACCCTCACCAGCTATGGCGACGTCCTGCGGATTGATTTGGGCACCGCCTCTGCTTTCCCCAACGGGCGCAAGCTCACGGATGACGTGGTGGACATTGGGCTCTCACTCATCCTGTGCCGCCTCCAGGCAACCATCCCCGACGGTGTAAACAGCAACGAGACCGCCTTCAGGAGCACGTTCCCCTTCCTCGCCGCGCCGTGGGAAGGGTTCTCCGCCAGCGCGCGGCCGGGAGCCGCCCCATGATTCGCCGCCATCTCACGGGCGCGGCGGTGTTGCTGGGGTTGGTGCAGGGATGTGCCAACTGTGATCCCGGCGCGTCGTCGACATCCTCATCCTCGTCGTCCGGCGCCAGCACGTCGTCCAGCTCCTCCTCCGGTGACGTCGGCACATCGTCGTCCGGTGCATCGTCGTCGTCTTCCTCCTCCGCCGCCACGTCCTCGGCGTCCACCTCGTCCAGCGCCGCGTCGTCCTCCAGCAGCAGTGGAGCAAGCACGGGGACCAGCACGTCCTCCAACTCGTCGTCCACCTCGTCGAGCACGGGCGGGATGTCCTCCTCCGCTGCCACGGGCACGTCCTCGAGCAGCGCAGCGTCAACCTCGTCCTCTGCCAGCTCGTCCGGGTCCACCTCAAGCTCGTCGGCCGCGTCGACCTCGAGCGCAACGTCGTCGTCATCGTCGTCTTCCACGTCGTCATCATCCAGCAGCAGTGGCGCGTCGCTGCCCACGGAGCTGACGGTGTTGACGAGCATGGCGCTCCCCATTGTGGCAACGCCCGCGCCCGCTGGTGATGAGCTCTACGTGGTTGCGCTGGAGGGTGCTGCGGACACCACGCGGACCTTTGGCCTGTACCGCTACAGCATCACGCAAGGCGGCCCGGCGGTGTCCCTCTATGCCGGCGACGCGTTGGTCTATCCCACCGGGATTGCCACCGGCACGCTGGGACAATCCATCTACGTCGCGGACTCGGCCCATGAGGGTCTACCGCCGTCGGAGGTTGGCGGCATCTGGGTCTTCCCTGTCACGGGCGGAGATCCTTCCTTGCTCCTGGGTGGTCGCATCCGCGGGCTGACGGTCAAGGACGAGAATGCCACCGACGTCATCTACTTCACGCGCATGGACGGTGATGGAGCTCCGCGGGTCAGCCGCATCACTTCCCAGGGGAGCAACCTGCAGGACCTCTGGGTGGGAGCGCCGCTGGTGGATCCGTCGGGCATTGCCCTGACCGCGGAAGGGGAGGTCTACGTGGCGGATACCTTCAACGACGGTGCGACGCGGACCACGTCGGTGTTCCACATCACGAACGGAGTGGCGACGCCGCTGCCGCTGTCATTCCGCACGGGCACCCCTTGTGGCGTTGCGTTGTCCGTGTTGGAGGAGGTCCTGTACGTGAGCGCCCTGGATGCCTCCGGGCAAAGCGCGGTGCGCGCGGTGGACCTGCTGCAGCTCACCACCGTGGAGTTCGCGACGTCCGGGAACGAGCCCGCGGGGTTGCAGCGCGCGCATGACCTCAACGTGTTTTCCTGGGTCGACCTCGGCGGCAACATCATGGTGCTGCAATAGTGCCGTCGTGACCGGGTGATGGGACGTTGTGCGCCGCGCCGCGGTGAAGCGTGCGGTGAAGCGCGTGTGGATCACGGCCTGATGCAGATGGCGCCGTATCCGTCGTCCTCGAGGATTTGACCGGCCGGGCAGGTGGTGCCGCGGTCCAGCAGGTCCCCGCAGTCCCTCGACGAGAAGATCCGAGGCAATGGCGCGGTTCAGGCGTGGGAGGCCGCGCGGGACCGGAGACGTTCGCGCAGATGCAGGATGAGCAGGATGACTCCGGTCTCGTACAGCTCCTCACCCAGGAACACGAGGCCAAACACCCACGCGGCGCGCGAGTCCATGGCCAGGCCCGCGGCGATGCATGCGCACGCCACCGCCACCACGACGTCACGAATGCCACGAACCAACCAGAAGGGCGCCTCGGGCCGGGTGGGCTCCCGCAGACCGCGCCCAAGCCGGGGCAGCCCGCGAATCAGCGTGAAGACCACCACCACGACGAGAAGCCCCACCACCAGCCGTGCCGTGACGTCATCCATGGTTCCTCCTGCGGATGACGTTACGAACGTCGCGCAGCCGGGGCGATGACCTCCGAGGTAAACGCTGGGCCCTCACGCGCGTCGGGCGCGACGCACGAACAACACCGCGGCCAACAAGGCAAGCATCGAAGCCACCGGGTCCCGTGGCGTGGCGCACTGACATCCGGAGCCTTCGCCCCCGCTGCCCCCGTCGGACGCGTCGCTGCTCAAGGACGTTGTCACACCGCCACTGCTGGGGGGCGGGCCAGGAGCAACACGGCGGCAGTCAGCAACACCCCGCGCATGGTCATCCTCGGTCGACGTTTGACGTCGACAACGGGAGCCCACGGGATCACCAGGGCACGGATGTGCCGTGCCGGATCCCGGCGGTGGCGTCAAACCTGCTCAGGGAAACGAAGCGGGCCTGGCTCAGAAGGACTCGTCACTGTCCACCGGGGAGGAGCACTGCGGGTCATCCCCGTCAATGAGACCGTCCCCGTCGTCGTCCTCGCCGTTGGAGCAGAGTGCGAGGTTGTTCTGCGCCGGCTCGGGCAGACCGTAGAAGTAGCAGTCCACGTCCTCCAGGTCGGTCCAGTGGTCACCGTCGTCGTCGATGCCGTTGTGGCAGATGCCGGTCTCATCCACGTACCAGCCGGCCGCGCACTCGGGGTCATCCACGTCCGCAAGCCCGTCGCCGTCGTTATCCTGGCCGTCGTTGCAGGCATTAAAGGAGGTGGGGAAGGACTCCGGCCCACCGTAACCGTGGCAGTCGGGATCGTCGTCGTCGAACCACCCGTCGCCGTCGCCGTCAAGCCCGTCGTCGCAGCTCGGGCTCTCGTCGGAGTCGTTGGCGCTGATGCAGTACGGGTCGTCCCCGTCCGCCAGGCCGTTGCCGTCGTCATCCACGCCGTTGCTGCACGCGCTCTGGTTGTTGACGCCGCGCTCGGGTGCGTACGTCTGGCAATCCAGGTCAGCCCCGTCGGCCCAGCCGTCGCCGTCGTTGTCTTGGCCGTCGCGGCACGTCCCCTCGTCCTCCACGCCGCCGGAGTAGCAGTCGCCAGTGTCCTCGGCGTCGGTGAGCCCGTCACCGTCGTCGTCGATGCCGTTGTTGCACAGGAAGAACGGCATCAGGCCGCGCTCCGGGCCGCCGGCGTCGCAATCCGGGTCGCTGTAGTCGGTCCAGCCGTCACCGTCCTCATCCCCGTTGTTGGCGCAGGAGTCCGACTCGTCATTGTCCGAGCCGGAGACACAATTCTGGAAGTCCTCGGCGTCTGCCCCGCCGTTGTCGTCGTCGTCCACGCCGTTGTTGCACTGGATGGAGAGGTCGAACCCGGACTCGTCACGGTTGGCCGCGCAGTCGGGATCGGCCGCGTCAGCCCAGCCGTCGTTGTCGTCGTCCTCGAAGTTGGCGCAGGTGTCGGGAATCTCGTCGGTGTCCTGGGCGTCGCGACAGCCCGGGTCTTCCGCGTCCACCAGGCCGTCTCCGTCGCCATCCTGGTTGTCGTTGCACGGACCACCCGGCGCGCCGTCCCGCTCCTGGCCGATGCTGGCGCAGGCGGGATCCGCATCGTCGATCCAGCCGTCGTAGTCGTCGTCCAGGCCATTGGTGCAGGAGCGCAGCTCGTCGTCCTGGGACGGGTCGGTGCACTCCAGGTCCAACGCGTCGTAGGAACCGTCGTTGTCGTCATCCAGGCCGTTGTTGCACTGGGTGGTGCCCAGGCCCGCCTCGCGGCCCAGGGTGGCGCAGTCCGGGTCCCTTGCGTCAAGCCAGCCGTCCAGGTCGTCGTCGCGGCCGTTGGCGCACGGGGGCGCCTCGGAGTCGGTGTTGTTGGTGAGGCACTGGGGGTCAAACCCGTCCACGCGGCCATCGTCATCGTCATCCACGCCATTGGCGCACTGCGGCTGGTAGCGCTCACCCTTCTCCCCGGTGTTGGGGCTGAGCACGCACTCCAGGTCCGCCCCGTCCACAAAGCTGTCGCCGTCGTTGTCGACGCCGTCGCCGCAGAAGCCCTCGTCATCATCCAGGCCGGACTGGCAGGAGGGATCCTGGGCGTCGGTGAGCCCGTTGTTGTTCTCGTCGTAGCCGTTGTTGCAGCGGTATCCTGACGTTGTGTACTGCTCCGGTCCGCCGTTGAGACAGTCCGGGTCCCGATCATCCACCCAGCCGTCGGAGTCGTCGTCGGCGCCGTTGGCGCAGGAGTTGGACTCGTCGCGGTCCCAACCATTCTGGCAGTCGGGGTCCAGCTCGTCCGCGAGGTTGTCGGCGTCATCGTCATCGCCGTCGCTGCAGGCGTAAGTCCCCGCGACCGCGTTCTCCTCCTTGCCCTCATGGCAGGACGGGTCATCCTCGTCGGTCCAACCGTCGCTGTCGTCGTCCAGGTCATCCTTGCAGCTGGCGGGCAGCTCATTGTCGCGGCCGTCCACGCAGTCGGTATCCAGCGCGTCGACGAACCCGTCACCGTCGTTGTCCACGCCGTCGTTGCACGGCGCGTCCCAGCGGCCCATCTCCGGGCGACCGTGGTAGCAATCCGGGTCCGCCTCGTCGGTCCAGCCGTCGCCGTCGTTGTCCTCGGTGTCGGAGCAGACGCCCACCTCGTCATCCATGCCGCCAAAGGTGCAGCTGGGGTCCTGGGCGTCGCGGGTGCCATCACCGTCGTCATCCACGCCGTTGTTGCACTCCGCGGTGCCGTAGCCGTGCTCGCCCTGCAAACCGAGGCACTCCGGGTCATCGAAGTCGCTCCAGCCGTCCCCGTCGTCGTCGAGGTTGTTGGAGCAGGTCCCGCCCTCGTCGTTGGCAAAGGGTCCGGGACAGCCCGCCTCGTCGTCGCCGTCGGTCAGGCCGTCGTTGTCGTCGTCCACACCGTTGGTGCAGGCGGTGAGGTCATTGAAGCCGGATTCTCCCTGCTGGGGGAAGAACGTGCAGTCCGGGTCCTCGGAGTCGGGCCAGGTGTCCGCGTCGTTGTCCACGCCGTCCTGGCAGGTTCCCTCGTCACGGTCCCTGCCCTCGAGGCAGTCCGCGTCAGCGGCGTCGGTGGAACCGTCGTTGTCGTTGTCCACGCCGTCATTGCAGGCGTAGGCGGGGTTGACAAGCTGGGTCTCCGGACCGCCGGACCCGTCACGACAATCCGGGTCGTAGTAGTCGGTCCAGCCGTCGTTGTCATCGTCGACGCCGTCCGCGCAGGAGCCGGATTCATCCTGCATCAGACCGGTCCAGCAGCTCTGGTAGTCCTGGTGGTCGGTCAGGCCGTCGTTGTCGTCATCAATCCCGTTGTTGCACAGGTAGCTCGGGTCCCGGCCGGACTCTTCCCGGTTGTTGATGCAGTCGGGGTCGGCGTCGTCCGCCCAGGCGTCGCGGTCGTCGTCATAGCCGTTGGCGCAGGTGGCGGGGACCTCGTCCGCGTCGGCGCCTTCGGAGCAGCCGGGGTCATTCCCGTCGGTGAGGCCGTCGCCGTCGTCGTCCTGGCCGTTGTCGCACGCGGTGTAGCTCAGGCCGCGCTCCGGGCCGCCCAGGGTCACGCACTCCGCGTCCGCCGCGTCCGTCCAGCCGTCACCGTCGTTGTCCTGGCCGTCGGAACACCCGCCCAGCTCGTCGTTGCCGGCGCCGTCCAGGCACCCGGGGTCGTCGCTGTCGACCAGGCCGTCCAGGTCATCATCCAGGCCATTGTTGCACTGGCGGCCCGCGCTGCGCACGCCCTGCTCCGGCAAACCCGCGCGACAATCCGGGTCCTGCTGGTCCACCCAGCCATCCGCGTCGTTGTCCTGGGAGTCCGCGCAGGTGCCGGCCTCATCACTGCTCCGTGCGCTGGTGCAGTCATCGTCGTCAGCGTCGATGTCGCCGTCGTTGTCGTCGTCAATGCCGTTGGTGCAGCCGGTGGCGTCATTGAGGCCGCTCTCACCGCGGCCGAGCACCAGGCAGTCGTAATCCTCGCCGTCCACCCAGCCATCATTGTCGTTGTCCTGTCCGTCACCG
Organism: Myxococcota bacterium; assembly: GCA_040752415.1. Taxonomy (GTDB): domain Bacteria; phylum Myxococcota; class JACRCW01; order JACRCW01; family JACRCW01; genus JBFMGU01. The sequence goes on from JBFMGU010000055.1 coordinate 36,632, forward strand.
CAGGTGCCCTCGTCGGGGTCGGCGCCGTTCACGCAGTCGGAATCCTGGGCGTCGGAGGAGCCGTCCTGGTCGTCGTCGATCCCGTTGTTGCACAGGACGGCGGTGACCGGCTCCGTCTCCGGACCAAAGCCGGGAGCGCAGTCGGCGTCGCCCACGTCGGTCCAGCCGTCGTTGTCGTCGTCGATCCCGTTGTTGCAGGAGGTGGACTCGTCGTTGTCCAGGCCGGAGACGCAGTTGGGATCGCGCGCGTCCGCGTAGTTGAGGCCGTCGTCATCCTGGTTGTTGTTGCATGCGTAGTCGGGGTTGTAGCCGGACTCGTCGCGGTCCTCGCGGCAGTCCGGGTCATGGCGGTCGGCCCAGCCATCGTGGTCGTTGTCGGCGCCGTCGGTGCAGCTGTCGGGAGCTTCCGCGGTGCGCCACCCGCTCAGGCAGTAGGGGTCCGCGGCGTCAGTCCGGCCGTCGTGGTCGTCGTCGATTCCGTTGTTGCACACGTTGGCGCTCAGGCCCGCCTCCTCGTAGACGGTGTGGCAGTCCGGGTCCTGGAGGTCGGTCCAACCGTCGCCGTCGCTGTCCGCCCCGTCGCGACAGCTGGGATGCAGCGGCAGGCACGCGGACCCGCCGCTGTCCTGGGAACGACACGTGTAGCCCGAGCGGCACGGCGCAACCGCGTTGGGGTCGCAGCCCTGCAGGCACACGCCGTGGTTGGAGCCCTCCACCGCGGTGCAGATGCCGTTGGCGGGACAATCCTGCAGGTCCACGTTGCACCACTCCGAGCAGTAGCCGTCGGGCAGCGACCCGTCGGTGAGGCACACCGGGTCGTTGTTGCTGGCCTGACAGTCGGTGGCGACAGAGCACGCGGAGCCCGGCGTGCCCGCGCCCGGCGTGCAGTCCGCGGAGACCGCGCGGCAGGCGGTGTCGTCGGCGCAATCGATGTCACCGTCGGCGTCGTCGTCCAGGCCGTTGGTGCAGTTGCTCTCCGTGGGCGCGCCGGAGGACGAGGAGGAGGAGGAACCCCCACCCGACGTGCTGCCGGATGACGACGAGGAGCCCACGTTCCCGGAGCTGGACACGCCGCTGCTGGAGGACGACACGCCGGCGCTGGACGAGCTGCTCACCACGCCGGAGCTGGAAGAGGCGGACCCGGTGCTGGATGAGGTCCCCGAGGTGCTGCCGGAGCTGGACTCGCTGCTGATGCTGCCGGAGCTGCTGGAAGATGTGCTGCCCGGCTCCCCCGACGACGACGAAGCGCCGCCCCCCGTGGCGGTACAGCCCACGACGAGCGCGCAGGATGCGGCAAACAATCCGGAACGGATCCAGCTCATGGTTGCTCCTTGTTGCAGAGGTGTTTCACCGCGCCTGGGTTTTCACGCGCACGTCACGTCGGAGCGGACCCGGTTGCGTGGCCCGCTCCGACGAGCGTCACTCACTGGCACAGGCCGGTGGATTCGTTGCAGGTGGTGCCGGGCTGGCAGGGGATGGACTGGTAGCTCTCCGGGCCCGTGGCGCGACAGACCTTGAGACCGTAGGCGTTGGGCACGCAGCTCATCGTGATCATCCACGCGCTCTCCGGCGCCTCGCAGCCGCGCTCCGGCGTCACGTTGCAGTCGTCGTCGGTGTCGCACAGGACCATGGAGCACACGCCGCCCACGCACGCGTCGTAGCCCTCGTAGTCCGGGTAGCAGTTGTACGAGGTGCTGCAGAAGATCGGCGAGTTGCGCACGCAGGTGCCACCGCCGCACGTCCCCGGCTGACCGAAGCGATCAAACGCGGCGCAGGACAGCGTGTCGGTGGCGACGTCGCAGGTGCCCCCCAGGCAGGAGGCGCTGCTGAACGTGATGGCGTCGGAGCCATCCGGACAGCTCGGCGCGGGGGCGTTGCAGTCGCTGGGGGTGACACACTCCGTGCCCTCCGGCGCGCACGCGCCGCTGAGGCAGATGTCGGTGCCCGGACACGCCTGGCCCGTCGTCCCGGTGGCCTCGCACTGGTAGTTGACGCACGCGCGGGTCTCGAACTCGACGCTGGTGGCGTCGGCGCACTGGCCCGTGGGTTGGGGCGCGCACGCATTCAGGTCATCACACTCCATGCAGCCCACGCCGGCCATGCAGCCAATGAATCCCGGCGCGCCGCAGTCCTGCTGCGTGGGCTCGTTGTAGATGCAGAAGCCGCGCAGGCACTCCCGGGCCTCCTGGATGACCGCGTGGTCGCCCAGGCACGACGTGGTGGAAGCGCAGTCGGCCACCGTCACGCACTCCGTGCCCGGGTCCGGGTAGCACACGGCGTCGACACACGTGCCGGGGCCATTGTTGCCAGGACACGGCGAGTAGTCCGGGTAGTTGTCGCTGCAGAGGTTGAACGCAAAGACCGGCGCGCAGGTCTGGACGTAGTGCTCCACGCCCGCGTTGCTGACGTCGCACTTGTCGTAGCTGGGGCAGCCCACCTGGGGATCGCACTCATTGGGGACGCACTGGCCGTTCGTGCAGCGGTCCAGCGGCGGGAACGGGCAGTCCGCGTCGGTCTGGCACACCCACCCGTCGAGCACGCAGGTGCCCGCGGAGCAGGTAGCGTGGTTGGGCGGCGCCGCCAGGTAGTTGCACGGCGTCTCCAAGGGCACATAGTTGCACACGCCGGCGTTGCAGGTGCCGGGGTACGTCACGAGCTTGTCGGGGCTGGTGGCGCTGCACTGGGGCGCGGGGCCGTTGGTGCAATCCGCGTCCACCGCGCACTCCGGCGGCGCGCACTCCCCGCGGATGCAGATGTCCCCGTTGGTGCACTCCACGGTGGTGGGGCTGTCGTTGGCGCACACCTGCACGCCGGGAATCGCCGTCGGGTAGCAGACCTGGCTGTACGACGCCGCCGTGGTGGGGCCGAAGCAGACGTTGTACGGGGCGCAGTCGGCGGCCGTGTCGCACTGGCGCGCCTCACACTGGCCGTTGACGCAGGTGTCGGCGAACCCGAAGCAGTCGCTGTTGCTGCCACACGCGTTGCCCACGCACATGCCCTGCGAGGGGTCGCAGTTGTAGGCGCCGGAGATGTACGAGCAGGAGTACAGCTCGCCCGAGGGGAAGCTCTCACACATACCGTCAATGCACTCCGCGCTGGTGACCGCCAGGTCGCCGGGGCCGGCACAGGTGAAGCCGCCCGAGGGACAATCCGCCGCGGTCACGCACTCCGTTCCCTCCGGCGCACACACGCCGCTGAGGCACACCGTGGATGCGGGGCACGGTTCCTCGACGGTGCCGCCCTGGTCCACGCACTGGTAGCCCACGCACGCCGGCGCCACGTTGACCACGCTGTTGCCGTTGCAGGTTCCGGTGGAATACGCGGCGCAGTCGCCGTCCACCGCGCACGCCACACAGCCCACTCCGTCGACGCAGGCCACGTCGCACGGGGCGGAGGTCTCGGGGACGTTCACGCAGTAGCCCGCCTCACAGTCCACCGGACCGGCGGGATACGTGGCCACGTTGCCGGAGCACGTGGGAGCGCCGCCGCCGGCACAATCCTCGACGGTGACGCACTCGGTGCCCGGCGGAATGCACGCGCCGTCGTAGCACTGGTCGGGATCCTGACACGACGTGTACGAGAGGGCGCCGGGCATGCACGCGGAAACGCCGGTTGCCACCGGCACGCACTGGCGGGACTGGCTGGCGAACTCGGTGGGACCGGAGCAGGCCACGGCGTCGGCGCAGGTCCCCGTGCTCTCGCAGCGGGTCAGCACGCAGTGGTTGTCGGCACAGGTACCGAAGGGCAGGTACGCGAAGCAGTCGGAATCACGCGCGCACACCACCGACGACACGCAGTTACCCGCGGAGCAGGTGACGCCGGGCCCTGCGGTGGAGCAGGCCACCGCACCCTCGACGCGCGTGGAGCACTGGCCCTGGATGCACGCCGGGGCGGTGACCACCAGGTCGGAGGACTGCGGGTCGCACGACGTCGTGACCTCGGTGCCACAATCACTGTCCACCTGGCACTCCGGCGTGATGCACGCCCCCTCCACGCACAGATCCCCCGCCGCGCACGACGTGGTGCTGGTCTGCGCCACGCACGTGCCGGTGGCGTCGCAGCGGTGGGAGGTGCTCTGGAGGTCGCCGTTGACGTCGCAGACGCTCTCCGCGGGCGGGCACTGCGCGTCGCTGTTGCAGGTCACGCAGCCCAGGCCCTGTGCACACGCAAACGGACAGATCTGGTCCACCACCGGCTGCGGCGTGCACGTTCCCTGGATGCACGTGAAGCTCACATTGAGAGCGGTGCTGCCGTCGCAGGCCACGAACGCGCCGGGGCAATCGTCGTCGACACTGCACCCCACGTCCTGGCAGCTTCCCGCCACGCACGCCTGGCCCGCGGCGCACGCGTTGCCGCAGGAGCCGCAGTTCGCCACGTCGTAGCTCAGGTCGGTCTCGCAACCGCTGGCGTCGAGGTTGTCGCAGTCATCGAAGCCGAGGTTGCAGCTGTTCCGCACGCAGGCGCCATCGGCGCAGGCTCCGGTGCCGTTGATCACCGCGCCGCAGTCGAACATGGCGGACTGGGCCACGCAGGTCCCGGTGGCGTCGCAGGCGGAGTGACCAAAGACCTCCAGGGTGGTGTCGTCGGCGCAGCGGGAGGGCTGCGGCGCGGCGCAGTTGGCGGAGGCGCACGCCGGGTTGTCGGAACCGCCCGCGAATCCCTCGGAGAAGTGGGTGACGTAGGCCACCATCTCGCCAGCGCCAACCTCGGTGGGCATGACCTCGAACTGCGTGGTGTCGCCGAGCAGTGACCAGAACACCGCCTTGCCCGCGGCGTCGCCGGTGAAGGGGATGGTCACGCGGACGGGCAGGTTGAACACCGTACCCTCCGGCCCGAAGGAGTACACCGGCGAGGCGAGCACGAAGCCTGGAATGGTCTGACCGACGCGGGTCTCGATGGTGATGACGGTGTCGGCGGGGAGTGCGCCAGGCGGGATGTCCAGGCGGGCGCGCGGGGCTCCGTTCTCATCGGAAGATGTGATGCTGCCGCCTTGCTCCGCGCTCACCTGCTGGGTGACGACGGCGCCACCGCCGCCACTGGAGCTTCCCGAGGAGCTGGTGCTCCCGCCCGACGACGAGCTGGTATTCGCGCCCGAGGAGGTGGACCCGCTGGTGCCACCGCCCGACGAGGAGCTGGTGCTGCCGTTCCCGGACGTGGATCCGCTGGCATTCCCGCTCGACGAGGAGCTGGTGCTGCCGACCCCGCCGCTGGAGGTCGAGGACGCGGAGCTGCTGCTGCTTGCGCTCGACGAGGAAGAACTGGCGCTGCTGCTGGCACTGGACGAGCTGGACCCGGAGGTCCCGGAGCCCGATCCCGCGGAGCTGGAGCTCGACGAGCTGGTGTCGCTGGTGCTGCCACCGCCGCCACTCGTGCTGCTGCTGCTGCTCGCGGAGCTGGAGGTGGAAGGAGGACAACCTTGCGCAAGGAGGAGCAGGCCAGGAAGGCACAGGGCGCGGATTTTTCGCATCCGCACCGTCTATGCGTTTGGTTCCTAAGTGTCAATCCGGTTGACCCACCTGCACGACGTGGCCATTGGACGCCGTGGTTGACACTTCGCGCGTTTCCCGTTGGATTATCGTGGCGTTAGCCACGCACGGGGCCGAACGGTCCAACGGTCCCCGCATGGGTGCGACGCCTTTGGGACGACGCTCTTGGCACCTGCCAATGAGATTGGGTGGGGCTCTTCTGAAACGACGGCTCTTGGCTTCCCGCCAAGGAGATTGGCAGGCAAGAGAAGGGGCTTACGTCCTGCTCACCTCTGACCGCGTCGCAGCGTCGCAGGAGTATCCAGGGCGTGAGTCGGCGCCGCAGCCGTAGGGGCTAGGCATTTCCACGTCGTGATAGCGGCCAAAGCGGAAGGAAATGCCTAGCCCGGGGTCACGTAGTCTTCCTCGAGTGAACCAACGTGTCCAAGAAGGATGCGCAGCACAGACCCCCGTTGCATGGGTGACGTTTGGGGGGTGACGGCGTGGCTCCGTCGGCCCCGGGCTAGGCATTTCCTTCCGTTCTCGTCGCTGCCACGACGTGGAAATGCCTAGCCCCTACGGCTGTGGCGTCGGCTCACGCCCTGGATACCGCCGGCGTGACTGCTCCCGGGACATTACCGTGACGACGTCAAGTAGCCAGGAAGTACTAACCACAGTCAGTCCGGCGAGGTGCGTCCCGAGCGGTGGGCAGGACGTCATCTCCTCGCTTGCGTGCCAATCTCATTGGCGGGAACCCAGGGCGTCGTCCCAAGAAGAGCCGCACAGGAGCCGCACGCAGTCTCATCCCGGCCTCACGCCGTGAGCCACACCGTGCCCAGCAACACCGAAGCCACCGACGCACCGACGACGATGCGGCCCAACCACGCGCGATTGAGGTTCACCAGGGCCCCGCCCCGCCCGAGCACCCGCGTGAGCGCCGCCATGGCCACGGTGCTCCCCAGCGAGAACCCGGAGAGGTACGCGGCCGCATGCCATGTCGACGGCGCCACCGCGGGCAGCATCACCAGCACCGCCGCGCCGCCGGCAATGCCGTGCACGAGACCCATGCTGAGCGCGGTGCCCTCGCAGTGCTCGCGCGCCACGACCCCACGACGCAGCGAAAGGAGCCCCATGACACCGGTGAACACCAGCGCCAGGCCACCAAGGCGTTCACCCCACGTGATGAGCTCGCCCAGATGGAACACCTGCACCAACATGCTCGCCGCCACCGCCACGACGATGGTGCCGAGCGAATGCCCGATGCCCCAGCGCAGGCCAAGTCGCCAGCTCCGCGACCCCGCCGTCAAAGACAACGGTGTGAGCGAAAGCACGTGATCCGGCCCCGTCACCGAGTGCAGTGCCCCCGAACCAAGTCCCACCAACGCCGCCGCCGCCATCACCACCTCCTGGCAGTGCATCCTGACGGTTCGTGGCGCGTCCATCCAGGACATGTTCCTGTCATGGTGATAGCCGCGGCCAATCACGGCCTGACCGCCCACGCCGTCGAGCTGAGACGCGGGGACGGCTTGGGGCTATCCTGCGCTCCGCGTGCGCGCCGACCTCAAGCTCAGACGACTCATGTTCCTGTCGGGCCAGGGCCTGCTCGACGATCCCCAGCGACCCGCCACGGAGAAGAGCGTGCTCGCCACCGTCGAGGCGCTGGGATTCGTGCAGGTGGATTCCATTGCCAGCATTGCCCGCGCCCATGACCTGACGTTGGCTGCGCGCCTGTTCCGCTACAAGCCGGAGCACCTGCGTCGTCTGTTGGAGGATCGCCGCAGTCTCTTCGAGAACTGGACGCACGACGCGGCGGTGATTCCCACGCGCTGGTTCACGCACTGGAAGCACCGCTTCTCCGCCGCCAACACGCGGATCTGGGGGAATGCGTGGTGGCGCAGCCGCTTTGGGAGGGACCCGGAGGTGGTCCTGCGCGAGGTGGAGGACCGCGTCCGACGGGAAGGCCCCATCCTTGCGCGTGACTTCGAGGGAGAGGGACGCGGCAACGAGGCAGGTTGGTGGAACTGGAAGCCCGCCAAGGCCGCGCTGGAGCTGTTGTGGCGCAACGGCAAGCTGGCCATCTCCAGGCGCGTCAACTTCCAGAAGGTCTACGACCTCACCGAGCGCGTGCTCCCCGAGCACCACGCCCTGCCGCCACCGTCGTGGGAGGAGCACGTGGCCTGGGCCTGTCTCGGCGCGCTGGACCGCCTGGGATTCGCCACGCCGCGCGAGCTTGCCGCGTTCTGGGCCGCCGTCCCGCTCTCCGAGGTGCGCGCCTGGTGCGCCCGCGCCGTGGGCGAGGGAACGGTGGTGGAAGTGGAGCGCGGCGTGCTGGCACCACCCGATTGGCCGACGCGCGCGGCCCGGCTCCCGGAAGCTCCCTCGGAGATCCGGCTGCTGGCCCCATTTGACCCGCTGGTGCGCGACCGCAAGCGCGCGTTGAGTCTGTTCGGGTTCAACTATCGCTTCGAGGCCTTCGTTCCCGCGGCCAAGCGCACGTACGGGTACTACGTGCTGCCCATGCTGGAGGGGGACCGCCTCGTCGGGAGGATGGAACCCAGGCTGCAGCGGGCCGCGCGCACCGTCGAGGTGCAGGGAGTGTGGTGGGAGGAGGGCATCAAGCCCACGCGCCAGCGACGCGCCCGCCTCGACGACGCGCTGCAGCGCCTGGCCACGCTGGTGGGCGCGCGGACGATCGTCATGCCCCGTCGCTGAGCGCGAAACCGTTGACGACCCGCGCGGGTCAAAGCGAGCCTGTGCGCCGGAGGTGAATGCGCATGGCCCGATTCAAGGTCTTCCTCGGCCGGAAGCCGCTGCGGGAAGCCTCGTTCCTCGCGGGTCCCGTGGTGATTGGCCGGCAGCCCGACGCGCAGATCCAGCTGGACCACGCCGAGGTGTCGCGCACCCACGCCCGCGTGGAGAAGCAGCAGGGTCGGTGGGTGGTGTTGGATACCGGGCGCAACGGGCTCACCGTCAACGGTGACGCCGTCACCGAGCGTACGCTGGAGTCCGGCGACACCATCGAGATTGCCGGGTTCATCATCCGCTTCGAGCTCACGCCGGAGGACGCGCGGGAAGACGCACGCTCCAGCCCAGGTGCGTGGTCGGAGACATCCGCCGACGGACTGGCGCGGCTGGCCGCGAAGCTGAGCTCCCGGAGCGCTCCCGCGGCCAAGGAAGCTCGCGTGCAACGCCTCAGCGCGCTCCGCACCACCGACGCCATGACGGAGGAACGCAAGCAGCAGGTGCAGCGCATGGTGGAGATCAGCAAGTCCGCGCACGTGAGCTGGGTTGCCTCCGACGGAAAGAAGACCATCACGCCCCTGCTGGACCCGGGCTTGCTGGTGGGCACCGCGCCCGGCGCGCACGTCCGTCTCCGTCCGCGCCTGCTGCCCATCAAGGAGTTCGCCATCATCTACCGCGAGGGAGAAGCGGTGATGCTGGAGCCGCTCTCACGCTGGCAGAAGGTGACGGTCAACGGCATTGCCATCAAACGCGCCGCGCGCATCTCCAACGGAGACAGGATCCAGGTTGGTGAGGACATCCTGGTCTTCCACGACGCCATGTTCTCGCCGGCGACGTGATTCCCAAATGTGTCGGAGAGTTCCAGGAAGGAAGTCAGAAGTCAGAAGACGCCCCGCGACGACGACGGGCCAGCGCCTTCTGCTTTCTGTATTCTGACTTCTGACTTCCCTTGGGCTTCCCGACCCCCCTCAGTCCAGGTGCTCGAGCAGCTCGGCGTCGCTCTTCACCGTCGGGGCGGGAGCCGGCGCCTTGCGCTGCGATGGAGGAGCCGAAGGTCGCGGCAACGGAACCAGGGCGGTCTGGATGGTCTGGCTCTCGGTGGGAGCCACGTTCAACACCATGGGCTTGTAGCCGGCCTTCGTGAACACCACCTTCAACGGCTTCCCGGCGGCGGGCAGGGAATGCGTCAGCGGTGAGCGTCCCAGCGCCACGCCGTCCAGGGTGACCTCCGCGCCGTCGGGGAGACTGTTGAACCGGAGCGTGACCAGGGCGGGCGCCTCCGTCACGATGGGCGGCGGTGGTTCAGACGCCGTGACCCTGGGAGCGGGCACAACCGCCGTGATGACCGGCGCAGGCGCGCGCACGTCTTCACCGCCGGGCCACGCTGCCACCGCCCCACCCACCAACACGCCAAACGCGGGAACCGCCCAGACCAGGGGACGCGGGGAAGTTTGACGCGGCTTGCGCGCCGGACGCGTGTCCTCGTCGGCGGAAGAGACGGTGGCGCGCGGCGGGATGACGTCCAGGGAGCCCGGCAACGACTCCACCCCCGTCTGCTGCAGCAGCGTGATGCACTCGAGCGCACTGCCAGGACGGTCCGACGGGCGCTTGGCCAGGAGACGGTCCAGCACGCGCTGCAACGCCTCCGCGTGCGCCAGCGAGGCGCGGACCTCCGCCAGCCTGGGGGGCGCCTCGACGATGTGTGCGTACATGGAACCGGTGGGCGAATCCGCGACGTGGGGCAGCCGTCCGGTCAACATCTCGAAGAGGATGACGCCCACGGAATAGAGGTCGCTGCGCTGATCCACGCTCGCACCCTGCGCCTGCTCCGGCGACATGTACGAGGGCGAGCCCAGGACCGTCCCGCTGGTGGTGACCTTGGCGTCGCCCGGCCCGCGGTGCAGAACCTTGGCGATTCCGAAGTCCATCACCTTGACCTGCTCACCCTCGCCCTTCACCTCGCGGAGGAAGACGTTGGCCGGCTTGAGGTCGCGGTGGACGATGCCCGCCTCGTGGGCGGCGTTGAGCGCGCGCAGCACCTGGATGGCCACCGCCACGGCGCGCTGCGGCTCCAGGGCCCCGGCGCGTTCCAGCTCCACCGACAGCTCGCGCCCGAGGAGCAGCTCCATCACCAGGTACATCATCCCGTCGTCGGTCACGCCGGAGTCGTAGATGGTGATGGCGTTGGGGTGGTTGATGCGCGAGCTTAGCCGGGCTTCCTGCTGGAAGCGTTTGATGATGTCGGTGTCCGGGACCCTCGTCGTGGCAATGAGCTTCACCGCCACTTCGCGCTTCAGGTTGCGGTCCTCCGCGCGGTAGACCACCCCCATCCCGCCGCGCCCCAGCACGCCGTGGAGCTGGTACTTGCCGGCAATGGTCCGGCCGGTGAACAGGTCGGGCGACTCGGTGGCCACCACGGAGGGCGCCCCACACGACGGACAGCGTGAGGCTTCCGTCCAGGTATTGCAGTCCGGGCACCAGCGGCGCTCGCCCATGGCGTTCCTATAGTCCACCCGCGCACGGAGGACGAACCGGGCTCACTCCGTCCACGTCGCCGCCACCAGGCCCACGCCCCCCAGCAGGAGCGGAGCCGGCACACCCAGCGCGCCCACAATCCCCGCCACCAGGCCCACCACGTAGAACACCTCCAACACGCTCCGCACCGGCGCCGTGCCCGGCACGAAGTACACCACCGCGTAGATCGTGCCCGCCACCGCGGCACCGAGCAGTGACGTCGTCACCAACACCGCAGCCCATGCCACCGCCGCCGCGCCCACGCCGCGCAGGGCCCAGGGCAGCGGACTGCGCCCCGCCGCGGGAGGCGGCTGCGGGGCGGTGGTTGTCGTCGGAGCGGAGGCCACCGGTGGGGGCGCGGCGGGCGGCGGGTCGGGTGCCGGCGGAGCGGCCTCCGTCGGGGCGGGGGGCTCGGGCGCAGGCGGCTCTGGCGACGGGGCGGGCTCAGGCACCGGGTCCAGCTGGATCCGCACCTC
>JBFMGU010000056.1:0-47147 GCA_040752415.1 Myxococcota bacterium
TTCTCCGTCTTGCCCTTCCCGCCCGACGGGGCCCGCGCCAGCGCAATGCCCTTCCCGCCCAGCGGCAGCTTGCACTGGGCCTTCTTGCTGTGCACCGCGCCAGAGAGCAGCTCACCCTTGCGTGCCACCAGCAACACCACGAACACCTTCTGCGTCCCGCAGCCGCTCCCCTCGGAGCAGATGGTGAGCTCGCCGGTGACGCTGTCATCCATCAGCGTGCCCTTGAGGACCTCCTGGCCCTTCTTGAAGCCGCAGGGGCCGTGCGCGTCCGCCATGACGCCGGTGATCTTCTTGCCTTTCTGCTTGAGGGTGATGTCGCCCAGCGGTGAGACGTAGCGACCGCCCACGGCGGCCTGCGCCCCACCCGCACACAACAACATCCCGAGCACCACCCACGCGCGCACCATCTTGTTCTCCATGTCAAGTGCTTCCACGCAGCAGACGTCACCGAACCGATCCCACCTTTGCGCACCGTGCCCCGCAGCCGCAAGGCGATCCGGCGAGCTACGGATTGCCCGCGGGCTTTGCATGCATTCTCCGTCGAGAAATGCGGGCAACGGACGCGTGAGTCGATCCGAGAATTCGATGAAATCACGCTTGCTGCTCGGCCGCGCGCTCCGGTAGCTTGAGCACTCCAACACAGCGCCGCACGCCAGGGGATCCCGACCCATGTCCAACAAGAAGGGCTCCGTCACCGTCTCTCTTGCTGGCCATCGCTTCAGCATCCGCAGTGAGCACTCGGAAGCCCACCTGCAGAACCTTGCCAGCTACGTGGACCGCAAGGTCCGTGAGCTGCAGCGGCTTTCCAAGACGGTGGGCACGCAGCAGCTGGCGCTGTTGGCGGCCATGAACATTGCGGATGAGCTGTTTGCCGCGGAGCAGCGGCAGCGGGACTTCAAGCAGCGCGTGCACCGCAAGAGCGAGAATCTCCTGCGCGCAGTGGAGATGGCCATTGCCAGCCAGAATGCCGCGCGCGACAATGCCTCGTCCGCCAAGGTTCCGGGCCACACCGGGACCGAAGCCAAGATGTGAGTTTCCCTGGGGTGTTCGCGATGACCTGGTCGAATTCGGACCGATAGCACTTCCAAGGGGGCAACACCTTGCGGTGGTGTGCCGCTCCCCCGGTGGGGCCTGCAGCCTGACTGCAGCCGCGTCACCGCGCCGAGCAGCCTGAAGCCGCAATACCAGCTCCCACCTGTCGCCATGACAGGTCTGAACGACCAGCCACACGGCACATCCGGGGACTTTCATTTTTCAAGCCGTGCATGACCCACCCACCATGGAATAGCCTCCGAGCGGCGCTCCCGCTCTGAGGCCCGCTCTTGCTGCAACCCTGGCCGGACGTCCCACTCCCCGACGACAAGGACCGCGCGCGCGCCTCCGTCCGCGCCCTGCTCCGCTCCACTCCACCGTTGCGTGACCCGCTGGCGGCCTCACGTCGCCTGCGTGAATTCGGGGTGATGCCGGCGCGTGGGCGCGTGGGGGTCTATGTGACCATGTCGTCGGAGACGCCGTTGGGGTGGCTCAGTGAGCCGGAGAGCGCGGGGCGCGTGGCGTACGTGCGATGTCGTGACGACGGGAACCTGGAGCTGGTGGCCTGGGACGGCGTCACGCCCATGCAGAAGGACGCGGGCGGGGTGATGGCGCCGGGAGGGGATGCGCTCGTGGCTCCGTCGGAGCTGGGCGCGGTGCTTGTTCCCGGCTTGGCTTTTGATCCCACCGGCGGGAGGCTTGGTCGCGGCAGGGGGTTCTATGATCGGGCGCTGGCGCAGTGGGACCACGCCCTCCGAGTGGCGGTGACCCGTGAGGCCCGCCTTTTTTCCCGCGTTCCCACCGCACCCCATGACCAGCCCGTGGACGTGGTGGTGACGGAGGAGCGCGTTCACTGGACGGGCGCACGCGGTCTGCGTGGGCCTGGCAGATAGAGGGTGGTCATGGACAACGGCCTGTTGGCCCTTGGACTGACCGTGCTGGTGGTGGTGGTGGCGGCCGTGGCGTCGACGGTGGCCTACCGCCTGGGACTGGGAGCCGGCACGGCCAGGGGCACGTTGGAAGGTGAAGCCCGTGCGGAGGAGCGCGCACGCAAACTGCTGGGCAGCGCGGAGGAACGCGCCAAGCAGCTCACCGCGCAGGCGGAGGAGGCGCGCGCCGCGCTCGTCAAAAAGGCCGAGCTGGAAGCGCGCGAGGCGGGACTCAAGGTGGAGCGCGAGGCGCAGGAGTCGCTGCGGGCTCGTCGGGAGGAGCTGGAGAAGGAGCTGGCGCGGGAGGCCGAGCGGCTCCGCAACCGTGAGCAACAACTGGAGCGGAAGCAGCACGCCCTGGACACGCGCCTGGAGGACGTTCAACGCCAGCGCGACGACGTGGAGAAGGTGCGCGGCCGGATCGAGCTGCGTGAGAGCGAGGTGGAGCGTCGCCTGGGTGAGGTGCGCGCCAAGCTGGAGCAGACGGCGGGACTGAGCAGCGAGGAGGCGCGCAAGGCGCTCACCGCCGCCGTGGAGGCCGAAGCGCGACTGGATGCCGCCAAGCGGGTGCGCCACGTGGAAGAGGAGGCGCGCGAGGAGGCGGAGAGTCGCGCCAAGCGCATTGTGGGGATGGCCATCCAGCGGTACGCCGGCGAGTACGTGGCGGAGCGGACCATCAGCACCGTGACGCTGCCCAATGACGAGATGAAGGGCCGCATCATCGGGCGCGAGGGCCGCAACATCCGCGCGCTGGAGCAGGCCACGGGCGTGGACCTCATCGTCGACGACACGCCGGAGGCGGTGGTCATCAGCGGCTTCGACCCCGTGCGACGCGAGGTGGCGCGACTGGCCCTGGAGTCCCTGGTTGCCGACGGACGCATCCACCCGAGCCGCATCGAGGAGGCGGTGGACCGCGCCAGGCAGCAGGTGGACAAGAGCATCAAGGACGCCGGGGAGCGTGCGTGCATCGAGCTGGGTCTGACGGGAGTCCACCCGGAGGTGCAGCGGCTCGTGGGACGGCTGCGCTACCGGACCAGCTACACGCAGAACCAGTGGCAGCACTCCGTGGAGGTGGCGTTCATCTGCGGCGCCATGGCCAGCGAGCTGGGCGTCAACGTGAAGCAGGCGCGTCGGGCGGGGCTGCTGCATGACATTGGCAAGGCGCTCACGCACGAGCAGGACGGATCCCACGCCGTCATCGGCGCCGACTATGCCAAGCGCTACGACGAGCACCCGGACATCCTGCACTGCATCCGCTGCCACCACCTCGACGAGGAACCGCGCACCCTGCTGGCCCACCTGACCATGGCGGCGGACGCGGTGAGTGGCGCGCGACCGGGCGCACGAAGGGAACACCTGGAGAACTACGTGCAGCGGCTTGAGGAGCTGGAGCGCATTGCCAACGGATTTGCCGGCGTGGAGCGCAGCTTCGCGGTGCAGGCGGGTCGGGAGGTGCGCGTGCTGGTGGAGAGCGACAAGGTCACCGACGAGGCCGCGGTGATGCTGAGCCGCGACATCGCCAAGATGATCGAGTCGGAGATGACCTACCCGGGGCAGATCAAGGTGACCGTCATCCGTGAGACGCGGGTCACCGAGTACGCGCGCTGATGCCCGACGCGGAGCCGTTCCCGTCGTTGTCGTGTGCAGTCGGACACCTAACCCCCCGCGTTCACGCTGCTGCGCGCGCTCGCCCCCCTTCCCCAGAACCGTTTTGTCGTCGTCACCGGGCGGGGGAAGGGGGGCACGCATTGGGCGCGAGGCGTCTTCTCGTCGGAAAAGACGTGGGACTCACCGATTGCCCCTTCCCCCGCCCGGTGACGACGACAAACCCACGTGATCCGCATCAGCGCGTCAGGCGACCGTCGGTGTCACCCGCAGCCGAGGCTGCACCTGGAAATGCACCAAGCCTGGCCTCGAAGCCCGCCTGCACGACGTGACCGCGCCAGGCTCCGCGTTGGTGGCGGTAGGGCACATGGTGTGCGGCATCCACGTTGGCGAAAGGACCTCCATCCCGTCGCTGCTCTCAACCACGATCCTACCGGCTCCCAACGTGGAGCCTGGCGCGGTCACGTCGTGCAGGCGGGCTTCGAGGCCAGGCTTGGTGCATTTCCAGGTGCAGCCTCGGCCGCCGGTGATCCCCCCGCCATCCGCTGATCCGCATCACGTGGGACAAAACGGTTCTGGGGAAGGGGGGCGAGCGCGCGCAGCGGCACGAACGCGGGGGGTTGGGTGTTCGACGGCATCGCCGCACCCACGGGATAACCAGCGAAGTCGATTCAGCGCACCAAGCGCGGGAGCAGCTGGACCTTCCCGCCCTCGACGAGAACGCTGAACTTCACGCCCTTGCAGCCGTGCTTGTCCATCAGCTGCTTCTCGGTGGCGGCCAGCGTTTCCTGGAACCCGTCGAACGTGAGGTCATCCGTGCGCTCCCCCACGCGCCCCAGCGACGCCACGTACTCCTGGAACACGCTGTGGAAGTGCGCCTGGCGGCTGGTGGCGTCGAGCGGGATGGGCGTCTTGCTGGGGGTGAGGTTGACGTCCGCGGGAAGGGACGCGGAGGCGGGTGGCGCCATGGCAATCACCGGCGGCTGGGACGCGTTCCCCGACGTGGCGGGCGCGGGCGTCGAGACGGGCGGCGGCTGGGACGCATTCGACGGTGGCTGCGTGGGCGCGGTGCTGGTTTCCGCGGGTGCGGCCACCGGTGGGCCCTCCGCCGGCATGGGCGCCAACGGCGCAAGCCTCCCGGATGACGACGAGACGGACGCGTCCGGCGGCAGCGGCGCCACGCGCGCGGAGTTGCTGGGGATGCTGACTTCCGACGACAACGGCCGCACCGAGGAACTCTGTGGCGGCGGCGCGGGCTCCTCCCTGCGCGGCACCGCCCGCGGCGCCCCCACGGTGGGATCCTCCAGCACGGAGTCATTGAGACGCATCCGCGGGTCGGTTTCCCCGCGCTTGCGCACGCGCACCTGGCCCACGGAGGGGTCCTGTGCATCCGCCAGCGACCCGATGGCCTCATTGGCGGCGATGGCCAGGTGACGTACCAGCGGCTCACGGTCGACGTCGAAGCGGAGGTCCTTGCGGCCGCGCGCCACGTCGGAGAGCCCGTCGGCAATGCGCTTGATGCCCGCGTCCTGGCGCGCCGCAATCCACAACGTCAGCAGCGTGACCGCCACGCCGGTGGCCAGGCCCACCATGAGGGTGCGACCGCCCATCCCCGGCGCCACGGCCTCCACCATGAGCCAGTTGAGGACGGCGGAGGCCACCATGAGGCCGCCCACGGACAACGTCACCCTTGCCTTCATGGCTGTCCCGACTCCTGCCTGCCCGCGCCCATGGACTCCACGTGCCTGCGCCACGCGTCCGCGGCCTCCGGCCCCTGCCCCAGCGTCGTCCCGGCGCGACGCTCCAATGCCAACCGCGCCGCCTCCCGCACCGACGGCTGCGGGTCCCTCAGCAGGTCCACCAGGTCGCGGAGATACAGCGTGCCGGTGCGGTACCCCGCCACCTCCGCCGCCAGCGCCCGAACGCGCGCGTCCGGATTGCGCAGCAGCGCGGCCACGGGGTCCGGCGTGCGGAAGTGGTCCCGACCGCTCTGGTAGTCGCGCAGGCCGCCGGGCAGCAGGAGCGTGAGCAGGGCCAGGCCAAAGGCCACCTGGAAGAACGCCTTCCCCGACGGGTAGCGCCCGCGTCGCACCAGCAGCACGCGGTCCACCGCGTAGAGCACCAGCGCCACCGAGAAGAGGACCGCGGGCACCAGGCGCCACTCCGGCGCCAGCGTCCCCGCCATGACGCGCACCTGGATCTCCTCGATGCCGAAGAAGGCCACGAGCGCACTGACGACGAGCGCGACATACAGCAGCGCACGCAGCCGGCTGGCGTTGACGTTGGGCGGGGCGCTCACTCGAAACCTTTCAGCGGACGACGACAACAACGCACGGACCAGGCACCGCTTGAGCACAACGGCCGGGCCGGCGGGCGGGCGTATAGCGGAACACGCGGCGGGAAGAAAGCATCCCCGTGCGGCATCACGCAGGCGCAGCCAGTGCGGGACGGGACGGAGAGAACGCGCCCAGGTCGACACCCGGCTCCTCTCCCAGGGCCAGGTGGGCCATCACCTTGGCCGTGATGGGCGTGAGCAGGATGCCGTTGCGCAGGTGTCCCGCCGCCACCAGCAGGCCGGAAATGGGCGAGCGACCGAGGATGGGGAGCCCGTCGGCACTGGCGGGACGCAGGCCGGCCCAGCCCTCGCGCAGGCTGGCGGTGGAGAGCGCCGGGAGCGCACGCATGGCGACGTCCAGGAGCCCGTGCATGGCCTTGGCGGTGGTGCGCGCGTCGTAGCCCGCCTCCTCCATGGTGGCGCCCACGAGCACGTCGTGGTGGCCCTCCGCGCTGCCCGCGAGGCGGGGCACCAGGTAGCCCCCGCTGGAGAACACCGGTCGCCGCAGCAGTGGGCCATTGGCCTGGAGCACGAGCATCTGCCCCCGCACCGGTCGCACCGCCTTGGAGGCCAGCCCCGTCCCCTCCACCCGGCTCGACCACGACCCCGCCGTCAACGCCACCACGTCCGCCCCGAGCGTGCGTCCCGGCACCACCACGCCGGTCACCGCCCCTCCGCGCGTCAGGAGCCGCTCCGCGGGCACGTCCACCAGGTGCTCGACGCCAACCGACTGCAGCGCGGCACCCAGCACGTCGGTGAGCATGGCCGCGTCCACCTGCCCGTCGTCAGGGAGGAACAGTGCGCCGTGGGGGGCGGGGGCCAGCTCGGGCTCCAGCGCGCGCAGCCCTTCCGTCGTCAACCACTGCGCATGCAGACCCTGCTCATGCTGCCACGCCTGCTGCTTGCGCAGCTCCTCCGCGTGCGCCTCCGACGAGGCCACCACCAGGATGCCCTGCCACGACGAGGGAACCGCGCGCCGGGCCACCGCCTGCAGCCGCTCCAGGAACCCGGGATACGCCCCGCGCGAGGCCAGCGCGAGCGGGACCAGCGGGCTGGGCTCCTTGCACTCCACCTGGGGCGCCAGCATTCCGCCCGCCACCAGGCTGGCCTTGCCGGGATGATGGTTCGCGTCGACGAGGGTGACCTTCAGCCCGCGTTCCGCGAGAAACCACGCCGTGGCGCGTCCCAGGACGCCACCACCCACCACCACCGCCCGCTGCTTCACTGCTCGCCCTTGGGCAACGGTCCCCAGGCCGGGGTGCTGAGGTTGCCCTTGTCCGCCGTGACCTGGCGCTGCTGCGTCCCGTCGGCGGTGGAGATGATGAGCTGGCTGCTGCCGTTGCGGTCGGAGGTGAAGGCCAGGAGGCGGCCGTTGGGGGCCCAGGTGGGCTCCTCGTTGTTGCCCTGGTCCTGCGTGATGCGGTCGATCTTGTTGGTGTTCACGTCGACGACGAACACGTCGAACACCAGGCGCTCGTCGCGGGCGGTGAAGGCAATCTTGTCACCGCGCGGGCTCCAGTCCGGGGTCTGGTTGTAGTTGCCCTGGAACGTGATGCGCTTGGCGCTCTTGTCACCGGCCTCCACGTCCATGACGTAGATCTGCGGCGAGCCACCACGCGCACTGACGAATGCGATCTTCTTGCCATCCGGGCTCCACGACGGGGAGGAGTCGATCTGCGGGTCATTGGTGAGCCGCTTCACGATCTCGCCGTTGCGGTCCAGCAGGTAGATCTCCGAGTTGCCGTCCTTGGAGAGCGTGACGGCCACGAACTTTCCGTCGGGGCTGACCACGCCACCGGTGTTGAGGCCGGGGCGGTTGCTGAGCTTGGTGACACCGGGGCTGTAGAGGTTGACGCGGTAGAGGTCCGGGCCGCCGTTGATGTAGCTGGTGAACACCAGGGACTGGCCGTCCGGGTCCCAGCCCGGCAGCAGGTTGATGGCGTCGGGGAGGTTCAGCGACTTGCCGTTCTTCCCGTCGACGTCGACGAGGAAGATGTCCTTCTTGCCCTTGTACTGGCGCACGGTGGCAATGCGGGTGCGGAACACGCCGGTCTCACGCGTGTAGTAGTGGTAGACGTCGTCGGCAATGCGGTGCGCCATGCGACGTTCCGCGGTCTTGTCGCCCTCGTACCGGACGGAGAGCACTTCGCGGGTTTGCGCCACGTCGTAGAGATGGGCCTCCAGGATGCGCTTGTCTCCGTCCTGGGTGTAGCCGACCTTGAGCAGACCCGTGGCGCCGATGTTGAGCCAGTCCGCCATGTTGAACGTGCCAGCGACGATGCCCTCCTTCTGCGCATTGGGCAGGTAGCCGGCGGGGTCCAGGATCTTGAACACGCCGCAGATGGTGAGGTCGTCGCGGAGGACCTTGGTGACTTCCTTGGCGGCGTCACCGGCGGGGTCGGGGCGGAGCGGGCTGCCTTCCGGCGCGGGCGCGCTGCCCTTCATGACCTTGACGTCGGGTATGGCGAGCGGAAGGGCCTGGAAGCCGGCGCCGGAGATGTCAATGAGCGGCTGCCCGCCCGCCTGCTGACCTGCCTGGGCGCTCAGCGCGAGGAGGACCATCAACCCTGAAGTGGACAGACCCATTCTTGTTGGCTCCGCAATGAAGGAGCGCCTCCATACCGCGAGGCGCCCGCCGACGCACGCCCTTTGACGACGACCCGCTCAGATGGGGCGCATGGTCACGGTGTAGACGGACACCTGTCCCGGCGCCACGTTGTGCTCCAGCTGACCCGACCAGTTGACGGTGGTCCCGCCCTCATTCCCCACCGCCTCCACGACGGTGCGCCAGTCGCCGGGCAGGAACGTGGTGCGCAGCGCGTGTCCATCCACGCAGTCCGCCTCGAACGAGTCCTCCGGGGAGGTGCGACCCAGGCGGTAGATGCGCACGGTGACGCGGGTGACGCCGGCGGTCTGGCAGGTGCGTCCCTCCAAGGTCCAGTTGACGTCGAGGTCGCCGAAGTTGTCGGTGAGGACGTTGAGCTGGACCACGCCCAAGTCGGTGATGGTGTCGGACTGGATGGTGACGGCCACGTTGGACGCCCGGTAGTAGGTGACATCCAGGTCGTTGTACGTGCCCATGCCCTCCAGCGTGACCAGATAGTTGCCCGGTGCGATGTCGGCGATGCCGGTGGGACCGTTGAGGCAGTCGGTGACGTCGTCAAACACGGTCTGCCCGGCGTCATCCACCATGATGATGCGCACGTTGTCCACACCGGCCACGTCGCACGCCGGCGTGGGGTCCGCGTCCACCTGCTGGAAGGTCCAGTCCACGCGCAGCTCCCCCGGCGTGTTCACCACCCGGCGCAGGTCCAGCGTCCCCAGGTCCGTGGTCCCGCCGCCGAGAATCACGAAGTTCTCGTCGTCCTCGAAGAGCACCACCGCCTCGTCCTCACTGAGCTTGCGCACGCCCTGCAGCGTGAGGCGGTACTCACCCTCGCGCAGATCCTCGACGGAGACCTGTCCATCCGCGCAGGGCAGCCCGGTGGGCCCCACGTTGTTGCCGCTGCCTTCCACGCGGGTGATGGTGACCACCACCTCGTCGACGCCCACCTGCGCGCAGTCCGTGGTGCCGCCCAGCGTCCAGGCCACCTTGAGGTCCCCCGAGAAGTTCTCGCGCGTCTCCAGGAACAGGCACCCGCTGCCGACGAGCAGGACGGACAACGCAACCAGGGCTCTCAACATGGCACCTCCATGGACAAGGAAGAACACACGACTGTTCACGGCGGATTCAGCGTCACGCTGACGGTGGCACGCTGCCCCGGCGCGGCGTTCTGGGTGCGTTGACCGGTCCACGTCCCCGCCGTGCCGGCGCCAGTCACCACCGTGCGCCAGTCGCCGGGGAGGAACGTGGTGCGGAGCGCGCCGCCGTCGGCGCAGGGGCGGTCAAACGCGTCCTCGGCCACGTCGGAGCCGGAGCGGAAGATCTCCACGTGCACCGTGGCCACACCGGCCTGTGCGCACGTGCTGCCGTTGAGCACCCAGCCCACGTCCAGGTCGGCGAAGCGATCCTCGATGATGTCCAGCTGCACCGCGCCGAGGTCACCCAGCGTGCCCGAGAGGAGCAGGATCTGCTGCGGCGCCGAGACGTAGTAGGTGACCGGCAGCCCGTTGTACGTGCCCTCCCCCTCCAGCGTGACGACGTACGGACCGGGCCGGAACTGGTCAATGGTGGCGGGACCGGAGAGGCAGTCGATGGGCTCGTTGAACACCTCGATGCCGCCCTGCTCCTCGATGATGATGCGCACGTTGTCGACCTCGGCGGCTTCGCAGTTGGGCGTGGGACCGCCGTTCACGGTCTGGAAGGTCCAGTCCACGTTCAGCGAGGCGGGCGGCGCCGCGGCGAGGACGAGCACGCCGAGGTCATTGAGCGCACCGTCGGTGACGGAGAAACCGAATTCCCCCTCGTGCACCAGGACGGCGTTGCTCGCGTCCACCTGGCGCAGCCCCTGCAGCGTGATCGTCCACTCGCCCTCGACGAGATCCTCGTGCCGCACACCGGGGACGTCGCAATCCACGTCGTTGGGGCCCACGGTCTGACCGTCGCTGCGACGGAGCGTGTAGCGGATGAGGTCCGTGCGGTTGTCCGCGCAGGAGCCGCCGCCGTCGAAAGCCCACGTGAACGCCACGTCGCCACGGCCCAGGCTGCCTCCGCCCACCGGGATGATGATGCACCCGCTCACCCACAGCGTGATGCCCAGGAGCAGCGACGGCTTGTTCACGTGGTCCTCCGTTGGCGGTGCGTGTAGCGCAGGCGCCTGGGAACCTCCAGTGGTCTTCCGACGCCATTCCGCGTTGAATGGAACGCGCCGGGAGGGCGTCGAACGATGTTGGCGTGGTGGACGACGAACACTAAGGGGCTGCGTCAGAACAAGATGCCCAGTGGGGTTGCGGACGTCGTGAGCGGACCACGACCTGGAGTGCGGCGGGCCCTCGCCGCCCTGGCCAGCGCCGAGCGCGTTCACAGCGGGCCGAACAGCCCCGGGACTCCATGACGTCGGGCGAGGCGTTGCCTCGTGGCGCGTGGCGCCTTGACGGTTGTCCAAACCGCTCGACGCTGACCAGGGCGGCGAGGGCCCGCCGCGCTCCAGGTCGTGGTCCACTGGAGGCGATCAGGACCAGATGGGCAACTTATCTTGACGCAGCCCCTTGGGTGTTCGCCGTCCGTGCAGCGCCCCAACCGCCAACGTCTCATGACGCTGCCCGTGGCTTTGCCCAACGCAGCACCATCCGTCTCCCACCGCGTGAACATGCCCGCGCGTGGCCGTGTTAAGGGAGCAGACCCCGGTGGAGGTGCGGGAGTCCCATGGCCATCATCGTGCAGAAGTACGGCGGCAGCAGCGTGGCGGACGCGGACAAGCTCAAGCGCGTGGCGCAGCTGGCGGTGGAGTGCAAGCGGAAGGGAAATGACGTCGTCATTGTGGTCAGCGCCATGGGCAAGACCACGGATTCACTGCTGGCGCAGGCGCACGCCATCAGCCCCAACCCGGACCGTCGTGAGCTGGACATGCTGCTCTCCGTGGGGGAGCGCATCAGCATGGCGCTCTTGGCCATGGCCATCCGCGACCTGGGCGAGAACGCCATCAGCTTCACCGGCAGCCAGTCCGGCATCATCACCAACGACCGACACGCCGACGCGCGCATCATCGAGGTCCGTCCCTACCGCATCCAGGATGAGCTGACGCGTGGGCGCATGGTGATCGTCGCCGGGTACCAGGGCGTGAGCTACCGGAAGGAAATCACCACGCTGGGTCGTGGCGGAAGCGACACCACCGCCGTGGCCCTGGCCGCCGCCCTGGGCGCGGAGCGGTGCGAGATCTACAGCGACGTCGACGGCATCTTCACCGCGGACCCGCGCCTGGTCCCCGCGGCCATGAAGATCAACGCGCTCTCCCACCTGGAGATGCAGGAGCTCGCCGAGAGCGGCGCCAAGGTGCTCAACGCGCAGGCCGTGGAGTTCGCGCGCAAGGCCGGCATCCACCTCTACGCGCGCAAGACCGGTGACCCCTCCCAGGGCACCGAGGTCCGTCTCGACGCACCGCCGCCCTCCCGCGGCGTCCGCGCCGTCAGCCACCGCTCCCGCGTGGTCTGGCTCACCGGTCGCGTGGCGACGGAAAAACTGTTCGCCGCGCTGGACGAGCACCACGCTCCCGCGGAGCTGGTGTGGTTGGATGACCCGGAGGGCGAGACCACCGCCGTGCGCGCCGTGCTTCCGCCGGAGAACCTGCATGGCCTTCCCGCGCTGCGCGCCGCGCTCTCGTCCGCATTTGGCGGCGCGGTGAAGCTGGAGGAAGGCCTGGGCACGGTCAGCCTGGTGGGCGACGGCCTGGGCGCCACCCACGGCGTGCTGCGCGACGCGCTCAAGGCCCTTTCCGCCACGTCCGTGCGTCCCGTGGCCACGCTCTCCACCGCGCTGCGCCTGGGCTTCGTGCTGCCGCAGTCCGACGTGGAGAAGGCCGCGCGCGCACTGCATCGCACCTTCCTCGAGGCCACGGGTGGGCAGCCCTCGCCTCATCATCCCGACCGTTGACCTACGTAGGACCGGCGGTTAATCCCGGGCCCGTCCATGCACTCCATCACCGCATTCCTCGTCCCAGCCCAGAAGGCCTCCGCCACGGACCTCTCGTTGTGGGAGACGCTGACCCACAGCGGTCCCGTGGTGTTCTCCATCCTGGTCCTGCTCATCCTCTTCTCCGTGGTGAGCTGGGCCATCATTGCCTACAAGATCTGGGTCCTGCGGGAAGCCACCGTGAAGAGCGCGGCCTTCCTGGACAGCTTCTGGGCCAGCAAGCGCCTCGACGTCATCTACGGCCGCGTGGACGAGTTCCTCCCCTCCCCCGTGGCTGCCGTGTTCAAGGCCGGCTACCTGGAGCTGACGCGCGTCATGCCCAAGCCCGGTGAAGCCGCCGACAAGGAAGCCGCGCTGTTTGGTGGCGCCGAGAACGTGGAGCGCGCCATGCGCCGGGCGGCGGGTGCGCAGCTGACGTCGCTGGAGTCGCTGGTTCCCACGCTGGCCACCACGGGCAGCACCGCGCCGTTCATCGGCCTCCTGGGCACCGTGCTGGGCATCATGAAGGCGTTCCACCAGATTGGCGTCGTGGGCGCGGCCAGCCTGGCCACCGTGGCGCCGGGCATCAGCGAGGCGCTCATTGCCACCGCGGTGGGCCTGTTTGCCGCCATCCCCGCCGTCATTGCGTTCAACTTCTTCAACGCCCGCATCCGGGTGCTGGGCACGGAGATGGAGAGCTTCTCCGCGGACTTCATGAACATCGTCCGTCGTCACTTCATGGCGGCGGGGGGTGGCCACGGCGGCGGAGGGGCGTGACGTGGCGTTCAGCAGCGGAGGTGGCGGCAAGGCCATGGCAGACATCAACGTCACGCCGCTCGTCGACGTGATGCTGGTGCTCCTCATCATCTTCATGGTCACCACGCCGCTGATGGAGCAGGGCATCCAGGTGGACCTGCCCAAGACCAAGGCGGCCAGCATGAGCTCCAAGGAGCAGAAGCTGGTCCTCACCGTCACCAAGGAACAGCGCATCTACCTGGGCAAGACGGAAATCCCCAAGGAGGAGCTGCTGGTGAAGCTCAAGGCCAATGAGCGCATCAAGCAGGAGAAGGAGGTCTATCTCCACGCCGACCAGGCCCTCCCCTACGGCGTGGTGGTCAGCGTCATGGGTGTCCTCAAGGAAGCCGGCGTGGAAGCGCTGGGCATGATCACCGACCCCATGGGCGCCGCCCCCTCACCCTGACGGAAGAACCTTTCCCCTCCCCGAGCGTTGAACCCACGACATGACCACCCGCGGCGCCCCCACCAGCACCCTGCACGCACCGATGATGAGTCGGTCGTTTGCCATCACGCTGGGCGTCAGCCTGGGTCTGCACGTGGGCGCGCTGGCCGGGTACGCGTGGTGGGACGCGCACCGCCTCGACGTCATTGAGACGCCCGACCAGCCCATCCGCGCCGTCATGGTCCGCCTGGGCAAACCTCGCGACCCCAAGCTGCTGCCGCGCATTGACCAGGCGCCCGCTCCCAAGCCGGCCTCCAAGGAAATCCCCGTCCCCAGCAATGACGCCAAGGCGGTGCAGAAGCTGGACGACAAGCGCGAGGCGAAAGAGGACAAGGAGCGCATGCAGAACGCGCTGGACCGCATCCGGGAGCAGGTGGAGCGCGACAAGCAGAAGGACAGCGCGCTGGCCCGCATTGCCGAGCGCGTGGGCCCCGCCGACGACGAGGAGCCGGAAGGCCAGGAGGACGGCGACAAGCGCGGTGAGTCGGCCACGCCCATGCAGGTGAACGCATACTTTGCCAGCCTCCGCATGGCGGTGAAGCAGCGCTACGTGGTGCCCAGCGTCATCCAGGTGCACGAGTGCGCGCGGCTGGAGGCCACGGTGGCAGTGCGCATGGACGCCAGCGGTGAGGTGCAGTCCGTGGACGTCATGAAGCGCTCCGGGCACGAGCTCTTTGACGCCGCGGTGGTCCAGGCCGTGAAAGCCGCCAGCCCCCTGCCCCCGCCACCGCCGAACATGCGCGAGCTGGTCACCAAGGGGTTTGGCTTCAAGTTCCGCTGCAGCGACTGAGGCTGCGGCGTGGGCCGGCGCGGAAATGCCGGTTGACCGCCTTCCCGGTGACTCCTAGGATTTTCGCCGACGTGACCTCGGTTGGCCGCGACGGCAACCGCGCGCGTCACCACCCTCCGCACAGGACGAGAGTTGTCATGCCACCACCGGACCGCATCCCGATGACGCTGCAAGGGCAGGAGAGGCTCAAGGAGGAGCTCAAGCAGCTCAAGGGCGTGGAGCGCAAGAAGATCTCCGAGGAGATTGAAGTGGCGCGCGCCCACGGCGACCTGCGCGAGAACGCGGAGTACCACGCCGCCAAGGAGAAGCAGTCGTTCATCGAGGGGCGCATCCTGGAGCTGGAGGACAAGCTGGCGCGCGCGCAGGTCATTGACGTCAGCAAGCTCTCCGGGGACCGCGTGGTCTTTGGCGCCACCGTCACCTTCGTGGACACGGAGACCGACGAGAAGAGCGTCTACATGATCGTGGGTGACGACGAGGCGGACCTCAAGGTGGGCAAGATCAGCATCTCCAGCCCCATTGCCCGCGCGCTCATTGGCAAGAACGAGGGTGACGAGGTGGACGTCCGCACGCCCAAGGGGGCGCGGAAGGTGGAGATTGTCTCCGTGGAGTTCAAGTGATCACGGCGCGGTGCTGAGCGCTTCCAGCACCAAGCGGATCTGCTCCGCGTTCTCGGCCTTGGGCCGCAGCTCCAGGTAGCGACGGTAGTGGTGGCGCGCGTCCCGGTACGCGCTGCGACGGTAGTGGAGCACGCCCAGCCTCAGGTGCGCCTCGGCCAGCTCGTCGTCCTTCTCCACGGCGGCGCGGAGGGCCTTCAGCGCGTCGGCGTCACGCCCCTGGTCCAACAGCCTCAGCCCCTTCCTGAGGTCCGCGCGCGCAGCCTGCCGCTGCGCCGGTGTGGGAGCTGGAGCGGGCGCCACCACCACCTCGGGTGTCGTCGGAGCGGGCGGGGGTTGGGCGGGAGCCGGCTCGGGCGGAGGCGCGGCCACGGGCTGCGGGCTCGGCGTTGCGGACACCGCCGGCGACGTTGCGAGCGACACCGTGGGCCTGGGCGACGACGGCGTCAGCCAACGCAACGTGGCGGCGGCGCTCACCCCCATCAGCAGCGTGAAACCCACCAGGTACGCCGCCCACTGTCGCGGCCCCAGCACCTCCACCTGCTGGCTCGGGTCCACCGCCGTGGGCGCGCCGCTGAACCACTCCTCCGTGGCGCTGGCACGCGCGGGCGACGACGAGGGTTCCGTTGGCGGAGCCCCCCGGTCCACCACCGTGTCCGCCTCCGACGAGGGCGCAACCGGCTCGGGCGGCGCGCTGCGGCTGCCGGTCCCCGGGCTGGTGACGACGGGCGGAATGCTGGTGGAGGCCCCCAGGGTCCTGCGCCCGCCGGCGGACGGGAGCGCCGCCACCGCACGCATGGCCTCCAGCGCCGAGGAGAAACGCTGCGCGCGGTCCTTGGCCACCATGCGCCGCAGCACCGCCTCCAGGCCCTCGGGCATGAGCGCGTCGGGGCGTGCGTCGTCCAGGAGCGGCGGGTCCGTGTGCTGGACGCGTTGCAGCGTGTCGCGCGCGTCGACGCCGCGGAACGGGTTCTGGCCCAGCAACAGCTGATAGGCGACCACGCCCGCGCTGTAGACGTCGGCCCGGGGATCCATGGCCTCACCCAGCGCCTGCTCCGGGCTCATGTACTCCGGCGTGCCAAACAACGTGCCCGGCTGCGTGAGCGGTCGCTCGGCGTCACCCTCGAGAAGCTTGGCAATCCCGAAGTCCACCAGCTTCACCAGGTCACGCTCCACCGCCTTCTGCGTGATCATGATGTTCTGCGGTTTGACGTCGCGGTGGAGGATGCCGGCCTCGTGCACCGCGGCCAGTCCGCCCAACAGCTGGCGCAGGATCTTCACGGCGCGGTTGACGTCGAAGGGCCCGGTGATGCGCTGCTCCTCCGCCAGCGTGACGCCGTCAATGAACTCCATGGCAATGAACAGCGTCCCGAACGCCTCCCCCACGTCCAGGATGCCCACGCAGTGCTCGTCCTTCACCCGGGCCAGGATCTGCGCCTCGCGTCGGAAGCGCTCCACCTGGACGGCATCCCGCATGCGCGCACGGGAGAGCACCTTGACCGCCACCGGGCTCCCCAGGAGCACATGCTCCCCTCGGTAGACCGCCCCCATCCCCCCGCGACCCACCTGGGCCAGCAAGCGGAAGCGTTCGCCGACCACCTGATGCAGGAACGGGTCGGCGTCGGTGGTGGGCTCTTCTCGCAAGGGTCCTTCCCGGCGGGCTCCCGAAGTTTGACGCTAGAAGCGCCTCCTCAATAGCATGCGGTCCCCGGCCACCGCTGTGTGCCCACGCCCATGAAAACCTGTCCCCAGTGCGAGCGCCAGTTCGAGGACGACGAGCAGAAATGCCCGGATGACGGCGCAGTGCTGGTCAAGTCCGGGGTGAAGAACAACCCCGTGCTGCCGGGTGTGCGCACCGTGGCCAACGACGCGCGCACGGCCATGTTCACGCTGGAGGAGTTCCAGAAGGAGAAGGAGCGCCTGGACGCCGGGGACAACCCGCTCCTCTCCGACGACGACGCCGAGACCGCCAGCACCATCTCCCCCATGCTGCGTCGGGATGACCGCGACGCCACCCGCGCGCTGACCCCGGAGCAGCTGGAGCAGATGCGTGCGGAGCGGGAGGGCCGGAAGAACGGCGTGGCCGCGCCGGCCCTGGCCCAGGGGACCATCCCGGAGACGGCCAAGGAGCCGGAGACGCAGCAGACCGCGGCCATCCGTCGGAAGAAGAAGGACAAGGAGAAGACGGAGGCCACCCGGGGCAGGAAGTCGTCCGGGGAGGGCTCCAAGGTCGGGATCGTCGTGGCGGCGGTGGTGGGCGCGCTGGTGCTTCTGGGGGGCGGCGTGGGCGCGTACATGGCGTTCCTGCGCAAGGTCAGCCTGGAAGTGGTCTCCGTGCCGCCGGGCGCCATCGTGCTGGTGGACAGCGTGGAGCTGGGCGCGGCGCCGTTGAAGGCGGACGTGAAGCCCGGTGCCCACTCCGTGCGCGCGCGCCTGGAGGGCTACGAGGAGTTCGCCGACGTCGTCGACGTGCCCGCCAGCGGGAAGTCCTTTGTGGCCACGCTGCAGAAGCTGGGCGGGAAGCGCAGCGGCGGGGGCAACGACCCCATCCAGCAGAAGGCGGATGAGCTGCACAAGGAAGCCCGGGAGCTCATGGCGCGCGGGGACCACGACGCTGCGGAAGCCAAGCTGCGTGCGCTGGCCGCGCTGGTTCCCGAGGACAACCGCGCCGCGGAGGCGCTGGCGGAGCTCTCCCGCAAGCGCAGCCCGACGAAGAGCGGCGGCACCAAGGCGGGCGGGGAGCGTGAGGGTGGGGATGACGAGAAGGGGGATGACGACGTCAACGTTGCCAAGATGAAACCCGCGCAACGGTCCAAGCTGGCGCAGAAGCAGCTGGACGACGCGCGCACCGCCTATGACCTGGGGGAGATGGCACGCGCCAAGGACCTGCTGACAAAGTGCGTGCGCTACGACCCCAAGAAAGCGCCATGCCACCGGTACCTGGCCCGCGTGTACACCAAGGAGGACAACAACGAGAAGGTGAAGTACCACCTGGAAAGGTACCTTGAGCTGGGCGGCAACGACGACGACTTCAAGGTCCGCGACTGGCTGAGGAGCCACTGAGGAGCAGCGCCGATGTCCGAGAAGAACGCCACGGGGAAGGAAGCGCGGAAGAGCGCGCGCATCCCCATCGAGCTGAAGGTGGAATACAAGAAGATGAACACCTTCTTCTCGGACTACACCAAGAACATCTCCAAGGGCGGCACGTTCATCAAGACGGACAAGCCGCTGAAGGTGGGCACGGAGTTCCTCTTCAAGCTGTCACTGCCCGCGCTGAGCCAGAGCGTGGACCTGCGCGGCCAGGTGGTGTGGATCAACGCCGAGGGCAACCTGCAGCGCCCGGAGATTCCCGACCGCGGCATGGGCATCCGCTTCATCTACGACAGCCCCGAGTCCCGGAAGGGCTTCGAGGAAATGGTGGAGAAGCTGATGCGCGAGTCCTTGGGTGACCTGCTGTTCACCAAGCTGGTGGGCGGGCGCAAGGCAGACGAAGGACGCTGAACCGGACGCGCCACAACGTCCCGCGTTTCCAGATCACGTTGTCACCGGGGGCATCGTTGGGATCGGGGCGCGCCGCATCAGCCCGAGCGAAAGCGGTACTTCATACCGCAGTCCGAGAGTGCCGGCCGTTCTCGTCCTGTGGTCCGCAGGGCCGGCACGTGCGTCCAGGGTGCGGGCAAGCGCCAACAACGGACCCAGGTGGCCCGCACCCTTTCGGACTGCGGCATGAAGTGCCGCTTTCGCTCGGACGGATGCCGCAGCCCGAGCCGGGCACCGGTGTTGTTCCGCAATGGGGAAGGAGGCTGACGTCGCGGGGCGGCGGATGGTGGCGCCGCGCCGCCGTCAGCGTGAGACGGTGCGGAACGCGAAGAAGAAGAGGTCCGCGCTGCTCTCGGAAACCTTGGTGTTGGTGGCCTGCTCTCCCAGCACGCCGCCGCTCAGCATGATCTGACCGGATGGGAACACCGTGGAGGCATAGCGCGTCCGCACGTGCTTGTACTGCACCGGCTGGAAGCCCGCGGCGTCGCGACGCTCCAGCAGGTCCCCCGCGATGATGGGCACCGGCTCGGTGGCGGGGGTGGTGGGCTTCTCGCAGTTGTCGTTGCTGCACTTCCCGCCGGCCAGCAGCGCCATCATCTTGCCGTTGGGCAGGAGGAAGGCCTGGTGGTCGTAGCGGGGCAGCGTCAGGGTGGGTCCCGGCGCCATGGCGGCCACGGAGCCCACGCCCAGCTTGTAGATGACCGTGCTGCCCGTGTGGATGTTTGTCGCGGGACACGTCCCGTCCGACTCCACGCTGGTGCAGCCACCGGTGAGCAGCACGCACTCCGACTCGGGGCTGTCGCTCACGAGCAGGGAGCAGTCGCTCTCGGGCAAGGCCACCGCCGCAGCACGGGTAACGCGGTCCAGGCCCAGGTCCAACACGGTCTGCACCAGCCAGGCCTGCCCACCCAGGCGGCGGATCATCTCCACCTCGGCCGCGGGGCTGGTTCCGTCGTCACCGCCGGCCACGATGATGATGTCCCCGCCAGAGAAATCAATGGCGGTGGCGGTGTGGAACGCGCGCGCCTTGGCCAGCACGCCGCCCTGCACGGTGGTGAAACGGACGGCGCCGTCGGCGCCCACCGTGACCTCGTCAATCGCGCTGACGCGCGGCTGGCCGCCGCTGCAATTGTCGCCGGCGGCGGGGCACATGCCCTGGAGCACCTGCGCCTTGCTGAGGTCCCCCACGCAGCCGCAGCCGCCGGTGATGAGCACGCGGTCGCCGCGCTTGGTCAGCGTGGCCTGGTGGTGGAAGCGACGGTTCTGGAAGCCCTCCGTCACGCCGAGCTGGGTCACCTCGATGTCGCCGTTGTCGTTCGCGGTGAGGCGGAAGGAAACCGCGAGCGGCTGCACCGCATCACCATTGCCACTGGAGCCAATGCCGCCCACCACCAGCACGCTGCCGTCGGGGAGCGCGGTGGCGGTGTGGAAGGCGCGCTGCATCAGGTTGAACAGGCTGGCGTTGGCACCGCCGCCCGGGAGACGCAGCTCCGTCACCTGGGCGAACGTGCCGGTGTTCGGGTCGTACAGCTCGATGGCGCGGTCGCGCGGGACGAAGGTCTCACTGCCGTCCGCCGCATAGGTGAGGCCACCAACGATGACGACCTTGCCGGCCTGCCCCAGGAACGTGGCGGTGTGGCCGTGGCGACCCGTCATCAGGGTGCTGCACTGGGCGCTGGCGGCGTCGGTGGTGCCGCCAAAGGAGTGCAACCGCCCCATGGTGAGGTTCACGGTGGTGTTCTGGCCGTCCGGGTACTGACGCGCGGGCAGCGGGGAGGCGGGGAACGCCTTGCTGTCCTGGTAGCTCTTCAGGTTCAGCGGCGTGCTGGCGCCGGAGGAGACCGGGGTGGCCGAGGTGTCATTGCCGGCAAACCCATTCACGAACACTTCCGTGCCGTCGGAAATCTCCAGGCCGCCCACCGTGGCGCTCTTGTCGCCCTTCTTGGCGCTGATGGACTTGGGCTCCTCATCCGGCGTCTGGGCAATGAGCTGCATGGTCTCCACGCCATCCAGCGCCTTGGGGTCGGCGTCGCACGCCTCCACGACCTTGAGGTTGACGGTGATCTTGGGGCTGAGGCTGAACTGCTCACACCCCGCCGCCAGGGCCAGGGCGCTCAGCAGAGAGACGCTGCAAAGGGAAAGGTGCTTGGACATGATGCGCCTCACCAGGTTGCCTTGACCTCGGCGGTCTGCGCTGGAGTCAGGAAGATGTAGCCACTCACGCCGCCACCCACGAGGCCCGCGGTCACCGCAACCAGTACCACCGCCACCACCGCGGCAGCGCCGGCACCGGCCACGCCGAGGACGACGGGGTTGCGCCAGATGGGCGTGGAGGCCTTGTAGTCGTCCTTGGTGGTGGTGGGGCCCTTGCGCTTGTCGTCGCCCAGGCGCGCGGCCTTGGCGGCCTTCTCCTCCTCACCACCAATCGCCACGCGGCTGCCCTCGTCGTCACCCTTGCGCGCCACGGCCTTGCCCGCCGCTTCGGGGATGGCCGGACCCACGTCCACCTCGGTGATGCCGGGGCCGGACGCGGCCTCCACGCCGCGGACAATCGGAACCGCGCCGGGGGGAACGGTGTCGCCAAAGTCCTTCACGCGGGAGCCCACCTCCTCGACGAGCTTGAAGGCCTCCACCGCGGCGCTGAGCAGGTCCGCGTCCAGCTCCAGGTCCACCAGCCGGCCCGCGGCACCGTCGTGGGTGCGGACGATGAAGGTGTGCACGTTGATGGTGTTCTCACCCTTGCGCACGCCGCCAAAGAGCACGAACTCCGCGCCGTGCTTCTTGCCGAGCTGGCGGGCGGCGGAGAGTGCGGCGTCGTCGACGAGGTTGTTGGACACCGCCTGCGCCACGGGCCCCAGGGAGGCTTCCCCGGCGTTGCCGCCACCCAGGTCCGCGGTGACGTCCTGCGTCTTCTCGCTGGGCACGTCCACGGTGGCCCCGAACGTCCCCGCGCCGTCCTTCACCACGCGCAGGTAGTGGGCGCCGGGCACCACGTTGGTGAGCATGAGGGGAACCGCGCCCACGCTCTTGCCGTCGAAGAACACCTCCGCGCCGGGCACGGTGGCCTCCACGCGCAGCTTGCCGCGGGGCACGCGCAGGGTCTTGCGCCACTGCTGGTCATACACCCGCAGGAACAGCGGCCAGTATTCCTTGGGGTCCGGCTTGAACTCCGGGTCCAGGCGCGCGGCCTGCGCCATCTGCGCCATGGACTCCTCCTCCAGGCCACGACGCCAGTACGCCACGGCGAGGTTGAGGTGCGCGTCGCGGATGGGCGCCACGTCGGTGACGGCGGGGGCGGCGGCGTCAAAGGACTTCAGCGCTTCCGTCAGCGACTTGATGGCCGGGTCGAACTTGAGCTTCTTGACCTGGTTGGCGCCGGTGTTGGACAGCTTCAACCCGCGGTCCAGCGCGGCCTTGGCCTTGTCCTGCTCCTCGCTGTTCACCTCACCGCCGCTCTCGGCCTGCTCACCGCCGCCCTCACCTGCACCTTGGACCAGGGCCAGGGTGTCCGCGTTGCCGAGCTCACTGGAGATGACGTTGGTGACCTGCGCGCACAGCTCCGGCGCCGCCTGGCGCGCAATGGGCTGGTACGGGAGCAGGTAGACCTTGGTCTTCTCCACGGTGGCGCGCGGCGCGGGCTCCGGCGTGGGCGCCAGGTCCTCGGGCGGCGCTTCCTTGGCCTTGGGTGCCTTCTCCGGCGCCAGCGAGGGCTTCTCCGGCAGCTTGGTGGCCGGCTTGTCCGTCTCCGGCTCTTCAAGGGGCTCCTCGTCGAGGGGCGGCTCACCGTCTTCCTGCGCGTGCGCCACGGACCCGAGCAGCAGCGCGGTGCCCAGGCAGAGGATGGTTCCCAGTCGGGATGGGTTCTTGATGCGCATGGATGCCAGACGCCTCCGGCCCAAAGGGGGCCAGCAGGGGGAGCGGGTTGCTAACACGTGCCCCGCATGGGGTGGAAGTGCTTGTGACAGAGCCAGTTTAGGCGACGTGGCCGTGGTTTCCAGAAATGGTCCGGTGGGTCAAGCGGGCGGGTTGGTCACGTCGGAAGGCGGCATTGCATGGGTTCCTCCGCGACGGCATCATCCGGCCATGGTTGTCGCGCGAACCGCAGAGTCCGAGGCCGGGCCGCCCGAGGGCGTGGACCAGGTCGTGGTCATGCACAAGGTTCCCTGGGAGGTCTACGCATCGCTGCGCGAAGCCGTCGCCGAGAGCGGGGGCGTCCGTATGACGTACCTCGACGGAACCCTGGAAATCATGAACCCTTCCCGTCGTCACGAACACCAGAAGAAGTTCCTGGCACGCCTTATGGAGGCCTACGGCGACGAGCTGCGGATCCCGCTCCTGGGTTTCGGCTCCGAGACGTTCAAGGACAAGGCGAAGAAGGCCGGGCTGGAACCCGACGAGTGCTACTGTGTTGGAACCGAGAAGGAACTGCCCGACTTTGCGGTCGAGGTCGCCCTCAGGAGCGTGGGGCCCCGGAAGCTCGAGGTGTACGCGCGGCTGCGCATTCCGGAAGTGTGGCTCTCCATGAAGAGCGGCCTGCACATCTACAGGCTTGTCGACGACGACTACGAGGAGGTTCCTCGCAGCGCGCATCTCCCGGACCTGGACCCACAGGTGCTTGGGCGCATTGTCTCGACGACGCCAAGAGCCGAGCAGGCCAAAGCGGTGTGGGCGTTCCGGGACGGATTGCGGCAACGCTGATCAGTCCTCAGGATGGGACAGCCGCACCATGGCGCGACCGGCACTCCCCTTGGCGCGCAGCGTCTCCAGCAGTTCCTCGGTCTCCGCGTAGAGCAGCGCTTCCAATCGCTCGCGGTCCGCCTCCGGCAACGCTGCCGCCTCGCCGAAGAGCGTGCGAGCGTCCGAGGGCGCGGGCCGGTCGCGGAAGGCCTTGCGGACGCGCGCTTCCATGACGGCGGTTCCGTCGGCCCACGTGGGGAACGGCGGTTGCGGCCGCGCGGCCAGCGCATCCCTCCGGCGCAGCTCGGCACGACCCGGGCCCACCACGTACGCGCTCACCGGGAGCGTCCCCCGCAGTGCTTCCGGCATGACCTCCGCCTGGTGCGCATCCAGCAACCGCACGACGACACCCAGCCCGTTCTCTGCCGCGGGCCGCAGCATGTCCGCGAGCAGGGGCGTGGCCACCTCCGCGTCGCCAAACACGCCCATCTCCACGGACGTGGCACCCGCGTCCATGGCTGCCATCACCGCCACGCGCGCGTGGTCGACGAGCGACTCATCCTCCGCGTCGACGACGCCGAGGCGCGCGTGGATGACCCAGGGCCCCAGGAACGCCGCCTGACGCGCCAGCTCCAGCACCTGCCCCACCGCCTCGTGCAGACCGGCGGAACGGGCGCGCTCGGACGCATCCACGCCGTCGACGGCCACCGCCAGCGGAGCATCCACGCCCTGCGCCGCGCGGAAACACGCCGGCAGGTAGGGCCCCAGCGCGGCGGGCACCTCCAGGAGCGGCGCGGTGAGCGCGGGGAGCAGGTCCACGGGAGAGAGCGGCAGCAGCGCCTCGTCGGGGAACAGGCGCGGTCGAACGCTGGCAGGCCGCAGGCTCAGCATCCGCTCGACATCAATGACGTCCATGACGCAACCCTCCGCAGGGGCGGCGACCATCCTCAACCCCCGCCCGACGGTCAAGCGTTGGTCACGCGCCGGAAAGAATGGACTTCACCGTGCCGAAGTCGCCCTCGTGCACGGAGCCCACGCGCACGCAGCGCAGGTTGCCCGCGGGGTCCACCAGCACGTGCACCGGGATGGGAGAGCCCTTGTCGACGCCGACGGAATCCAGGAACACCGGCAGGTCCGCCACCGCACGCATCCATGTCACGCGCCCGGGCATCGGTTTCTGCAGCGCCTTGGTGAGCTCAGCCTGATCCTCGTCGACACTCACCAGATCCACCTGCAGGTTGATGCCGTCCTTGGCCAGCGTGTCCTTCCACTTCTGCAAGAGCGGCAACTCCTCCATGCACGGCAGACACCACGTGGCCCAGAGATTCACCCAGCGCCAGCCCTGCCCGCTCGTCGTGGGCGCGGCACCGGGGATGGGGCGCTCCGGCGGGGGCGCGTACTTGCGCGTGCCGTCACCCTGGCCCGGATAGGCCTTCTCACAGAACGAGCGCAGCGCACCCTCGGCGGGAGCACTTTTCACCGCGGCAAAGCGGCCAGGCGCCGGCCCGGAGGGCTTGTTGTCCTCGCAGGCCAGCAGGGAGAGCAGCAGCAGGGGAAAGGTCAGATGGCGCAATCGATCCACGCGACAAACGCGCTCCGGTTGATGTCCTTGGCAGTGCACTCACCCCCGCGACTGCGCGTCCAGGCGCAGAACTCGTCGGTGAGCTGTGCAAACTCTTCTCCCAGCCACAAGAGCCCCACCTCCTTGCGGATGTCGGGGTCCTGGAACCTGGTCTCAAGGTGCTGCAGCACGGCCTGCGCGCGCTCCTGGCTCAGCTCCTGGTTGCGCTCGGCATTTCCGTCGGGGCTGGCGCGGGAGACCACGAAGAAGAAGCTGGCGCCGCGCTGGTCGCTCCACGCCTTCTCCACGAGTTGCTGGCCGGGCTCATCCAGGGCGCCGGTGTCGGCGTCGAACTGGATGATGGAGGCGCGGTGGTTGAGCGGCTTGAACAGCGCGTTGAAGTCGTCACCGGAGAGCGCGGCCACGTTCTTGGCGTCGGTGGGCTTGCACCCGCGCGCGCCGCCCTCGAGGAGACCACACGCGCCGGCCACGCGTCGCAGGATCTGCTTGAGCTGCGGAGAGCAATACGCATCCTCCGACGCACTGGCGATGGCCACGCCGCTGGCGGCCTGCTCCGCGTTGTCCAGCCGCGCCTGCGCGTTGCGCAGCCACACGGTCACGAGGATGGCGGGAAGGATCAGGAGCCCAACGAGGAGCCCCACGTAACGTCCGTTCATCACTTCTTCCCTCCCTTCCCCGTCGACTTGCCTGGATCCGCGAGCATGGCGGCCAGCGTGTACTCCAATCCCAGGTCGGTGTCCTCGTCGCAGACGCGGCGGTCACCCACGAAGAGCTGCGGCGTCAGCACCGGGAGCGCATTGGCCACCGCCCAGCGCAGGCTCTTGTTCACCTTGTTCTTGATGGCGGCGCTGCCCACGCACCCCTTCACCTTGGGGAACACCTCGCCCAGTCGACGACGCAGCTTGGCTTCATCCTTCGCGGCCTCCCCGCGCAGCTCCTCCTGGTGCTCGAAGGCCCAGGCGAGGATCTGGTCGGCGCCGTCCTTGTCACACAGCATGGCCTCGCTCACCGCGCACGCACCCGGGTGCAGGCTCTCCTTCACCATCCAGTTGCAGCTGGCGTCGAGCGGGAAGAGCACCGCGTTCAGGCTGAGCTTGCCGACGAGGCCGCTGGTGTCCAGCCGGTCCTCGAACGCCTTGCACGCGGGACACAGCGGGTCCAGCACCGCCACCGCGGGCGTCCCACCCTTCCCCGACGAGAGCGGCACCATGATCCCGTGCGGATCATCCTTCTTGGCCAGCGTGCCGCAGCCCTTGAGGCTCTTGTCGCTCGTCGGGACGGCCACCATGTAGAGCACCGTCATCACCGCCACGTACAGCACGCCTTCACCGAACCAGCGCGCGTAGGGCGGGCCGCTGGGGTCGTAACCGTGCTCCTCCGGCAGCTTGAGATGCGCCGCCAGCGCCAGGCCGAACGACGTCATCGACGCGAGATAGACGCCCACGCACAGCTTGCACATGGCGCCCACCTTCACCGCGGCCAGCGTGCCGTAGATGAGGCTCATCATCAGCGGCAGGCCCGTGGCAGCGACGAGGAACAACGTCTCCTTGCGTCGCAGCGAGGGGCGGAGGGCGAACTCCGTGGAGCGGAAGATGAGATACGCGAACACCGCCAGCGCCCAGAGGCTGATGGGCAACCCGCCCCACATGCTCTCGCGGAAGAGCGAGGAGTACGGGCTCATCATCACCGTGCGACACCCGCTCTCGCCGAGCTCCGCGCCCGCGCCGGGGATGAACGAGCAGTGAATCTGGTGCACCTGCCGGTCGAGGTGGTTGACGAAGTCCGACGTGGAGAGACCCGCGAAGATGGCGCCCAGCCCCGACGCACCCGCGACGCCGAAGAGCAGCCCCTTGATGGGGTTGTCGGCGCGCACGGGCGGCTTGGAGCCGGAACGGTCGTCCTCGTAGATGATGGGGTATTCGCTCATGGGTTCCTGCAGCGTTGCGCTGGGGTGTGGGACGCTTCATCAGACTTGTGGCGGATGCGAGCCCGTCGCCACAAGCGGTGGAGGTGCTCAAGTCATGGGCTCAGGCTCAATGCGCCGCCTGCGCCTTCTTTTCCCGGTTCTGCACCAGCGAGGCACCAACCCTGTCGTAGACCGGGATGCCCTCGCCACTCAGACGGCCGAACGTCAGGACGCCGGTGGGACAGCTCTGCACGCACGCGCTGCAGCGCACACACTCCGGGTCCTGCATGGGCAGCCCCTTGTTGGCGAAGTTCATGACGTCAATGCCCTGGTGGCAGACGCTGGTGCACACGTTGCACGAGATGCACTTCTTCTTCTCGGCGAAGATCCGGAAGCGTGAGAAGCGCGCGTAGATGTGCATCAACGCCGCCAGCGGACACGCAAACCGGCACCACACACGACCGCTGAACCAGAAGTAGAACCCCACGCCAATCACGCCGGCCAGC
Source organism: Myxococcota bacterium (assembly GCA_040752415.1). GTDB lineage: Bacteria > Myxococcota > JACRCW01 > JACRCW01 > JACRCW01 > JBFMGU01. Next base: position 27,307 of record JBFMGU010000056.1, read on the forward strand.
ATGAGGTCCACGACGTACTTGTAGTTCACCGGCACCGGCCCCAACGCCCAGCCGTGCAGCAGGCCCTCATGCAACGCGTGAGCGGTCTGTCCGACGCTGCTTTGCGGGAACGTCCAGCTCACCACGCGCAGGCCGAACAGCAGGAACGCCACGACCAGGATCACCTGCCCCGTCATGTTCACGCGGTTCCACACCGGGCCGTGCGGCATCTTCTGACGGTGCGCGTCGCCCAGCGTCTCGGCGAGGGCACCGCAGGAGCAGACCCAACCGCAGTACGCACCCTTGCCCCACCGGAAGATGATCAGCGGGATGATCACGAACGTCTGCACCAGCGAGATGCCCAACCACCACCACATGGGCTGGTACGTGACGAGGTTCCAGATGAACAGTGGCCACGCGAGCACGAGGCCGAACGCACGCCAATACTCGCGGCCGAAGTCGTAGTTGCAGGTGGGGAAGAGGTTGTCCGCCACCGTCTTCATGACGCCGCCGTCAAACGCGCCCACCGCGCCCAGCCACGGCAGGATGAAGTACGGCAAGAGGAAGAGCGGCAGCACCTGGAACGCCGCGAGCGAGAGCGTCTGGAGCTTCACGTACGGCGTCTTCCGACGCTGGATGCGACGCCACCCGAACAGCACCACGCACGTGGTGTACGCGAGCGAGTAGTAGAACCCCGGTTGTCGCAGCGTGATGGAGAGGACCCAGGAGAGCGGTCCCTGTTGGGGATCGACGGACAGGTTGAACGGGAACCAGTGGAGCTCCTGGAACTTCTGGGTGACGACGCCGCCGCCCTTCCACAGGTAGATGAACCAGCAGAACGCCACGAACGCGCTGAACGACGCGATGCGCCTGGCGGTCCACTCCCCGCGGATGGCAATCCCGGAGCGACGGAAGAACTCCAGCGGCGCTTCCCGCCCGAGCATGGTGAAGACCACGTCGTTGGGGTGCGCGTTGTGACGCCCCGCTCCGTCGGCAATCACCACCTCCCCTTCCCGGATCTCGACGGGCTGGGTCCCGAGCATGAGCGTGATCTTCCCCGGCGGATGATCCCCGCGCATCTCCGGCGTGGCCGCGGTGGTCACGCGCTCGCTGGACGGTTTCTCGACGCCAACCCGCGCCGACGGGTCGGCCACCAGCGCGTTGAGCTTCTCCACGTTCTCCGGCTTGGGCCGCGCGAACTCCTTCTTGCGGTAGCTGAGGATGACGTTGGCGCCGCACGTGGCCAGCGCAATGGCCGTCTCCAGCGCGGTATCCCCGCCACCGACGACGAGCGCGTTCTTCCCGGCGAACTCCCGCGGGTCATGCAGGCGGTTGTAGACCTTGTCCAGGTTGGCGCCGGGGCAATCCAGCTTGCGGAAGTTGCCGCTCCGTCCCAGGGCCACCACGGCGCGACTGGCACGGGTGATCGTCTTTCCGTCGCCGTGGTGGAGGTGGATCTCGTTGCCCTTGCGCTCCAGCCGTTCAATGCGTGCGTGCGTGACCTCCACCCCGGCCTTCTTGCGCTGCGCCTCCATCTCCTCGACGAGCGCCTCCTTCACCGTGGCGGTGAACTGGAGTTGGCCCGCCGGCGTCATCTCGGTGGGATAGGTGTAGATGGGCTTGGCCTTGGGGAAGTTCACCACCGTCGAGAAGGGCTCGGTGGCCTCGAACAAGCGGTAGCGGAGGCCCAGACGCGCCGCCTCCATGGCCGCCGCCACGCCGGAGACGCCCGCGCCCACAATGGCCACGTCGACGACGTCCGGGTCCATGGACTTCCGGCCCTCCAGCTCCCGCGCAATGGCTTCGACCGCGCGAGCGCCGCTGTCGGACGAGAACTTCAGCAGCGGAATGCCCGTGAGGTCCCCCACCACGCGAACGCCGGGGACACCGGTGGTGCCGTCGTCGTTCACCTCAGGCAGCGCCTCCACCACGCCGGCCGGCCACCGGGTGTGGAGCCAGCGGGTGTAGCGCCTGACGAGTTGGATCATGCCGGCAACCTATCACGACACCCCCACATGATCCGGCCAGCGTCAGCGGCTAGAAGGCCAGCAGCGGTGGCGTGGAGTAGAACGCGCCCCCGGAGAACGGAGGAAATCCATGGCGGCAATGACGGAGTGGCACGGCAAGGCAGGCGGTCGGGGCGAGGCGTGTGGGCCCACGGGTTGCGCGGTGGCGTCGTACGGCGACGTTGCGGCGGAGCGTGAAGCAGGCCGAACCGGCGCGTTGGCCGTGGACCGCTCCCGCTGCGCACGCCTGCAGCTCACCGGCAAGGACCGCCGCGACCTGGTGCAGCGCCTCACCACCAACGACGTGCTCAACGTCCCCGACGGCATGGGCGTGGCCACGGTGTTCACCACCGGCAAGGGCCGCATCGTTGACCGCGTGGTGCTGCACGCCGCTTCCGACGGGGATCTCCTGGTGGGCAGCGCCGACCGCGCCGATCCGCTCATCGAGTGGATGAACGGCTACATCATGCGGGAGGACGTCACCGTCACGAACCTTACGCCGGCCACCACGCAGATCGACGTCGTGGGGCCCAAGGCGGTGGAGGTCACGGGTGCCACCCTGCTGACCAGCGCGGCCTTGCACGAGCTCATGGTGGTTGAGCTGGCGGGGATGCAGGTGCTGGCCGCGCGCGCGGACCCGGTGGGCGGGCAGACCGTGCGGCTCATTGTCCCCGAGGGCCTGGGTCCCCGACTCATGGATGCCCTGGTGGCCAAGGGCGCGCGTCCCGGCGGTGGCGACGCGTACAACGCGCTGCGACTGGAAGCGGGCCTGCCCCTGTACGGACCGGAGATGAACCTGGAGCACAGCCCGCTGGAGGCCGGTCTCGTCGACACGCTGCACTTCGCCAAGGGCTGCTACATCGGCCAGGAGGTGGTGGCGCGCATTGACACGTACATGAAGCAACGTCGCTACCTGATTGCGGTGGAGGTGGAGGGTCCGCCGCCCGCCGCCGGCGCCACGCTCTCGCTCTCCAACGGTGACAGCGGCGCGGTCACCAGCAGCGCCGACGTGGGGAACGGGAAGTCGCGCCTGCTGGGCTACATCAAGACGGAGGATCCGCGCGTGGGCATGCTGGTCGACGTCATCGAGGGCGACGTGCGTCGTCAGGGCGTGGTGCGCAACCGGCCCGCGCAGGCGCCCGCGCCCAAGGGGGGTGAAGGCAGCCAGTGCTCGGTGGTGATCTGACGCGCCCGTGGTGCTGGCCGTCCTCACCGCGCAGGTGATTGTCCCCGCGGCGGTGTGCGCGTGGATCTGCTTCCCGCGCTCCCGGCACCTGCTCCCGTGGTGGCTCACCGTGCTGTTGGCCTTCTCCACGACGATGTTCTTCTACGTCGCCGGCCGCTGGGACATCCTGGGCTATCCCCTGCGTTACGCGCTCCCCGTGGGGTTCCTGGCGGCGGCCACCACGTCGTGGATCCGTCGTGAGACCGCACCTTCCGTGCCCCGCTCCGCCCTGGTGGTGCAGGTGGTGTGCTACGCGCTGATGGCCCTCCCTCTGCTCTGGCTCCTCGTCAACGCGCTGCTGGAACGGCGGGCGCCCGGCAACGCCGTGGAGCTGTCCTTCCCGCTGCGCGAGGGTCGCTTCTACGTGAGCCACGGCGGCAGCGGCCCGCTCCTCAACCAGCACCACGACGTGCACGCGCAGCGTTACGCCCTGGACATCAACCAGCTCAACGCCTGGGGCCGCAGCATCAACGCCCTCACCGACGGGGAGCCCCGCGACTACCCGATCTTCGGTCGGCCGGTGCACAGTCCCTGCCGCGGCACCGTGGTGACGACGGAAAACGACCTTCCCGACCTGACACCTCCGGACCGCGATCCCCAGCGGCCGGCCGGGAACCACGTGGTGGTGGAGTGCCTGGGCGTGAAGGTGCTGATGGCGCATCTCCGGCAGGGCAGCGTTCGCGTGCGGCCCGGTGACGACGTGGGAGAAGGCGATGTGCTGGCGGAAGTGGGCAACTCCGGCAACACGAGTCGACCGCATCTCCACCTGGAGGCCGTGCGCAACGCGCAGCAGCCCGATCTCGACGACGGAGATCCCGCCCCCATGACCTTTGGCGGGGAAGCGCTGGTACGCAACGACGTGCGGAAATGATCAGGCCTTGGCGCCGGCCATCTGCCGACACAGGTCCGCGCAGCGACGACACGCATTCGCACATGCCTTCATCTGCGCGTCGTCACCGAACTTCTCGCAGTCCTCCGCGCACTTGTCGCAGATGATGGCGCACGCGTTGCACGTTGCGGTGTGCAGCTCGGAGCCGCGGATCATGAAGTCCGCGCTGGTGCGACAGATCTCGGCGCAGTCCAGGAGCAAGCGGATGTGATTCTGCTCGGCGTGCTTGCCGCCCTTCTGCAGGCAGTATTGCACCGTCGTCAGGCAGACATCATGGCAGTTGGTGCACTCCTGGATGCACTGCTGCATGTCGCCGCCGACAATCGCCGTGACGCCTTTTCCCGCCTGCGGACCAGCCTGACCTGCCACCATGGTGAACCTCCCGCCTCCTCGGCGTGGACCATGTCACGCACAGACCTCGAACCAGCGCGCCAACCATTGACGCATCACGTGGATCTCGGCGCTCTGCGTGACGACGATGTTGTTGCACAGCCCCACCAGCTCCGCGTGGTCCGCCTCCGTCATGCAGCGGCCCGCGGTCTCCAGCGCGGCACGGTGGTGCTGGATCATGAACGTGAGGAACGCCTCCTCGAAATCCTTGCCCTCGAGGTCACCCAGGAGCGCCATGGCGCCTCCCATGCCCTCGTGCGCGGACGGGCAGAGCATCTCCTCCGCGACGCCACCGGATTCCGAGCCCCAGGTGTCCAGCCACGTGCGCATGTCGTCAATGTCGCGGACCTGGTCGGTGGCCATCTGGTCGCACAGCGCCGCCAGCTCCGGGTGCTCCGCCTTGGACACGCACAAACGGGCCATCTCCACCGCGCTGTTGTGATGCACGATCATGTCCGCCATGAACTGCGCCTCGTACGGGGACGCCGGTTCCTTCTCCGCGTCCTGCGCCCACGCGGCTCCGCCCAGCAAGACACCCCAGAGCGCCACCAGCAGACCCGTCACGTGCCTCGTCGTCATGCCAGCCTCCGTCACCAGTTGGTAGGCCCCGGCTGACAGGAATTCAGGCGACAGCGACGCGCGGACAAGCACCAACCGCCCTGCCCGGATCCGGGTGTAAGGCGCGGCAGGGTGCTGCGTCAGCATGGGGAGGAGACACGCATGCACCACGTCCACGCTTCCGCCCCGGTTGCCCGCATCCACCCTGACCTGTACGAGGACACCATGGCCTCATCCCCGGAAAACCTGCCGCCCGACGTGGTGGAAACCCTGGTGCACAATCACCGCGAGTTCCTGGCGTTCCTGGAGCGACGGGTGGGCGACCGCGCCGTGGCCGAGGACATCCTGCAGGAAGCATTTGCCCGCGGCCTGGAACGGCTCCCCTCGCTGCGCGAGCAGGAATCCGCCGTGGCGTGGTTCTACCGCGTGCTGCGCAATGCCGTGGTGGACCACTTCCGTCGTCGGGGCGCGTCCAGCAGCGCGCTGGAGCGCCTGGCCAGCGAGCTGGAGACCGCGGAGAAGCCCACCGTGGAGATCCACGACGCGGTGTGCCAGTGCGTGGGACGCCTGGCCAGCACGCTCAAGCCTGAGTACGCGGATGCGCTGCGTCGGGTGGAGGTGGAAGGCGTCCCCGTGCAGCAGTTCGCCACCGAGGCCGGCATCACCGCCAACAACGCCGGTGTCCGCCTGCACCGGGCGCGCAATGCGCTGCGCGAGCGCGTGATGGCGTCGTGCGGGACCTGCGCGGAGCATGGTTGCGTGGACTGCACCTGCAAGGCCCACGGGGCGGTGTAAGGGACCGGGACCGCCTGCGTCTGCACGGGTGAAACGGGAGAAACCCGTCGTCACAAGGAGCAGACACCATGGAACGAGAGACCATGTTGGACGTGGAGGGAATGACCTGCGGCTCGTGCATGGGCCGGGTCAACCGCGCGCTGAAGGCCGTGACCGGTGTGAGGCAGGTGGACGTCCGGATGCGCGAGGGTCGCGTGCTGGTGCGTCACGACGTGGAAAGCGCGCCGGTGGAGCAGCTCGTCGAGGCACTGCGCGACGCGGGGTATGAGTCCGCCCCCGCAGCGACACCGTCATGACAGGCGGAGGTCGTTAGCGTCGCGTCGCGAGCCGGTTAGAGCAGGAGGCGCATCAGCTCCACGCGCGCGTCCAGCCCCAGCTTCTTGAGCAGGTTCAGTTCGTGGAACTTCACGGTGCGCACGGAGAGGCGCAGCACCCGCGCAATCTCCGCCAGCGTGCGACCTCGGGACAGGTGACGGAGGACCTGCAGCTCCCGCTGGGTGGCGCCAACGCGGTCCGCCATGGCGTCCAGCAGCGCGAGGTTGGCCGCGGCGAGCTCGGGGCGGGTCATCACGCGGCGCAGCGCCGGGCGGCGGCCAGGGCGCTTGGGAAACGCCACGGTGACCAGGTCCGGGGACCACGCGGGCACGGAGGACTGCGGGAGGACCTTCTCCGCGGCGCGGGAGCGGGGCCTGGGGAGGGAACGGGCGCGGGCGACGGTGCTCATGGTGCATGCGGGAGTACCGTCCAGCTGGACAGGTTGGCTCACCGTTTGGCCGGGGCTTGGCGAAGCATCAGCGGATCAGGATGAGCGCGGCCAACACTCCGGCCGCGATCAAGAGCGCCAGGACCACGTAGGGGACGTTGCTCCGACGTGGCGGGACCGCCCGCGCCGGCCGCCGCACCGGCTCGGTGGACGTGGCCAGCTCGGCCCCTCGCAATGAGGGGGGCACGTACACCTGCGCCGCGTTGCGCCCGGGAACGGCCGAAATCGCACCCGTGGTCAGAGGCCTGGCCCCCTCAATGGGCGCGCTCCCCGCGGCCCCCACGTCGTCAAACAGGTGTTCCTCCAGCGCGTCGCCGGTCCACCAGCGCACGTCGGATTCCTGGTAGTCCACCACTTCCGCGGCAGGGATGATGCGGCTGGACGCGCGCGGCAGCCTGGCGGAGATGGCCTCCAATCCGGCCCGCTGCGCGTCCTGGCGCGCCTCCCTCAGCGCCTGCCCCACCTCCTGCGCCGCTTCCTCCCGAGCCGCTCGCGCCTCAGGTGCCATGAGGGCCTCGCGCTCCCCCGTGTGCACGAGGTCCTCCAGCGCCATGGGAACGGGGCCTCGTGGGTTCCTCACCGCGTCCAGCTCTTCCGACGACAGCCGCACGGTGGGCTCTGGCAGCTCCAGCGTGGACTCGTCGTGGATGAGCGCATCCGGCTTGCGCGCGTGGCGCAGGGCAAGTGCCAGCTCGGTCTCATGGATGCGTCGCGTGGGCGCCGGACTGAAGTCATCCGCGTCCAGACCCGCGCGCACCTCGGCCACGGAGAGCTGCACCGTCGGGATGTTCCCTTCTGCTGGAGGGAGCACGGGCGTGGGCGCTTCCTGCAGACGCTTCAGTGCCTCGCGCAGCTCCCGCGGATGGAGCTGACGGGTCGGCGCCGCGCCGGAGCGGGTCTGGACCTCGTCGCCATGCGTGCCCGGGCGAGCGCCGGAGAGCACCAGGTCCGGCTTGGTGGCACCGCTGCCGTCGAGAAATGCGGATTCCTCGGCGGTGAGGTCCGGGCGGGGCAACAGCTGCGTGCGCGCGACATTGGAGGCAGGCGCGTCCATGCCCTCGGGGCGGATGGTGGCGTCGGAAAGCACGCCTCCGCCGGTGGCGGCGTCAGCCTCCAGCACGCGGCCAGGGAGGGTGGCCCGCAGCAAGCCCGTGACGCGTTGGCGGACACGGTCGCGCGCCGGCGGGAAGAGGCTCTCCATCAACGCCGCCACGTGCCGCTGCCCCACCCTGCGCCCGCTCGCCACGACGAGCTGCATCAACGCGCTGCGCATCTCCGCCGCGGTCTGGAAGCGCCGGGCGGGGTCCTTCTCCAGCGCGCGCAGGCAGATGTGCTCCAGCTCCGCGCTCACCGCGGGATTGATGGAGCGCGGCGGCACCGGTGACTGCGTGGCAATGGCGTTGGCCAGCTCCCACGCGTTGCCGCCCCAGAACGGTGAGACGTGGGTCATGCACTCGTACAGCGTGACGCCGGCGGAGAAGATGTCCGCGCGACGATCCACGCCACTGCCATGCAGCACCTCTGGCGCCGTGTAGACCACCTTGCCCGTGAGCTGCCCCGGACGCGTGTCGCTGCGGGAGCCCGCCACCCGCGCCACGCCAAAGTCCACCAGCTTCACGCGCCCGTCGTAGGTGACCACGACGTTGTCGGGGCTGACGTCGCGGTGGACCATCTCCAGCGGTCTTCCGTCGGGGCCGCGCAGCGTGTGGGCATGCTCCAGCGCCGCCAGCGTCTCCGCCATCACGTGCGCCAGCAGGTGCAGCGGGATGAACGCCCCCTGGGCCCGACACGCGCACGCCATCTGCAGCAGGTTGCGCCCATCCAGGAACTCCATGGCCAGCGCGTGGCAGCCCGGCGCCTGCACCACGTCGAGGATCTCCACCACGTTGGGATGCTGGATGAGCCGCGCCAGTCCCTGCTCCTGCGTGAACAACTCCACGAACTGGCTGTCCGCCTCCAGCTCCGTCCGCAAACGCTTGAGCACCACCGGCGCGCCGCGGCGCTCCAGCGGCTGTCGTCGGGCCAGGTACACGTCGCCAATGGCTCCGCGACACAGCAACGCCAGGACCGCGTACCCGGGGACCTGCACGGCGCGATGGGGCGGGCCCGGAGGAGTGACGACGGAGGCCATGGCGGACAGGCGCGCAGCGTAGACCACCCCTCGGGAGGGCGGAAGAACGGGGCTCGGAAGCCCCCGCCTCCGTCCAAGGCTGCACGGGTCGGGAACACAAGACGCGTGGGCAATGCGTCGGTTAGGGTGGCGGCTCTCCTTGGCGGAAGGCGGCATGCAACGGCTTGGTCGATACGTGCTCCTGGAGCGGATTGCCGCGGGCGGAATGGCGGAGGTCTTCCGGGCCGTGGCGGTGGGGAGCGCGGGGTTCGCCAAGCCCCTGGCCATCAAGCGCGTGCTCCCGCACCTGGCCTCCGACCAGTCCTTCGCCACCATGCTCATCGACGAGGCCAAGATCGCCTCCACGTTGACGCATCCCAACATCCTGCAGGTGTTGGACCTCGGTCGCCACGCGGAGGTGTATTTCATCGCCATGGAGTTCGTGGCCGGGCAGCCGCTGAACTCCGTGCTGGCGCGGGCCATCAAGGCGGGCGTGCGCGTGCCGCTTGAGCTGGCGGTCCACGTCGTCAGTCAGGCGTTGCAGGGCCTGGCCTACGCGCACCAGAAGACCGACGCCACCGGCCGCCCCATGGGCATCATCCACCGCGACGTCAGCCCGCAGAACATCATGGTGGCCTACGACGGCAGCGTGCGCCTGGCGGACTTTGGAATTGCCAAGGCGGCGCAGCGCTCCACGCAGACGCTCACCGGCTCCATCAAGGGCAAGCCCCGGTACATGAGCCCGGAGCAGGTGCTGGGTGAGGCGGTGGACCAGCGCATGGACATCTACGCCATGGGCGTGGTGCTGCATGAGCTCATCACCATGCGTCGCATGCGCACCGGCGACAATGACCTGAAGATCATCCAGGACGTGGCCTCGGGGGCGTTCCCGCGGTTCGAGGACGTGGGCGTGCAGGTGCCTCCCGAGGTGGCGGCGGTGGTGTACCGCGCGCTGGCTCCCGCCCCGTCGGACCGCTGGCAGGACGCGTCGTCGTTCGCACACGCGCTGGATGACCTCTCCCGCACGCAGGGATGGCACTGTGGTCAGCCGCAGGTGGCCGCGTTCATGCGCAGCCTGTTTGCCGCGGAGCTGGCCGCGGAGCTGCAGGCGCAGCAGACGTTCGGGAAGCTGGCGCAGGAGCTGGCGGAGGCCGTCACCACCGAGGAGATCAACGACGTCATTGCCCGCGTGGCCGGTGAGACGCACGCCGTCACCGATGACATGCTGGGCGGCGCCACCACCGTCACGCCGCACACACCCTCGGGCATGCGCACGGTGGCCAAGCCCTCACGCACGCCCCTGGTGGCCGCGGTGGTGGGGGTGGCCGGGTTGCTGGGCGCGGGAGGATGGTGGCTCACACGCCCCGTGGAGACGACGCCAGCACCCGCGGTGACCCTGGCGCTGGCGAACCTCATCGTCGAGACGGAACCCGCCGGCGCCACGGTGACGTGGAGCGGACGGACCTATCCCGGCGTCACGCCGTTGGTGGTGCGGGATCTTCCGCCCGGCCCCGTCGAGCTGGAGGTGCTGCTGGCGGGCATGGAGCCGGTGAAGAAGGTGATGGTGCTGGAGGGCGGGAAGACGGAGCGCCTGAGCCTGACGTTGACGCCGGCCGCTGTCGTGGTGCCGGTGACCACCACCCCGCCGGGAGCCACCGTGTTGCTGGATGGCAAGGTGGTGGGTCGCACGCCCACGAAGATCACGCTCTCCGGCAGCACGCCCGTGCAGCTGCGCGTGGAGCTCAAGGACTTTGCCGGCGTGGAGCAGTCCCTGCTGGCGGCGCGTGCTCCGTCGGCACTGAACTTCACGTTGACCAGCCAGCGTCCCGCGGACCCACCGCCCTCACGTCATGAAAAGACGCGGAATGAGCGCAAGGAGAGCCGGCCGCCGCCGCGCGCGGAGACCCCCGCCGCCGGTGGGGTGGGGAAGCTCACCTTGCACACGCGGCCGTGGGGTCGCCTCTCCGTCGACGGGAAGGACACGGGTCGTTACACACCGGTGTTGGAGATGCCGCTCCCCGCCGGGCAGCATGAGATCCAGCTCGTCAACGACGAGGAAGGCCTGCGCACGAAGTTCACGGTCACCATCGTGGCGGGGGAGACGCTCAAGCTGACGCGGGAGCTGAAGTAGCCCTCACCGACGTCGACGCACCCGCCACAACACCAGCAGCGGGAGCACGCCAAGGCCCGCGGTGCCGGACGCCGAGCAGCCCGTGCCGCCGTTGTCGTCGGAGCCGCCGCTGTCTCCACCGCCGCTGCTGGTGCTGGACGTGGTGCCGCCGCTGCTGCTGGACGCGCCGCCCGCGCCCCCGTCCCCCGACGACGAACCCGCCACGATGCGGATGTCCGCGCACGAGTAGTACTCCGGGTAGCCCGACGTGGTGGTGGGGTCCGGCCCCTCGGTCATCACCTGGATGAGCTGCAGGGTGCACTCCTCGCACGGCGTGTTGGGGACGGTGATGGTGACGTCATAGGGGCGCGGGTTGCTGCGCGTGGCGGTCCCCACGTTGGAGTGCGGGATGTCATCCAGGATGATGTTCTCGTCGAAGCCCTCGTCGTCGGCGGTGCCCAGGGCCAGGCGGAACCAGCCGGGATGGTTGATGGTCTCCTCGAACGAGACTTCCAGCTGCGTGCCCGCCACGAGCTCCTCGCGCTCGGTGCCGGGGGCCACGTTGCCGCAGGGCGCGGTCTTGAGGCTGTCGCTCTGGCTGCGCGGTGTGGGCCACACCAGGCGGGCGTGGGCGTGGAGGTCCTGGGAGACGAGAAGGAGGCCCAGCAGGGCCGGGATGGGACGGAGCAGGCGCATGCCCAACCGGTAGCACGGCGAGGACTGGGACGGATCCCGTGTCCAACCGAGCCTTGACGTCCTTCAAAGCGGCATTAGGGTGCCCCAGCTTCAGCCACACCTGACGCCACCGGCCACGTTGTTATCACCAGGGCCGAAGCCCCCCGGGAGACCCATGCTCGACCAACTCAACCACCAGGACCGCATGCGCCTCATGCGCTTTGTCTGCTCCTTCGCCTGGGCAGACCTCAAGGTGAGCGGCCCCGAGCGCGACTTCGTGCACAAGCTGGTGCGTCGCCTCCACCTGGATCCCCAGGAGGCGCAGCAGGTGGAGGGATGGCTCAAGAGCCCGCCCGACGAGGAGAGCGTGGATCCCACCTCCATCCCGCCGGAGCACAAGCTGATGTTCCTCAAAGCCGCGGAGGGCGTCATCAAGTCGGACGGGCGCGTCTCCGCCGAGGAGCGCGAGAGCTTCAACCTGCTGGCGCAGCTCATCCGCTGAAGGAACCATGCGGGCGTGGTTGCTGGCTGCATTGATGACCGTTGCCGTGGCCGGCGGCCTCAACCTCGTCGTGTCGTGGGTGGAGGAGCTGGACCAGGCCACGCCCGTCCCCGACGCCGCCGCCGAGGCCGAGCTTCCCGACCAGCCCGAGCCTGTCGACGCCATTGACGACGAGGATCTGGGCACGCCGGTGGTCATCAACGCGGGCTGGATTGGCGGCCCGTGCGTTTCCGACGCGGAGTGCACCTTCGAGGGCGGCTTCTGCCTGCTCCCGGTGCAGGGCTACCCGGAAGGGCTCTGCACCATGCGGTGCAACGGATCCTGCCCGGATCGTCGCGGAGATCTCTTCTCCGACACCATGTGCGTGGCCAATCCGCAGCAGCCCACCGACGGCATCTGCATGTCCCGCTGCGCGCTGCACCTGACGCCCACGGGCTGTCGCGACGGCTACGTCTGCACCACGACGAGCCGCCACCGCGCCCCCGCCACGGAGCGCCTGGTGTGCATGCCGGACCTGGGGACGCCCGCGCCGGAGACGGAGTGCACCGCGCGACTGCGTGACCGGCATCTGGACTTCGGTCGACCGGACATGGCGGACGCGGAGACCACGCTCGGGGAGAGTCGTCGGACCTGCCAGATCGACACGCCCATCCTGCTGGCCTCTCCCGTCCACGGCGTGGATTACCGCGAGACGGGACGGCGCCTGGCGGAGCACCTGCTGGTCAGCTGCGAGATGGCCGACGCGGTGGACCGCATGACGCAGGTGCTGGCGCGCCTGGACATCGTCGAGGTGGAGCACGTGGGGACGTACAACTGTCGCGGGATTGCGGGCAGCTCACGGCTCAGCGCGCACGCCACGGGCCGCGCCCTCGACGTGAAGGGCTTTGAGCGCGCCACCGGGGAGCCGGTGAACATCCAGCGCGACTGGAATGGTCGCAGCCGTGAGAAGCGGGAGTGGCTGCGCAAGGTGGTGAAGGAGCTGAAGGTCTCGGGGATCTTCCGACTCATCCTGACGCCGGACTCCGACGCGCGGCACCACGACCACTTCCACCTCGAGATCCGCTGATCACGGCGCGGTGCTGACCTCGAGAACGGCCCCCATCAGGACGCGCAGGCCCTGGTGCAACGCGCGCAATGGCACCCGTTCGTCGCGACCGTGCATGGTGGCCGCCAGCTCCTGCGGGATCTCGATGGGGACGAAGCCATACGCGCGCGTTCCCTTCGGTCGGGCCAGCAGCGAGTCCGTGTAGCCCACGCTGAGCACCGGTCCCGCCACCATGTCGCTGCGACCCGCCGTGGCGTGCGCGGCCAGCGCGCGGAAGAACGGGTCATCCCATGTGCTCCCGTTGGCGGGCGAAGCGGCGATGACGTCGAAGGTGATGTTGGGATCGTGGTCCACCGCGTCCTTGAGCCGCTCCAGCATCTGCTCCGGCGTGGTGCCCGGAAGCAGCCGGCAGTCGATCTGCGCGGTCACCTGCGAGGGAATCACGTTGGGCTCGAGCGCGCCGGAGAAACCGGTGATGTTCGCGGTGTCGGTGAGCGCGGCGCGCGTCATGGGTTGTCGCATGAGTCCCCAGGTGATGAGCGGCATGATCGGCTCAGGGTTCTGGAGCACCCATCCCAACACGCCACCCTTGCTCCGCCCCACCTGCTGGAGCATCTCGACGAGCGAGGGGTCCACGCGCGCTTCAATCTTTCGCGCCTGGATCTTCTGCACCGCCTGCATGAGACGCTCCGGCGCGCGTCCCGGCAACGGCGTCGATCCATGACCGGCTTCACCGTGCGCCGTCATGCGGACCCACAGCACACCTTTCTCGGCGACGGAGATGGCCGCCACGGATTGGCCCTCGAGGAGGAGATCCCGGATGGGCATCCCGCCTTCATTGACCATGTGCTCACACCGCAGCTTGTCCCAGTGATTCGCGACGAGGAACTTCATGCCCTGGTTCCCGGATTCCTCGTCGGCAACGGCGATGAGCGTAACCGGGCGCGTGAGGGGAACGGCCAGCCGCTTGAGCCACAGGAACGTGACCAGCTCCAACGCGCCCATGCCTTTCATGTCCAGTGCGCCGCGGCCCCACAACATCCCGTCGTCGATGGCGCCGGAGAATGGACCCTTGTCCTGCGGCCAGCGCTCGGGCTCCGCGGTGGCGACGTCGATGTGCGAAAGCAAGCAGAGCGGTCCCGCCGTCGCGGTTCCCGTGGCTGGCAACGTGGCGACGAGCGAGCCGCGTCCAGGCGCGAACTCGAGGATCTCGTACGGGATGCCTTCCTGCTCCAGCGCCTTTGCGAGATACCGCGCGCCCTCCGTCTCATTGCCCGGCGGGTTGGCGGTGTCGACCCGCAGGTAGCCCTGCAGCAACGTCGTCAGCTCGGCATTGACGCGCTCCTGGTCCACGCGCTCCAACCACTTCAGCGCATGCGGCGCGGGCTTGGGCGTATCCACGGGCGCGGAGCAGGCCAGCGCGTTGACGACGAGAACGATGGCAGCGCGGGACCAACGGGGCATGGGCTCCTTATAGGTCCATTTGCCGCGCGCTTGTGCTCCGGTGCAGCAGGTGCGTAGGAACGGTGCATGATCAGCCACTGGCTCTTTCTGCGCGGACTCACCCGGGAACAACGCCACTGGGGCACCTTTCCGTCGACACTGATGGGCGCCATCCCCGACGGGCACGCACACCTCTTGGACCTGCCGGGCTTTGGCACGGAGCATCACCGCCCTGCCCCGCCCACCATCGAGGCCACCACCGAGGACACGCGGGAGCGCTGGTTGCGCCTGAGGGATGCGCATCCCGGCCCCTGGCACCTCGTCGCCATCTCGCTGGGCGGCATGGTGGCGCAGCAATGGGTCTACGCGCACCCGCGCGACTTCCAGCACGTGGTGCTCATCAACACCAGCGCATCCAACGTGAGCACGCCGTGGGAACGCATGTCGCTCTCCGCGCTCTCCGACGTGGCGCGCGCGGTGATGACGTCCGACCTGCGCACGCGCGAGCAGATCATCCTCCGCCTCACCACCCGCCTGCAGGGTGACCGTGCCAGCAGCCTCGCCGAGGAGTGGGCCCGCTACGCCACGGAGCACCCGGTATCCGTCCGCAACGCCGCGGTGCAGCTGGTGGCGGCGTCGACGTGGCGCGCGCCCCGTGCCCTGCCCGTTCCCACGTTGGTGTTGACCTCGCAGCAGGATGGCCTCGTGAGCACGGTGTGCTCGCACAAGCTCGCGGCGCGCTATGGCGCGGAGCTGCGCATCCACCCGGAAGCGGGCCATGACCTCCCCGCCGACGCACCGGAGTGGGTGGCCCAGCAGATCGCGGATTTCACGCAGCAGCGCGCGGCGGCGTGACGTTCAGTCGACGTACGGCCGGGCCTGCTTCACCACCAGCTTTCCGTCCTTGCCAATCTTGAACTCGATGTCCATGGCAAAGGACTTGTCCTGTTCCTTGCCGTACACGCGCTGGAAGTGCGCCTGGATGCGCTCCATCACCGACGTCAATTCCCGCGCCTGCGCCTCGGTGAGGATGGTCTTGCCCTGCTCCACCTGGTTCGAGTGCTTCACGTACTGCGTCTCGAACTCGCCGTGGGGGCCAATGGCGGAGATGAGGAACTCGTCGGGCGTGGCGCCGCCTTCCGGGTTGGTGACCAGCTCCTCGCCCACCTGGACGTTGACGTAGAAGCCCTTCCAGTTGGGGTCGTAGATGTTCTTGGTGACCGCCACGCCGTTGGCCGTCTCGTCGTCAAAGTTGGGGTGCACCAGGACGCCCATGGCCGCGGTGAGGTGATCCACGCGGTAGAACTCACGCTCCTCGTACGCGCGGTAGTTCCACAGGCTGGACCACACCTGCTTGATGGTGTTCTCCAGCGCGCCCTCGTCGGGGCGGTGCGTGTACGAGTCGTAGAGGCCCGCGCCATTGAACCCCTCGAGATCCTCGTTGTTCGTCGAGGAGCGACAGCGCAGCGGCTGGTCCGCGGGGAACTCGGCCTGCTTGGCCTTCAGCATCGCGGAGATGTCGGGCGGAACCTCGGCGCGGCGGATCTTCCGACGGAAAGCCGTCAGCATCTCCTCGCGCACGGCCGGGTCCTCCTTGAAGCGCGGGTCGGCCATCATGCGCGTGGCCTCGTCGTAGAGACCGTTGTGCTTCATGAAGCTGTCGTAGAAGTGGAAGGGCACCGCAAAGCCGTTGGGCACCATGCCCGGCGGGAGGATGCGCCGCAGCTCCGCCACATTGGCCGCCTTGGCTCCCACCGACGACAAGTCCTTGTGCGCCAGGTCCTCCAGGGTCACCAGCTTCTTCACGTTGAGATTGCGCGGGAGCTTGGTGGTCTGCTGCGGACGCACCTTCTCCAGCCACGCGTCGGCTTGCGCCTTGGTGGCCTCTTCGATGGTGAACCCGTCGGGGGTGACCTTGTAGTGGACCAGCTTGCCCAGGAACGGGGCGATGCGCGGGTCGTTGGCGGCGTCCTTGATGTACGCGTTGGGCGTGTCGTTCTGCTTGGCCTTGAGGTTGATGTGGCTGAGCGGCGTCTGCGGCGCCTCGGTGATGATTCCCCCGACGTGGGAGAGATCGTTGGGCGTGTTCTTGAAGATCACCACGTCGCGCACGCTGGGGGGACGCTCACTGGGATTGGCGGGATCCACCACGCGCAGCACGCCGTAGCCTTCCCCCATGTTCATGGCGCTGTAGTTGACGCCTTTGAACAGCGCTTCCGTCGTCACCGTCTTCACGCGCAGGCGGCTCAGCTGGCTCTTCTCCTGGTTGGCCAGCGCCTGCTGGGTTTCGCCCGCGGGGTGGTACGCCAGGTTCTTCGCCGCGAAGGGCATGGCCTTCTTGATGGCCTTGAAGGCAATGGCGACGTGCCGCGCCTTGACGGGGTCGGTGGGCCAGAACTCCATGGTGTAGAGGCCCTTCTGGCCGCGCGGTCCCTCGAAGTTGTCGCGCGCGATGATGGAGCCCGCCAGGTTCTTGCGGTGGTCGGTGAAGTACGTCTGCGCGTTGAACTCCTCGAGCGTGATGGGCTTCCCCAGCCCGCCCGTCATGAAGTCCCAGTGGTAGACGATGTTGTTGGTGTTGATGAAGTAGACCTGCGGGTTCGGCCCGTCGACACCCGTCATCAGGAACTTCACCTCGCGCGCGCCCAGCTGCCCGGGGACGTCGTCACGACGTGCGAGCTTCTCGAACGTGGCGCGGTCCGGGATGGCGGTGGCGCCCTTGCTCATGGGCAGGCTGCGACCCGTGGTCACGCGCGCCACGGTGGACGTTCCCGTCGTGTGCGCGGCCGGACGCAGGTCCTCCGCCGCGGTGGTGGAACGCGAGAATGACGTCGAGGACGGTGCCTGCTCAGCGGCGGGCTTCTGCGTATTGCGCAACGCCACCTGCGTTGCCACCGGGCTCTGCGGCGTCTGCACCGACTGCGGCCTTCCCTGCTCACGAATGCGCACGACCCACCTCCATTCCTGACGTGTGGCGCGCGACGATTCCACGCGCTTCCCACCCCATCAATGCGCCGCCGCCGCTCCACGACCGTGCCCGCGGGGTTTCCCGGATCTGCACGCCCGTTCACCGACGGAGTGACGGTTTGTCCCGCAGAATCAACCGCTTGCGGGATCCCATTGACATGTGCGCGCAGGTAGTCCAGAAACAGAACCCGAATCTGGTTCGGTTTCAGGGAGTGCGCGATGGTGGCAGTGGCGCGGGACAGCAAGTTGAAGGTGCGGGCGCCTTCTCAGCAGCGCGGAACGGAGACCATGGAGGCGTTGCGCAAGGCGGCGCAGCAAGCGCTGCGGACGCGGGACTTCTCGCGCGTGAGCGTGTCGGAGCTGGCCAAGGCGGCGGGCGTGGGCGTGGGGACGTTCTACCACTTCTATCCGAGCAAGGAGTCGCTGCTCCTGGACCTGCGGCAGCAGCTCTTCGAGCGTTCCGCGGAGACCCTGGCGCAGGCCTTCCAGAGCCCCATTGCCGACGGACAAGGCCTCAAGGCCGCCCTGCACTCGTTGATCAAGGGTTGGATCCGGATCAGCGTGGAGCAGCGCGGGTTGGAGCGGGCCATTGCGGCATTGAGCTTTGAGAGTGAGCCCTTTGCGCGGGCACTGCGGGAGCAGGAGGAGCGGATCACGGAGATGGTGCAGGGACTCCTGGAGGCCCACGCCTCGACGCTGCGCCCGCTGGATCCCGCCCCTGCCGCGCGCGCGTTGGTGATCCTGGTTGATGCGCTGGTGGCGCGCGCCATGCGTGAGCCCGAGCTCGCGGAGAACCACGACGCCGTGGTGCACGAGGTGGCCCGCATGATCGGCCGCTACCTGCTGCCCCCGTCGGGCGAGCGCTGACTCTTGTTTCGTATGTCGTGGGGGTTGAGCACCATGCACAAGCCTTCGTGGAAGCACCTGCTGATGGTGGTGGCGTTGAACGCGTGCGGTGAGACCACGTCGCCGCCAGCGTCGGTCTCGTCGGAGGATGCCGGTGGAGCAAGCGCTACCGTCGACGGCGGCGTCATCCACACCGAGGAGCGGGACGCGGGTGACGCGCGTGATGCGTCGGAGCAGGAGCGCGACGCGGCGGTGGCATGGGACGCGTCGCTGGTGGATGCCGCGGTGACGGAACGGCCCGACGCGGCGGTGCGCGCGGACGCCGGCACTCCCGACGCCACGCAGCCATCGACGGACGCAGGAGCACTTCCGCTGGCCCAGCGTTGCTTCGCGGACATCGCGCGGGACCCGAGCGAGCCCGGCCCCGACTACGACCAGTTCAACCCCGTCATCGGCAGCCACTGCAACGGGACGAACCACCAGGACATCCAGGGCGTGGAGCGCGTGGTGTTCCTCGGTGACAGCGTCACGGTGGGCACGCCTCCCACGGCCAGCGGCGACTACTACCGCGCGCGCCTCGCCGACATGTTGGCGGAGCGGTTCAACCTGGACGCGCCCAGCGCGGCGTGGAAGATGTCCAATCCGCTCTCGGGTGTGTCGGGGGTGATGTTCAGCGGGGATTTCGCGTCGTGCGCCAAGTGGGGCGCGCGCACCGACGATCTCTTCCGCGACAACTCCCAGATCGCCGACTGTTTCCCGACGGAGGAGCGCAACAAGAAGACGCTGGTGGTCTTCACCATTGGCGGCAATGACATTGCGGCGCTGACCAAGGACCACGCGCACAGCCCGTACAACGAGGCCTACGCCGACGTGCAGGAGTTCGTGTCGCT
The DNA here is from genome assembly GCA_040752415.1 of Myxococcota bacterium. Taxonomy (GTDB): domain Bacteria; phylum Myxococcota; class JACRCW01; order JACRCW01; family JACRCW01; genus JBFMGU01. Next base: position 46,500 of record JBFMGU010000056.1, read on the forward strand.
GATGCGCGACGCAGTGACGGCGTTGAAGGACCCGGCGCAGTTCCCCGGCGGCGTCTATGTGATGTTCGGGAACATGTTCGAGTTCACCGACGGCACGGGCGACGTGGGCTCGTGTCCGGCGGCGAGCGCGGCGGGCTTCACCGAGCCGTGGGACCACCCGGAGGACCTGGCTTCCCTCGTCATCTGGGCCAATGAGCAGTTCCTGAAGATGGCGGTGGATACCGGCTCCGACATGATCTTCATGCTGGAGCACTTCTGCGGCCACGGCTTCAACAACGAGGACCCGGAGAACCGCTGCTACCGCGGCCCCAACACGCCGCGCTGGTTCGACCTCACCTGCATCCACCCCAATCCCGACGGGCACGATCAGATTGCCAACATGTTCATGAGCCTGGTGACGGAGTAGCGCCGTCGCGTCGTCCCAAAGGCGTGGCGAGGGCGGACGGCGGGCGGGCCCCCCCCCTCGCGACCTCACGTCACGATTATCGCTACATTTGTCATGATTATCGTGACATGCCGCGTGGAGAAGAGGGCCGCCCCGGCGTGTCCGACGAGCGTGTTGACAACGCACCCTCCGGCCACGCCCCAACCCCACGCCTTTTGGTGCAATCGTTCAACGCCGCGTGGACGTTGCCACCTCACCGACGA